>JAQCFL010000250.1 GCA_027619375.1 Verrucomicrobiota bacterium | reverse complement strand
CCGCGCCATCGGCCCCTCCGCCGCCGCCGCCCGCACATCCCCCGCGATCAAGGCCAGCAAGGTGCTCTTTCCCGCCCCATTCCCCCCAAGAATGGCCAGACTCTCCCCCGCCTCGACGCACAGCGACAAGCGGTGAAACACCCGCGTCTCCCCGCGCCACACGGTCACCTTCCGCAATTCTAAAACGGGCTCCCTCACCCCCTACCTCATGGACTTCCCAAGCACGTCCAACAACACCGAATTCGGCACCGAGTTCCCATAACGCTCAAATTCATCCAACTGCCACACCACCTTCTTGCTCTTCGGCTCGATCTCCACCAACAACGGCTGACCCGGCCCCGCATGGCAGTTCCCGATCACATAGTTCCCGTTCGGCAACACCTCCAGGGTCGTCACCCACGCAAAGGTGATCCCCTCCAGATCCTTCTGCTTCAGGTGCCACACGATCTCCTTCTCCGGCGTCACCTCGATCACCGAATGCCCGTTCCCCGTCGCAATCAACGTGTTCCCATTCTTCAACCGCAACGCTCCGAAGGTCTGGTTCCCCCAGGCTTCCGGTCCATGCCCACCCTTCGGCTCCTGATCAAACAAGGGCACCGCATATTCCCACACCACCTTGCCCTCCCCGTCATACTCCCGCACCGCCCCATCTCCCTCGTGGCAGACCAGATAGTGCCCATTCTCCAACTTCCGCACCAATCGCGTGTCCCGGTGCGGATGCGGATTCGCAACCTTCATCTTCACCTCCTTCAAAATCTTCCCCTCCCGATCCACCTCGATGATCCGCCCAACCCCACTCTCCGCAATCATCACCACCCCATCCCCCAGCGGCTGAAAGGCATGCACCTCGAGCCGTTTTCCCTCGTTCCCGTTCTGCTTAGAGGAATCATAGCTCCACACCACCTCTTTGGTCTTCGGATCGATCTCCACTACCTCCCGCATGCCCTTCTGCACCATGTAGTTCCCGTTCGGCAGAACATGAATGTCGTGAATCCCCCCCCACTTCATCTCCCACGTCTCCTTCCCGTCCTCCCACACCGCGAGGCGCCCGTTGCCCTGCAGCAGCACCTTGTGCCCCTCCGCAAACGCCACTCCGCCGACCACACCCAACGCCGACAAAGCCAGCGTCCACACCGTCAAGATACCTCTTTTCATCCCCGGAAGTATGACCGCCCCTCCCACCCCCGCAAGCAGTTCTTCCCCGACCCTATCGAATCATCAGTTCCCCATTCCCACCAACCGGTCAAATTCCCGACTCGCAAAGCTCAGCACCAAGGCCTCCAGCGCCTCGTTCCCCAACCGCGAAATCACCTCCACCGAAAACCCCTGCGCAATCAACTGCCGGGCCTCCCGCGGCGGAATCCCCCGCGCCTCCAGATAGAACAACTCCCCATCCGCAATGCTCGATGAGGTGCTGCCGTGCGAACACTTCACCTGATCCGCGTTGATCTCCAGTCCCGGCATCGAATTCGCCTCCGCCTCCCCGCTCATCATCAGGTTCCGGCAGGTCTGGTAGGCATCCGTGTAGTGCGCCTCCTTGTCCACCAGAATCACCCCCGAGAACACCGTGCGACTCTTGTCATAGAGCGTGTTCTTGTAGAGCAGGTCCGAATAGCTGTGCGGACTGGCGTGGTGCTGGAAGGTCCGCTGATCATACTCCTGCCCCTCCCGCCCGATGCTCACCGAAAGCATGTCGGAATGCGACCCCGTCCCGGCCAACCGGCTCAAGGACTCCTGCCGCGCCCAGGACGCCCCGGCGTTCAGGATGAAGGCCTTCGCCGTCGCGTCTTTGCCCACCACGGTGTTGTTCACCTGAATCATCCGCGCCTCTTCGCAAAGATCCTGCAGGGCCAGATAGGTCAACTGCGCCCCCTCCGCCGCCGCCAGATCATTCACCGCAATGGCCCACGATCCCTTCACCTTCGAGTCGCTCTGGAAATAGTCCACCACCGAAACCTTCGCATTCTCCCCCACCACCACGAGGGTGTGCGGAAAGGCCACCACGTTCTCTCCCTCCAACCAGTGAAACACCTCGATCGGGTCCTCCACCACCACCCCCGCCGGCACGTGAATGAACATCCCGGTACTCACGTTGGCCCGATGCAACGCCGAAAACTTCGCCGATCCGAGCGTGGTCTCCTGCCGCATGAAATGCTCCCGCACCAGCTCGGAATGCTCCTCCAGCGCCTGCCGCAAGGGCATGCAGATCACCCCCTCCGGCACATGGCTCTCCGACTCCACCAAAGTGTCGTTCACGAAACCAAATCGCGCCGCCCGCACCTCCAGCCCTTTCGCCCCGTAATGCCCCTCACCCTTCGCCTCGGGCGGCACCATCACCCCCTCGAACTGCAGATTGCCCAGCGACGCGAATCGCCACTTCTCGTTCTTCCGCGCCGGCATGGGCAACTCCAGGAACTGCCTCCACCCCTCCGCCCGGGACTCGCTAAACCATTCCGGAACCCCCGCAAGGCTCTCCGGCTTCCGCTCAAGAATACTCATCTGTTCCAAAATCGCCGTCATCCTATGTTCTTCCCCAATAACAAATAACAAATTCCCAATAACGGGCTTCAGCCCACACTCCCCTCCATCTCCAACTCGATGAGCCGCTTCAGCTCCACCGAATACTCCATCGGAAATTCCCGCACCAGGTCGTTCACAAAGCCGTTCACCGCCAGGCTCATCGCCGCCGCCTCGCTCAGCCCGCGCTGCTGCATGTAGAACAACATCTCCTCGGAGACCTGCGAGACACTCGCCTCATGCTGTGTGGCATGCTGGTTGCCCTTCACCGTGATTGCCGGGTAGGTGTCCGTCCGACTGCTGCTGTTGATCAACAACGCATCGCACTCGGTGTTGTTCCGGCAGCCCTTCAAATGCTTCGGAATGAGCACCTGCCCCCGGTAGGTCGAGCGCCCTTCCCCCACCGAAATCGACTTCGACACCACGTTCGAGGTGGTGTTGTCCGCCGCGTGAATCATCTTCGCCCCGGTGTCCTGGTGCTGGCCGGAGTTCGCCAGGGCGATCGAAATCACCTCCCCGCGGGCCCCCTTGCCCTTCATCACCACACCCGGATACTTCATGGTCAGCCGGCTGCCGATGTTGCAGTCGATCCAACGCACCTCCGCATCCTCCATCGCCAACCCACGCTTCGTCACAAGGTTGAAGACATTGGAACTCCAGTTCTGCACGGTGATGTATTGGATCTTCGCGCCCTTCAGCGCCACCAACTCCACCACCGCCGAGTGCAGCGTGGCCGTCTCGAATTTCGGCGCGGTGCACCCTTCCATATAGGTCAACTCCGCCCCCTCGTCACAAATGATCAGGGTCCGCTCAAACTGCCCGAAGTTCTCCGAGTTGATCCGGAAATAGGCCTGCAACGGATGCTTCACCTTCACGCCTTTCGGCACGTAGATGAACGACCCGCCCGAAAACACCGCGCTGTTCAGCGCCGAAAACTTGTTGTCCCCCGTCGGAATGACCTTCCCGAAATACGGACGAAAAATGTCCTCATACTCGTTCAGCCCCTCGTTCGAGTTCACGAAAATCACCCCCTCCTTCGACAACTCCTCCTTCACGTTCGAGTAGGCTGCCTCGGAGTCGAACTGCGCCTCCACCCCCGCCAGGAAAGCACGCTCCTGCTGCGGAATACCCAGGCGCTCAAAGGTCTCCTTCACGTCGTCCGGCACCTCGTCCCAGGTCCGCTTCGGTTTCGCACCGTCCGAAAGATAGTAGCGGATCTTGTCGAAATCGATGTTCTCCAGATCCTTCGTCGCCCAATGCGTCGGCATCGGCTTGCCCTCGAACACCTTCAACGCCCGGTGCCGAAACTCCCGCACCCAGTCCTTGTCGCCCTTCACGTCGCAGATGTAGTCGATCGTCGCCGCACTCAACCCGGTCCCCGCGTCAAATTTATGCTTCTCGGGATAGCGGAAGTCCCCCTTCTCGCGATCAATGTTGATCGCGCTCTTCGTGTCCGCATCCAGTGTCTGTACCGCTTCACTCATATCAGGCCGTGGTCAGGTGTTCTTCCTTCAGAAAATCGTAGCCGCGCTCTTCCAACTCCAGCGCCAGTTCCTTCCCGCCGCTCCGGACGATCTTCCCGCCCGCCAGCACGTGCACGTGGTCCGGTTGGATGTAATCCAGCAGACGCTGGTAGTGCGTGATGATCAAAAACCCGCGCTCCGGAGAACGCATCGAGTTCACCCCTTCCGCCACCACCTTCAGCGCATCGATGTCCAAGCCGGAATCCGTCTCGTCCAGCACGCAATACTTCGGATCGAGCATCATCATCTGCAGAATCTCATTGCGCTTCTTCTCGCCACCCGAAAACCCCTCGTTCACCGAACGCGCCGTGAATTTCCGGTCCATCCCGAGCTGATCCATCCTCGCGTAAAGCTCCTTGTAGTAAGCCACCGCATCCAGCTCCTCGCCCTTCGGCATCCGCGCCTGCAGCGCCGCCCGGATGAAGTTCGCATTCGAAACCCCCGGCACGTCCGCCGGATACTGAAAGGCCAGAAAAACCCCGGCCCGGGCCCGCTCATCGACCGCCAGCTCCAGCAGGTTCACCCCGTCCAAAGTCACCGATCCGCTCGTCACCACGTAGTCCTCGTGACCGGCGATCACCTTCGACAAGGTCGACTTCCCGGAACCATTCGGTCCCATGATGGCGTGCACCTCCCCCTTCGGCACCTCAAGGCTCAATCCCCTGACGATCTCCGTTCCTTCAATTCCTGCATGCAGGTCTTTAACAATAAGGCTCATCTCTAAAATCTACTTCTGCTTCGGCAACATCCCGCGAATGGTCAGCTCCACCTCCGTCACCTCCGTCCCCTTCGGCAACTCCAGCAAATCCTCCAGCTTCGCACCGGGCTTGAAGGTGATGTCATGAATCACCCCCGTCTTCTCATCGTGAAAATGCACGTGCTCCTTCAGGTTCGAGCAAAAGCGCGACGGCTCCCGGTCAAAGTTCACCTGGTTCACCAACCCATGCTCCACCAAGGCCTCCAGGCAGTTGTAAACCGTGGCCAACGAAATCGACAGCATCCGATCCTGCGCCCTCCGAAAAACATCGTTCGCCGTCGGATGATCCCGGTCGTCCAACAACACCTGATACACCGCCCGCCGCTGCTTCGTCATCCGCAATCCACCCACCACCGCCGGGAATTCCCCGTCCGTGTGCTCCCCTCCCTGATCGCGTGACACCATAAACCGCCGGGAACCTACGGCCCTGAGAACCAGTCGCAAGTCCTAATTGGAATTATTCTAAATATGCCAAATCCCCCCGAATATCAAGCTCCCCACCCCCGTGGCATGACCGTCCCGGTCGTAGCTCCTCCCCCGTGGCGGCGGTTTCCAACCGCCCAGCCGACTCCCCGTCCCGTGGCGTGACCGTCCCGGTAGCATGACTTCCCCAATGTGGTGTAGGCTTCCAGCCTGCAAAAGGTT
>JAQCFL010000249.1 GCA_027619375.1 Verrucomicrobiota bacterium | reverse complement strand
AAGCCCCGCTCCTCCCCTTCCGCCCGACTCCTCTTCCCCGCAGCTGTCCAGCCAGCCCCCACCAGGCGGAGTCCAGCCTCCGCACTCCGGGCCCTCTTCCCCTCCGACCTTCGGGTTCCGGTCTCTTCCTCAGGTCTGGCCCCTGGCCTCTGACCCCTGGCTTCCGGCCTCCGGCCCCGCGCCTCTCCTCCCCACAAAAACCCGTGCAAATCCCCCGAATCCGGTGTCTCCTCCCCCCGGACCGCCCCGATTCTCATGTTTGCACCCAAGTGGAAAAAAGAAGCCAAGCTCCTCTACAAGGGCGCCAACAAGTTTCTCAACTACAAGCGCGATCTCCTCGCCGACGAAAAAATCGCCGACATCGAGGCCAAACGCGCCGACCTCCTCGCCGCCATGAAAGCGGGCGACCAGAAGGCCTGCTCCGCCGCCGAAAAGCTCCTCACCAGCGCCTGTGACCGCTCCCTCTCCAGCTACCAGCGCCAGGGCTGGATCGAGGAAAACGTGGAGGTCTTCTTCGTGGCCATCGTCGTCGCCCTCGGCATCCGCGCCTACTACCTCCAACCCTTCCGCATCCCCACCGGCTCCATGCAGCCCACCCTCAACGGCATCACCGGCGAGTACGTGGAGCACAAGGACTTCCCCAGCTTCCCGGTCCGCATGGCCCAAAAAGTCCTCCGCGGCCGCACCTATGTCTACGAGGAACTCGACCACCCCCGCACCTTCATCTCCAACAACGCCAGCCAGTGCATCGTCCAGGTGCAGAAATACAACTTCTTCACCTACACCCAACTCCACTTCACCGACGGCATCCTCTCCATCCCCGCCCCCCTCAGTGTCGTCCTCGACGAACTCAAGCTGAGCGAAACCATCGACCTGCAGGGCGGCCGCATCACCCGCACCACCCTCCCCCAGGGCACCATCATCGCCTCCGGCCACGTCAGCAGCGGCGACCTCGTCCTCGTCGACAAGGTCTCCTACAACTTCCGCCGCCCCACCCGCGGCGAGGTCTGGGTCTTCGACACCCGCGGCATCGAGGGCATCCACAAAAGCTCCGGCGACCAGGCCGCCGGCTCCCACTACATCAAACGCCTCGCCGGCGTCCCCGGCGATTCCCTCCAGATCCAGCCGCCCCGCCTCTACGTGAACGACAAACTACCCAAGGAGAAAAAACTCCTCCAGGTCATGAACACCGAGGGCCCCTTCAAAAACGAGGTCGGCTACGAACTCGCCGACCCCCGCAACGCCCGCGTCCCGCCCGTCCTCTTCCAACCCGATCAGAGCTTCCACCTCCGGGCCGAGGCCCCCATCGGCATGCGCGAATACTTCTCCCTCGGCGACAACACCGACAACTCCCTCGACTCCCGCTACTGGGGTGCCGTCCACGAATACAACGCCGTCGGCCCCGCCCTCTTCTCCCTCTGGCCCATCACCACCGGCCACTGGGGCTTCATCCGCTAGTCCCCATCCAACCCCGACTTCCCTCGTTGAGCTCCTCTTCCGCCGAGATCACCCGCAAGGCGAAATCCAACCTCGCCTTTGCCCTCGGCTGCCTCCCCAGGGATCGCCGCAGAGACCTCGTCACCTTCTACGCCTTCTGCCGAATCATCGACGACCTCGCCGACGACCTTCACCGCACTCCCGACGAACGACGCGGTGGACTCCAACAGTGGCACAACGCCCTCCGCGAACCGCATCGGGACGAACCACTCCTCGCCGCCGAAGTGCGCGAGGTCTGCCAGCGCCGCGCCATCGATCCCCAACTCCTCCACGACATCATCGACGGCTGCGAACGCGATCTCCATCCCCAACGCTTTGGCACCTGGAAGGACCTCCAGCAATACAACTATCAGGTCGCCTGCGCCGTCGGCCTCGCCTGCCTCCCCATCTTCGGCGCCACCGACGAGGCCCGCCCCTACGCCATCACCCTCGGCCACGCCCTCCAACTCACCAATATCATCCGCGATGTCGGCGAAGACCTCTCCAACGGCGTCCGCATCTACCTCCCCCTCGCCGACCTCGCCCGCTTCCAATACACCGAACGCGACCTCCTCGGCCGCGTCCACGACAGCCGCTTCCTCGCCCTCATGCACTTCCAGGCCGACCGCGCTGCAGCACTCTTCCAACAGGCACAGGACCTCCTCCCCTCCGGACAACAGCGCTCCCTCCTCGCCCCCGAAATCATGCGCCACATCTACCGCACCCTCCTGAACCGCATGCGCCAGGATCAGTTCCGCGTCTTTGATCGCCGCTACAAGATCTCCAAACCACTGAAAATCAGCATCATGCTCCGCGAAATGATCTGCAGTAAATTTAGCAATTCATAGTGACAATTCCGGCCCTTGCGCCTATACTTCAAATAGGTTAATTAAATTCAACGTCCCAAAATAGCCATGACCTCCTCACTGCTCCTCCTTCGCTCCGCAGCCATCGGCATCGCGGCAGGCAGCGCCCTCCTCCTCTCCTCCTGCACCCCCGGCCAACAGAAAGGGGCCGGCATCGGCGCCCTCGGCGGTGGGGCCCTCGGAGCGATCTTCGGCGACGACAGCGATGATGTCGTCGCCGGGGCCGCCATCGGGGCCGCCGCCGGTGCAGGCGCCGCCGCCCTCAAGGAGAACGCCGACAAGAAAAAGGGCGCTTACAACTCCGGTGGAGACCAATCCCCTCCGCCCTCCACGGCCCGCCGCAAACCCACCAGCGACTACCCCCTCGCCACCCCCATCGCCGGCACCACCACCCAGGTCATCAGCCCCTACAAACCCCACAACGTCATCGACGTGAAAGGCTACCGCTCCGGCCAACTCGCCCGCGACCCTTCCACCGCCCCCATCGGCTCCGACGGCAAACCCGACGTCAACAAAGCCAAAATCTTCGAGATCCCCTGATCGCAAAGCGATCAGGGATCAGTTATCTGTTTCCCCCACCCCACCGGGCTCGCCCCGCGTGGGGTTTTCTCTTCCGGGGCGGAGCCCCCCCAAAAGCCACCCCGCGCTGAATTCCTCTTCCCTCATTCCCCCCCGATAACCAATAACCGATAACCGATAACTAGAATTCCCCCCGCTCCTCCCGATCCATCTCCACCCGATCCTCAAAGTTCCGCGCCTTCACCTTCCTATTCCGCTTCGCCCAGCGCTCCGTCGACATCTGCCGCTTCTTCCGGCGAAAATTCAGCTCCTCAATCTCCTCCTCCAGCCGCAAATAGCTGTCGTAACGCGCCGCATCCAGCCGCCCCTCCTCCACCGCCGACCGGATCGCACAGCCCGCGTCCTCCTGGTGCTTGCAGTCCGCAAACTTGCACAGCCCCCCCAGCGCCTCCACATCCGTAAAGCTCTCCCGCAGGGTGTGCTCGTCCGTCCACATCTGCACCTCCCGCACCCCCGGATTGTCGATCAGGATGCCTCCCTCCGGCAGCACGATCAACTCCCGCGCCGTGGTCGTGTGCCGCCCCTTCCCGGTCACCTCGTTCACCTCCCCCGTCCACTGCCACTCCTCCCCTAACAACTGATTGACCAACGTTGATTTCCCCACCCCGCTCGATCCCACCAGGGTCAGCGACACCCCCGGCTGCAGATACCCCCGCAGCACCTCCAGCCCCTCCAAACCTTCCGACTCCACCGCGCTGGTCACGTGCACCTCCACCGTGTCACTCAAGCCCCGGATCACCTCCGCCGCCTCCGCACTCTGCTCCGGCGGATACAGATCCGCCTTGTTCACCAACACCACCGGCTTCGCCCCGCTCTTCTCGATCAACATCAGGTAGCGCTCCATCCGCCGCGGACTGAAATCCTCCCCCGCATCGGTCACCACCACCACCAGGTCCACATTCGCCGCGATGACCTGCTCCTCCGAACTCTTCCCCGGCATCTTCCGCGAAAACCGCGTCCGCCGCGCCAGGCGCTCCCGGATCACCACCTCATCCTGCTTCCCTCCCAAGTCCAGCCCCACCCAGTCCCCCACCGCCGGCAAATCCGCATCGCAGCCCGCGTCGTGCCACAGCTTCCCCGCCAGCACACAGTCCAACACATCCCCTCCCTCTAACAGCACGCCGTAATTGATCTTCGTCTCCCCGATCACCCGTCCGGGCACCAACCCGCGCTTCGCATGCCGGGTAAACTCCGCCGCGAGATCCTCATTCCACCCGAGATCCTCCAAGGTCACTCCCCCGTGTACCGCCTCCCGCCCGGATGCCAATCGCAAATCGAATTAGTTAAATCTCCACCCCTTCGCCCCATACCGCATTTTTGATTCGCCTTTCCCCCCGCCCTGGTTTTCTAAAGGAGGAATGCGAGCACTCGTCAAGGCCATGGCGGAACCCGGACTCTGGATGGAGGAAGTCCCCATCCCCGAAGTCGGCCCGATGGACGTCCTCATCCGCGTCAAGAAAACCGCCATCTGCGGCACCGATCTCCACATCTACAACTGGGACGCCTGGTCCCAGCGCACCATCCCCGTCCCCATGACCGTCGGCCACGAGTTCTGCGGCTACATCGAGCAACTCGGCGCCGGCGTCACCGACCTCGCCGTGGGCGACTACGTCTCCGCCGAAGGTCACATCGTCTGCGGCCGCTGCCGCAACTGCCTCGCCGGCCGCCGTCACCTCTGCCCGAAAACACTCGGCATCGGCGTCAACCGTCCCGGCGCTTTCGCCGAATACATCTCCGTCCCCTACACCAACGTCTACAAACTCGACCACGGCATCCCCGAGGAACTCGCCGCCACCTTCGACCCCCTCGGCAACGCCGTGCACACCGCCCTCTCCTGGGACCTCGTCGCGGAGGATGTGCTCATCACCGGCGCCGGCCCCATCGGCTGCATGGCCGCCGCCGTCTGCCGCTTCGCCGGAGCCCGCCACGTCGTCGTCACCGACATCAACCCCTACCGCCTCCAACTCGCCGCCTCCCTCGGCGCCACCCGCACCGTCAACGTCAGCAGGGAATCCCTCGAGGACGTCAAACTCGAACTGGAAATGAAGGAAGGCTTCGATGTCTGCCTCGAAATGTCCGGCCACCCCGCCGCCATGCAGGACATCCTCACCCACTCCTCCCACGGCGCCAAGGTCTCCCTCCTCGGCATCTTCCCCGACAGCTTCCCCATCGACTGGGACAAGGTCATCTTCAAGGGCCTCCTCCTCAAAGGCATCTACGGCCGCGAAATGTTCGAAACCTGGTACAAGATGAGCACCATGATCCGCGCCGGCCTCGACACCTCCTCCGTCATCACCCACCGCTTCCCCGCCAGCCACTTCCAGGAAGCCTTCGACACCATGCTCTCCGGCAACTCCGGCAAAATCGTCCTCGACTGGTCCTGACCCGCCCCGTGGCGGCGGTTTCCCAACCGCCCAGCCGTCCTCCCCCAATGGACCAACGACGCCCACGTCGCCCCCCCCAACCCCGGCTCCCCTCCTCCCACTGGGACCTACGACGCCCACCTCGTCCGCCCAACCCCGCTCCCCCTCTTCCCTCCGACAATTCCGCACTCC
>JAQCFL010000248.1 GCA_027619375.1 Verrucomicrobiota bacterium | reverse complement strand
CCGGTGGTCGTCAAACCAAAGCCTGACCCCGCCGCCAAACACGTGGTCGTAGCCGGCGATACCCTCTACTCCCTCGGCCGCCGCTACGGCACCTCTGTCGCCGCCATCCAAAAGGCCAACGGCCTCCGCGGCACCAACATCGTCATCGGCAAAACCCTCGTCATCCCCCGCTGATCAAAGTGGCGGCGGTTTCCAACCGCCCAGCCGACTCCTCCACACAGTGGCCTGACCGTCCCGGTCATCAGCCCTCCCCGCTCTCCGCGTAGCGGCGCCTCTGCGAGGCGTCGGCGGTTCCGCCCTCCGCTCCTCCCACGCCCCTCCCCCATCCTCGCTCACCGCCTCCCTCCCGTGACGTGACCGTCCCGGGCGCCAGCCATCCCCCACCATGGCGGCGGCTTCCAACCAACAGTGTTCGGCATGGCGAATGCTGAACTGGTAATAGCCCTCAATGAAAGTGGAGCCATTTCTCGCCGAGGCTACCTTCTAAGAATTTCCAACCGACAATTTCCAAATAAATTTCAAATCCAAGACCAAATCTCAACTGCTGATGCCCGGTGCCACATCCGGAATCGCGAATGACGAGCACGAGAGTCCGAGTTGATGCCTCTGCTTCAATTCGATTTCCAACTTGGTACCTGATGCTTGGAATTTATTTGGAAATTGGCCAGTGGAAATTCAACCCCCTATCCGGACCAACCCGTCAGATTGTTAAAGCACGATCCATGCCGAACACTGTTGTTTTCCACCTGTCCCGGCGTAGCTCAGCGAAGACGGAACCGCCTAGCCGACTCCCCAACCAGTGGCGTGACCGTCCCGGTCGCTGGCCCTCCCGTGTCCGAACCGTCCCGGCCATCAACCCGATCCCATCCCCCGCAAGTCACCGCGCCTTCGCCGCTTCCACCGCCGCCTGCCGCCCCCGACATCGCGCATAAATCAGGAAGCCAATCCCGATCACGATCATGAACAGCGAGTAAAACTGACCCTTCGTCAGCGTTCCCTCGATCACCCAGGCCGCATCCGGTTCACGATAGCCCTCCACCACGATCCGAAATGCAGCGTAGAGAATGAAAAATAACCCCGTGAGAACCCCGTGCGCCAGATTCGGAAAGCGCACCCGCAGAAAATAGAGCACTCCAAACAACACCGCACCCTCCAACAACGCCTCGTAAAGCTGCGACGGATGCAGCGGCTCCAAATACGGTGCCATCGCCTCCGATACGGCCGCATTGTCCCGCGCCACCACCTCCACATGCTGTGTGAATCCACCGGCAAGGCTCCGCGCCTGTTCGAGGTCCCCCGCATCCTTCGCTTGAAAATAACTCTGCGCCCACCCCCCGAACTGCTCCGGATCCTCGGCGACCACCGCTCCCATCGCCTTCTCAAACCGCTCCGGATCCTTCGTCGCGGCATCCGCCAACGAGGCCGGAAATTTCACCGCCCACGGCACACTTGTCGCCAGACGCCCATAGAGCTCCCCATTGATGAAGTTGGCCACCCGCCCGAACAACAACCCCAGCGGACAAACCACCACCAGACCGTCCCCCACTCCCGGCCACGACCGCTTCTTCCGCCACGCAAAGATCAGCGTGAAGATCATCAAGCCGAGAAATCCGCCGTGACTCGCCATTCCCCCGTCCCACACCCGGAAGATCACCCCCGGATCATCCAGCACCGACCCGATCCCCCGGTCCGGGATCATGTAGAACAGCACATACCCCAGTCGCCCCCCCAGAAAGACCCCGAACATCGCCCCATACGCGATGAAATCCGGGACCTCCTCCTCCTTCAAGACCCACAGACCCTTCCTAGCAAATCTCTTCAGCAAAACATAAGCCGCCACAAACCCCGCCAGATACGCCAGCCCATACCAGCGCAATTGCAGGGGACCCCAGACCGGCAGCAACACCGGATCCAGATTGTGCACCCAGGTCCCCAGAAAAAGGAACGCCGTCAAACACGAGAGAATACTGATCACGAAAACAATGCGGAGGGATTAAAGATAGGACGTCAGCTTCTTGACCTCGGCCGCCGTGATCCGCTTCACCAGTGCCGCCGCCAGCTTCACGGTCGCTTCGTAGTCACCGATATCGATCATGCTCTGGTGCGAATGAATGTAACGCGCCGGCACCCCCAGCACCACGCAAGGCACCCCCTCCCCGGCCAGATGGACCCGCCCCGCGTCCGTCCCTCCTCCCGTCCGCACCGCCAGCTGATACGGAATTTTCTCCTTCTCCGCCGTCGCCACCGCCAACTCCACCAGCTTCGGATTCATGATCGCCCCCGGATCGTGCAACCGAATCTGCACCCCGCGCCCCATGATCCCCTGGCTCGTCTCCAAATTGAACCCCGGTGTGTCATCCGCCGGCGTCCCCTCCAGGATCACCGCCACATCCGGCTTGGCCATCGCCGCCAGCGTCTGCGCCCCGCGCAAACCGACCTCCTCCTGCACCGTCCCCGCCAGAAGCACGGTGTTGGCCCGCTTCGCCGCGGCCAGCGTCTGCCCGGCCTCGATCACTCCGCCCATCCCCACCCGGTTGTCGAAGGCCTTCGCCAAATAGCGACCCTTCCGCTCCATCGGCGTGAAGTCCGTCAACGGCGCGACCGGATCCCCCACCTTCACTCCCCACTTCGCCACCTCCTCTGCGGAAGCCGCCCCGAGATCAAGAAACATGCTCGCCAGCGGCATCACCATCTTGCGCTCCTCCTCGGTCAGGAAATGCGGCGGTTTCGACGACACCACCCCGATGATCTTCCGCCCCGCCGACGTCTTCACCTGCAGGCGCTGCGCCAGCAAAACATGCGTCCACCATCCACCCAACGGCACCAGCTGCAAAAATCCCGCCGCCGTAATGCTCTGCACCCGGAACCCCACCTCATCCATGTGCCCCGCCAGCAACACCCTTGGCCCCTTGCCCGGCAATTCACACAGCACCGACCCATTCCGGTCCGCCCTAAACTTCCCCGCTCCGGCCAGCTCCTCCCGAAAGATCTCCCGCACCTCCCCCTCGAATCCCGGCACCGCATGCGCCTCCGTCAACCGACGCAACAACTTCTCCCCCTTCAGCTTCATGGGCCGAGGCTAGATGCCCAAGCCCGGCCCGACAGCCAAAAATCACGCCTTCGGACTCGATTCTTTCCCTCATCTGGTCCTCACTCGCCCCCCAGCCCATGAACACCGCCCCGAAAGTCACGGACCTCCACGTCGTTCAAAACATCCCCCTCCCCGCCCCGGCCTTCAGCATCTCGGAAATACCCCGCAGCGACGCCCAGGCTTCCTTCGTGGCCTCCTCCCGCGAAACCATCCGCGCCATCCTCTCCGGACAGGACCCCCGCTTCCTCGTCATCGTCGGCCCCTGCTCCATCCACGACACCAAGGCCGGCCTCGAATACGCCAAACGCCTCCGCGACCTCGCCGACCGGGTCTCCGACAAGCTCTACCTCGTCATGCGGGTCTACTTCGAAAAACCACGCACCACCGTCGGCTGGAAGGGCCTCATCATGGACCCCGACCTCGACGGCACCGACAACATCCCCAAGGGCCTCCACCTCGCCCGGCGCTTCCTCCGCGAGGTCATCGAACTCGGCGTCCCCACCGCCACCGAACTCCTCGACCCCATCACCCCCCAATACATCGCCGACCTCATCTCCTGGTCCGCCATCGGCGCCCGCACCAGCGAAAGCCAGACCCACCGCCAAATGGCCTCCGGCCTTTCCATGCCCATCGGCTTCAAAAACACCATCAGCGGGGATGTCGTCGCCGCCGTCAACGCCATCGGCGCCGCAATCAAACCACAAACCTTCCTCGGCGTCTCCGAACAGGGCGTCGCCTCCGCCGTCTCCACCTCCGGCAACCCCGACTGCCACGTCATCCTCCGCGGCGGAGCCGACGGTCCCAACCACGACCCCGCCAGCGTCGCCCATGCCGTGGCCATCCTCGAGAATGCCGGCATCCCCCCCCACCTCATGATCGATGCCTCCCACGCCAACTGCGGCAAGGACGACCAACGAATGCCTGGCGTCTTCGAGGAAATCGTCGCCCAGCGCGTCGCCGGCAACAAAGCCATCATCGGCTCCATGCTCGAAAGCTACCTCGTCGCCGGCAACCAGGACTTTCCCCAACCCCTCGACCAACTCACCTACGGCCAATCCATCACCGACAAGTGCATCGACTGGCCCACCACCGAACGCCTCCTCCTCGCGGCATGCGAGGCACTGTAGGGTGAACCAACAGCCCGTGCCGGCCCGGGAAGATGCCGCTCACCTACTCCTGGCCCCGTAGGAACCATCCATCGTTAGCCGGGGTGCTTCAGCCCCCGGAACTCTCGTTCAAACATCCCGCGTCGCGTAGCGACGCCACAACGCGATCTCCCCGTCGGCAGAATCCTTCGATTCAAGTTCGTGGGGATCACGTGACGGCGTCAGCCCTGAGTGGCAAGTGGTTAATACCGATTTCAAGACTGGTAGGGGACGGTCGCTCCGCGCCGTCCGGTGGGTTGGCGCATCGAGAGACACTTGAAACCGGTCACGTTCGGGACCCCGTTGTTCGACGCTTCATGCCGTAACGAGAGGTGAAACAGCCGGACGGCGGGGAGCGACCGTCCCCTACCATTGATCATCCAAGCAGAGCATGTCTGGATCGCGAGCAACCCGGATGAAATCAACGATGAAGGTCCTTAACCCAACTTTCGCTATTCAGCCCGATTGTGGGCTGGGATCGTTGATGTAGCGTTGTTGTGATCAAAAGGTCTCCACCACAGGGCCGCCGGGTGCCCGGATCTCGGGAGGGGGTTGATCTGGGAGGGTGAGCTTGAGTTGGTTGAGGAGGAGTTGATGGAGCTTCTCGGGCTTGGTGAAGCGCTTCATGTGCAGTTTGCGGCCGTCGGTGGTGGGGATGGTGACGTCGAGCATCTGGATCTCGGCGAAGCGGGCCAGCAAACTCAGACCCATCGCCTGGTCGCATCCGTTCGGCTTACTGACCGACTCGCAGGATGATCTCACGTTCCTGATACTGCCGTTTTGCCTCTGCGAGCTGTTCGTTCATGTAGTTCAATACAGGCATACCACCAGGAGTATCATTATGCCCCAGCTCAATCATCTGATTGAATTGGGCAGGGGTGAACAGATACTGCCCATCTGAATACAGGGCTTGGAAATCTCTGGGAACTGTTTGGCGTCGATCCACATACAACTCTATTGCACCCAACAAATCAGATTGAAGCTCCTCGGATAGCTCAGCATCGGCCATCTGCCTTTCACGCCTCTTACCGTTCCCGGCAACTATTACGATCCCAACGACTAGCAGAGCGACCAAGGCCAGTATTACCGTTAGCACTAGCTGCCTCCTACTCATTCCTACTTCATTCGTTAGAGGCCCACTAATCATCCATCAAGTCCTTTCTTACAGACCGCCCACGTCAGTAACAGTTTAGCTGATTTTCTGGTCAGGAAGAATTGGAGAAAAGGACGCCGAGAGCTTTCGCGGCGG
>JAQCFL010000247.1 GCA_027619375.1 Verrucomicrobiota bacterium | reverse complement strand
CTCCCGGTCCACCAGCACCGCTCCCGCCGGTGAATGCAGAACCACCATCCCCCGCACCCCCATCTCCCTCACCCCTCCCGCCGCGTCGATCATCTCCTCCCGCCCGGAACCCACCTCTTCCCCCAGCAAACTCCCCGCCTCATACTCGTTGAGAAACAAACAGTCGACGAACGGCAGGGCCGGCGGAACAAGCTTCGAAAAGCGCTCCCGGGATCCGCTCACCAAATCCACCACCGTAAACAGCCCCGCCTCCGAAGCCCGCGCCAACAGCCGCGACGCCCCGGTCGTCCCATCCGCGGCAAGCTCATCCAACCGCTCCAACAGCAGCAGATAGCCCAGATAAAATATTTTCGCCCCCTCATCCCCGCCAAAAGAAACATCGTCCTCCCCGAACCGCGCATTCGCCCCGGGATGGTAAAAGAACGTCCGCCGCCCCGTCCCCTTCACGGTCATCACGTCCGTGAACGGACTCGGCACCCCCGCAGTCACCAGCAAGCCCTTCACATCAATGCCGTGTGCCGCGCAATCCGACCGCACATCCTCCCCATTTTCATCATCCCCCACCCGCCCCGCCGCCCACAGTGGAAAGGGTGCCCCCAACAAGGCCAGATCCTTCAAGACGTTGTAGGGCCCGCCCCCATTGGATCGCGAAATCTCCAAAATCGTCGCCAGCGAATCCTGCTCCGGCCACACATCGACCACCTTGACCTGATCAATGATGAAATTTCCCGCCGCCAGAAGACCGGAACGAATGGAAGATGCCTCGCTCATGGCCCGCTACAACCTCACCACGCTCGAGTTCTCCTGCGACTCCAACGCCGCCGCGAATAACCGATGACTCCGCACCGCTTCCTCCGGCGTCGCACACCCGAAGCGCTCTCCCAACGCCCCCGCCCGCTCCGTCAGGAAGGCCGCCCACATCTGCATCAGAATATCCGGGAAACCCGGCTCGAAAATCCCACCCGTGATGGTCTTGAACGGCGTCCCGAATCCCAAGTCGGTGCGCTGCCACTGCTGCTCCCCGTCGATCCGGAAACTCCAGAACGTCTTCGGCTCCTTCGTGCTGAACCGCGCCCCTCCCTCCGTGCCACGCACCTCGATGAACCAGGTGTCGGTCTCCCCGGGCGCCATCCGCTTCATCTCCAACCGCATCGGCACCGGATCACTCCCGATGTGCACCGTGGTGTGCAGGGTGGCATTGTCCCAGGTGTCGCAACTCGTCCTCCCGCCCTTCCCGTCGGGTCGCTCCGCATAGCCCTTCTGCAGTTGGGCGTAAACCGACTCGGGCTCCCAACCCAAGCGGAACGGCACATGCACCACATGCATCCCGAGATCTCCCATCACCCCGATCTCCCCACAAGTCGCCGATTGCCTCTTCCAGTTCGCCGCCTTGCTCGCATCCAGATCGCTGCTGTGGTGAAACCCCGCCACAATATCGAGAACCCGCCCCAGACGCCCCGATCCCACCTCCGCCATGAACCGCTGCGCCCCGGGATAAAACGGAAATTCCGAACTGCAGCGCACAAAGCGATCTCCGATCCCCGCCACGATCCGTTCCGCCGCCCCCAGATCGATCCCAAAAGGCTTCTCGGCCAGCAGATCCTTTCCCGCCACGAGCACATCGAGATATATCCGTTCGTGCAGATGGTGCGGCACGGCCACGTAAACCACATCGATGTCCTCGATCGCCAGCAGCTCGCGATAATCCGCCCCAAGCCAGGTCACCGTCCCCACCTGCCGAAACCACTCCCGCGTGGCCTCGTCCAGATCCGCCACCGCCACCAATTCAGGTGTCACCGGACAATCCCGCATCGCAAACCAGCGCCCGAACGCACTCGCCACCTCGCGCCCCATCAGACCGCCCCCAATCACCCCTACTTTGACTTTTTCCCCCATCGTCTTCGTTCGTTGATTCTTCAACCCTGCACCAACTTCAACGCCGCTGCCGCATCCAGCCCATCATGCACGATCCCCATCAGGGCCCGCGTGATCCCCACCGGATTCTCATGCTGGATGACATTGCGCCCATAGACGATCCCCGCCGCCCCCTGCTGCATGATCTCCACCGTCCGCCGCAGGATTTCCGCATCATCCACCTTCCCCCCACCCCGCACCAGCACCGGCACATCCCCCGCCACCGTGATCACCTTGTGATAGGCCGACGGATCATCGGTCGGATCCGCCTTGATCACATCCGCCCCCAACTCCACCGCCTGCCGCACCAGGTGAATGATCTTCTCCTCGTCTCCATCCACCATGTAGCCCCCCGCCTCCGGATTCACCTGGAAGGCCAGCGGCTCCACCATCATCGGCATGCCGTAGTGGTCCGACTCCAGTTTCAACGCCATGACGTTCTCCACGCACTGCTGATAAACCTCCGGGATGCCCGGAATATCGAAAAGATTCACGCACAAACAGGCCGCATCAAGCCGCACCGCCTGCAGCGCCGCCTCCTCGATCATCGTGTTGAACCGCACCGCCGGCACCTCCTTCCCATAAATGTTCGCCGCATCGGTCCGCAGCACGAGAGCCGGCTTGTTCTTTCCGGGAATCGCCTGCAAATGCCGCGCCTGCCCCACCGTCAGCTGAATCGCATCCGGTCCTGCCTCCACCACCTTCGCGATCGCCCCCCGGATGTCCTCGATTCCCTCCAAAAATCCCGGGCGATTGAAAAATCCATGATCGATCGCCACATCGAAACAGCGGCCCGATTTGGCATTGAAGAGGCGGTTCAGACGAAATTGCTTCATAGTGTTTGCTCGCACCATTCAAGCCCGGCCTCGGCGGGACAGCAACCAATTAACCCCACCCTCTATGGCCCTCCCGTGGTCGGCCCGGTCCCCAACGGTTGAGAACGAATTCGGAAGAACGCGTTGGGAACGAGTCCATCAAACGGCATCGTGTAGGCATGGTTGTCGATGGGCCCATCCAATGGGAAAAAATTCAGATCCCCAAACGCCGCGTCGATCATGTACTCGGCACCATCCCGCGGCTCCCACTGCAGGTTGATCCAATCCGGCGGCCCCGCCGGGGTGGCCAACTCCATCGGAATCAACTCGATGGGTATCTCCTGCGCCGCTGGGGGGCGATTGGAGCGATAGGCCGGAATGAGATCAAAGTCGGGATTATCCTGAATCAGCTGCTCCATCTGGTTCAAGGGCCCGTTCAATCCGGGCCCAAATTCCGTGCCAATGAAGAACTGCTGACCCGGCACATCCACCTGAAAGAACACTTCGAACGGCCCACCTCCCGGGGGGACACTCACGGCCGGAGAAAAATCAAAAAGCGGCAGGAAAATCTGCGGCTGCAACGGGGGGAGCCCGAACACCTGACCCTGAATCTGCATCTGCCCATGAAACCCGGGGAACTGCACCCCCCAGTTCCATTGATCTGGCGGAACCGGCAACTCCAAATGGTCATAGATCGGCTCGCCGTCCGGCACCACCACCCCCCCCGGCACATCAAAGGACGCCCCCACCGGCGAACCTCCCGCCAACCAGATTCCAGGCCCAAAGTTCACCACCCCTCCCGCGTCACAAATGCACTCCCAAATGGTGGGCGGACACACACAAGGGCAGGTCATGTCGCTGCCCTGCGGGATCTGCGTCTGGCCATAGGGGCTGCCGATCACCGACTTCGCCCACTCGTGCAACTCGTTTGGCTCCACATCCCCGTCCGCACTTTCGGCCGGCAGGATGCCATCCACCGCCGCCCGATTCGATGGATTCGCACAATCCGTATAGGCGTCGGAATAGGCCCCGCCCGTTCCGTCCGTCCCGAAATAGGACGGCGTGGTGCCCTCCGAGGTGGTGATGATGTTCCGCCCCGGTCCACTCAAACCCGCCAACCACTGTCCCGAATAACAGGATTCCATGATCACCGTCACGTTGCAGCACTTGCCCGTCTCGTCGCAACGCAACCCGGAACAGGCGGGAATCTTGTCGAGGGCCGCCAGCAACTCCGCACCGGTGTAGGTGCCGGGATCCCCACTGCTTTTCTTCCGCAACCTGATCTGCCCCCCCGGCGTGGCCTTCTTCCCGTGCCCGATGAAATAAATCATCAATCGGTCCTGGCAAGCCAGAGTCGGCAGCAAATCACAGATCCATTTCTCGATGTTGTCCTTGTTCGCCACCTTCTTGGCGCTTTTCGAGTTCCCCGACAACCGCGTCGGCTTGTAGCCCTGCGTCGTGAACAGCCGTTCCATCTGATCCGCCGCCTCCCGCGCCGCGGTGTCCTCCCCGTGATCCACCCCTTGAATGATGAGCGCGTGATACTTCACCGGCAGGGTGTCCCACCCCACCAACGGACCCGGCGGTGGCGTCTCGGGCGGCACATCATCGTCATCATCGTCGTCATCATCGTCGTCGCCCCCACCCCCCGGCGGTGGTGGACACCCCACGCCCGGACAACAATTCCGATACAGTTTGAAATCCTCCACTTCGCCCGCCACAAACGCCCCACTTCCGTCCCAACCCTCCACGCCGAAAATCCCGGGATCCACCGTCTCCGTCCGCGTCAACAGCATCCGCGTCCACGCCATGGTCGGCCCGTTCGGATTTCCCGTCCCCTTCCAGAGAAAATCTGGCGTGATCAGCGTAAAGGTCCCTGTCCCCGTCGGCGTGAACGCCTGGTTCTTGTTCACCCACTCCGTCGTCAACGGGGTGTTCTTCCACGCCCCGCTCTGGTCGAGGTCAATCAGGGTGTTCACGTAATACGTCGCCCCCGCAACCGCGGCAGGGGAGAGCGTGACATCAAAGATGACGTGCGAAGTCGGCGGCGACGTGTTCGGATCCCAACTGAGGAATATCCGCTCGTCATCGTCCGCATCCACCAAGTTGGGCACCCCGTCCGCATCCGCCACGTCCGCCGCACCCACTTCCGTGGAAACCGCATCGCCCAGCACCTCGATCCGCCGCCCCCCGATCAAGGCTCCATCCTCAATCTCGTCTCCATCCAAGGCCGGCCAGTTGTCCGCCGATACCACCGTCGGAATCACCCCCACTGGCGTCGGGGAATCCTTGATGAACACATACAACACATCGTGCTCCAAAAACGCACAGGGCTCCAAATCCACATACGCAAACCAATACGAACCACCCCCCAGCGTCCCAATATCAACGCTCACATCCCCATCCAAGGTCGAGATCACCCCGCCAGCCAACGCCTGCGGCGTCATCCAGGCACAAATCAAGTCGTCATTGGCACTCGGTTGAAGGACGTGCTCGCCCAATAGCTGCAAGGCCTCCGCCTTGGTTAAGGCATGGGCTGGACTCAGCGAGAGGGCCAACAGGGCCGGGACGATAAATAATGGTGCGCATTTCATGGATTCCCCCTTTTTTTGATGGATACCCCCATCCTAGGAACCTCAGCCCTCTCCGGTCAAGATCCACAAAATCAAGGTCCGCAATGACATCGAATGCGCGGGCCTTCAGTGCTTCAACCCTATGACTTCCTGATCATCTCGTTTGGGCGGTATGGCGGGGGGCTGGGCACAAAAAAAGCC
>JAQCFL010000246.1 GCA_027619375.1 Verrucomicrobiota bacterium | reverse complement strand
CAGCCTTCCCCCCCGCCTTCCCCCCAGGAGGAATCCAAGGAAGAGGAGACTCCCGAAGACCCCCACCTCCACTCCATCGCCGCCCCCCTCGACGATCAGGCCGCCAAGTGCGCCTCCCCCGACGCCTTCCTCTCTTCCCCTCCCTTCGCCGAGGCCCTCAAAGAAGTCGCCGACCTCGCCCTCTCCCCCTCCGATCTCCTCGGCTTCATCCGCCACAGCGGCCCCGTCCCCGCCAGCCTCGCCATCCGCCACGCCGTCTCGCGCAAGGATCTGGACCCCGAACGTCTCCGCGCCATCCTCCTCGACCGCCTCGAGTCCACCAGCCTCCTCGACCGCACCGTCGTCCTCCAGACCCTCGAGGAAACCACCGACGCCCCCCTCCTCGGAGAAATCATCAAACGCCTCGACTCCGACTGGCAGAACGGCGCAGCCGTCGAATCCCTCGAACTCTTCCTCCGCCAACGCCTCCTCCGCCAGGAATCCTTCAATGTCTCCGATCACCTCAAGGACAAGGACTCCTGGGACCTCGACCAGATCCGCGAAGTCCTCCAACGCCTCCCCGAGGACCTCCGCAAGCCGCTCCTCGAGCATTTTCCCAAGGCCGATCCCTCCGGCGCCAACTTCCGCGACTTCCTCTCCGCCTTCGCCACCATCCTCCCGGAAATAAAGGACTCCCTCCCCGACGGTTCCCCCCTCCTCGAATCCCCCTTCCTCCTCGAAGCCCCCGCCAAGGTCGCCGGCAGCCTCACCAATGCCGAACACCCCCGCTCCGTCCTCCTCACCGGAACCCAGGGCGTCGGCAAGACCGCCCTCGCACAACTCATCGCCCGACAACTACAGGCCGAAGGCTACCTCGTCATCCGCGCCTCCGCCGCCGACCTCATGTCCGGCCAGTCCTACATCGGCGAGATCGAAAAGCGCGTCCAAACCCTCGTCACCCACCTCCGCGAACAAAAGCTCGTCTGGATCGCCGACTCCTTCCATGAGCTCAGCATCTCCGGGCGCCACAACCACAGCCCCACCAGCATCCTCGACATGCTCCTCCCTCACCTGCAGGCCGGCACCATCCGCATCCTCGGCGAAACCCGCCCCGCCTCCCTCGAACGCCTCGCCCAACAGGCCCCCCGCCTCGACACCGCCCTCGACATCACCCGCTTCGAGGAAGCATCCGAGGCCGAAACCCTCGAACTCGCCGCGCAGTGGATCAACCCCCACCCCGGCCGTCAGGGGTGCAAACCCGCCTCCACCACCGGCTCCCTCGCCGAAGGCCTCCGCCTCTGCAGCCAGTTCCTCCCCACCCAGTCCCGACCCGGCAACCTCATCGACCTCCTCAAGCATTCCTTCGCCCAGGAAATCGACCGCCGCCCCGGCCAACCCACCGCCTCCCTCCGCCCCCAGGCCTTCCTCTCTTCCCTCGCCTCCATCTCCGGCATGCCCCTCGAGATCATCGACGACTCCCGCCACCTCGACCTCGACGCCTTCCACGAACGCAAACAGGCCTGCCTTGAGGCCATGTCCCACCCCGACTTCTGGAATCGCGAGGATCGTTTCGAAACCCTCGGCCTCGCCGAATACATCGACCGCATCGAGTCCAACCTCCGCGCCACCGGCGGGTTCCTCTCCCGCCTCGTCCACGATCCCTCCCGCCGCCCCTCTCGTCCGCGACAAAATCGCCAACTGGCGCACCGGCCGCCTCGACCTCGTCCTCCAAGGCCACTTCGACATCATCGGCTCGTAACCACCCCACTCTGCTAATTTCAGAGCCTCAGAGCCGATCTCACACAAATAATCAATCTCTATCAATTTGATACAATTTGATAAGGATTGATAGGAATCCAATTGACTCGCTGTCAATTTCCATCAAATTGATAGAGATGGCTAGATTGAGATACCCCCCAGATTGGAGACGAATCCTTTCAAACTGCACCCCAAGCCGCCTAGCCGAACTGCTGTCGGGAGCAGACCTCCAAGAGGATCGTTACTTTCACTGGGACGACACCTGCCATCGAAGTAGCCCGGATGGGCTTTCCCAAGAGGAGTGGTGGCTTGCCCTCAAACTTCAGCGCAACAGTTCTTATCGCCCGATTCCCCTCCATGACGACGGGGGCAAACCGTTTGTCCACTTTCAAACGGATCAGATGAGTGCCGCCCTTCATGGAATCGATCAAGGACTGGGCGGCGCCTTGGCTATGCCGGAGCAGATCACCAACGCTGAGACCAGAGACTACTACTACGTTTCTTCTCTCATGGCCGAAGCAATCACCTCAAGCCAACTAGAGGGCGCCGCAGTGACTCGGGATGAAGCAAAGCAAATGATCCGATCCGGCCGCAAACCGCGGGACAAGGGGGAACAAATGATCCTGAACAATTACCGCACGATGCGGGAACTCTCCCAGTGGAGCAAAGAGCCATTAACTCCCGAACTTGTTTTCAACATCCACCGGATCATCACCGACGAGACGCTCGACGATCCATCCGCCGCTGGCCGCTTTCGAACAACTGATGAACTCATCCGGGTTGTGGACACACGCGACTCTGAAATCTTGCACAGCCCCCCCGACGCAGCGGAACTGCCAGCTCGGCTAGCGGCACTCTGCAAATTCGCTAATGAAGAAAACCCCCATCCGTTCATCCATCCGATCATCCAGGCAATTACCCTTCATTTTTGGTTAGCCTACGATCACCCCTTCGTGGACGGAAACGGGAGAACAGCCAGGGCGCTCTTCTACTGGTTAGCCTTGCGACGAGGCTACTGGCTGGTGGAGTTCATTTCGATTTCGGAAATCTTAGTTCGCGCTCCTGCCAAATACGGTCGCTCATTCCTCCTGACCGAAAGTGATCAAAACGACCTGAACTACTTCCTACACTACCAACTTCTCGCGATCCAGAAAGCGATCGCTAATCTCCATGGTTTCATCGAGAAAAAGACAAAGGCATTCCACGCTACAAGTCGCATCCTCAGGAGCCTGTCTTTGAATCACCGCCAAGAGGCGCTCCTGAGTCACGCTCTGAAACACCCCGGTAGCACTTACACCATCAAGAGTCATGGAACCAGCCACGGAGTGGCCTACGGAACTGCCCGTGCAGATCTTCTGGCTCTGGCGGACCTGCAACTGTTGCGCAAACAGGAGAAAAGTGGACGTTTTCATTTTACTCCGGCTCCCGATTTCGCTGAACGCATCGAACGTCTCCACGATGAACCCTGAAGATACCGTCCTTTCCGCAAGAACCCCAAGACTTCCAAACACCCCGTATCCGCTCCGATGGAGAGCCCTGAACTGCTGACATCTCCCGAAGATTCGGAATAAGACCCGCCCCCCTTCCGTCGTATCCACCCCATCCCCCCACTTTTGACAAACCGGCCCTCAGACCCTAGCATCCCGACTCCTGCCATGACCATCCTGACCCGCCTCTCCACCGCCCTGCTCCTCTCCTCCGTCGCCCTCCTCCCCGTCGCCTGCGGCGAAAACAAGGACGCCAAACACGACAAACCCGCCATCGAAACCGCCGACAAAGCCCCCGCCCAACCAACCAAGCCCGTGAAGAAAACCGACGATGAGTGGAAGAAGGAACTCACCCCCGAACAATACGAAGTCCTGCGCCAGCACGGCACCGAACGCGCCTTCAGCGACACCTACACGGAATTCAAACACCAGGGTTCCGGCACCTACTACTGCGCCGGCTGCAACGCGAAACTCTTCTCCTCCGCCCACAAGTTCGACGCCCGCTGCGGCTGGCCCGCCTTCTACGACGCCGCCAGCAACGAAAACATCAAGGCCATCGAGGACTTCTCCGCCGGCATGAAGCGCGTCGAGGTCCGCTGCGCGAAGTGCGACGGCCACCTCGGCCACATCTTCGAAGGCGAAGGCTTCAACACCCCCACCGACCAACGCTACTGCATCAACGGCGTCGTCCTCAAGTTCGTCCCGGATAAGCCGGAAGAGAATCCCGAGACCACGGCGGAAGAGAAGGAGTAGTACATCGTTCAGGAAATGGCTGCGCGAAATCCGCAAGGGATCTTTCTGAGTCCAAGGCGTGACGAGCGGAATTGAACAGGCACTCCTCTCACTCCGTCGCCACCGTCAGCACCCTGTCGCGCAATTCCTCCTCCGAGGCAAAGCCACCTTCCGGAACAAATCGATAGTGCCCAACAATCTCGTAGCTGAACAACTCGTCCTCCCACTCCGGTCCGGTCCCGATGTTGTGCACCACCCACTTCTCCGCCTTCTTCGCTCCCGGCCCCGGCACCACGATGCCAATGTGACTCGCCGCCTGACCATTCTCACCAAACGGCAGTCTCCACGCCACCACATCCCCGATCTGATAGTCCTCCGACACCCGGCTCAGGAGCAAATCATCCCCGTGCCGCGAAAAAAACCGCTGCAGGTTTGGCACCCGACGATGGTCGATGTTCGAATCCGGCCCCTTCATCTTCCAAAATTGCGGATACATCCGAAAATTGCCGGTCATGTCCTCATGCACAAGCTGCTGAAGATCAACGCCTAACTGCCGATACGACCGGATCACCACATCCGCCGCCATCCCCTTCCCCGAAGGGATGTCCCCGCCCGGATACGGAATCGAATAGTAGGCAGGATCATAGACCACTTCCGCCAAAGTCCGCTTCAACGCCGCCGCCGCCAAGCGCGAGGCCGGATCCCCCGCCGTCCGCAATTCATTGATCGCCCCCTCCGCATTCTGCGCACTCGCCGCGCTCTGCTGCGCCTTCAGGAAGGGCAACAGCGGACGCACAAAAACAAAGCTCATCCCCACCACGATCAGCATCAACAGAAGCCCTCCAAACGGATTGCGCCGACGCTTCTTCTTGCGAGGAGCGGGCCCAATATATTCGATCGGGGAGAGATTCATTGCGGAGCGTCCCGTGAGGGATGCATGGAGTGTCCGACTCATTGATGCCTTCTGTCTATTCGTTGTTACGAAACGGAAAAGATTTTCTTTTGTTTTTCTTGATAATACAACCTCCTTTATTTCAAATCTCTGACTTTCTTGTGATCGTTCTCCACCTCGATACCCCGGAAAACCTAACCATTCTCCCCCTAAGGGCGGTCTCACGGGACTGGTACGGCGCGCCCATCTCCCCGCCACCGCGCTTCGCCTTTGCCATCGACACCACCCATTTCCATTTTCGCGCCACCCACTCCGGCCCATTCACTGTTCATCCGTCCTCCACTCCCGGACGGTTCCAAGCCGAGTTGTGGAAATACGACGTGGCCGAATTCTTCCTTCGTCATCCCACCAGCGACGACTACCTCGAAATCAATCTCGCCCCCAATGGCGGCTGGTGGTCCTGCCTCTTCACCGCCCCCCGCGTCCGCCGCACCGAGCACGAGGAACCCATCCCCGGCGTCCTTGCCTCCGCCACTTGTGACGACTCCGGATGGGACGCCCAAATCGCCATTCCCCTCCCCTTTCTGCGAAAAACACTGGCCTTCGGCCCCTCCTCCCGCCTCCACGCCGCCTTCCTCCTCGACTCCCCCCAACGCTGCCTCACCTCCGCCACACCCCC
>JAQCFL010000014.1 GCA_027619375.1 Verrucomicrobiota bacterium | reverse complement strand
AGGGCGGCGGGGGCGGGGAGGGGGATCTGGCCGTGGGCGCCGCTGATAAAGCCGCGGCCGACCGGGAAGGGGGAGCAGACGACTTTTTCGATACCGAGGGCTTCGAGTCCGGCGAGGGTGCCGCAGACATCGACGATGGCATCGACGCCGCCGACTTCGTGGAGGTGGACCTGGTCGACGGTGGAGTTGTGGATGGCGGCCTCCGCTTCGCAGATGCGGGTGAAGATGCGGATGGCGGTTTGTTTGACGTGGTCGGAGAGGTGGCTGTCCTCGACGACCTTGCGGATGTCGGCGAGGTGGCGTTCGGGGGCGTCGTCATGGACGTGCACATCGACCTTGGTGGCCGCGAAGCAGTTCTTCATGACCTTGCCGACGTGGAGGTGGAAGTCCTTGATGTGGAGCTTGGCGAGTTCGGCTTCGAGGGTGGTGGCGGGGAGGCCGGCATCGACGAGGGCGCCGAGCATCATGTCGCCGCTGGCTCCGGCGATGCAGTCAAAGTAGGCGGTTTTCATTTGGGAAGAAGAAGGGATGGGGACAGAATTTACAGAATTATGCAGAATTTTTGGAGGAGCTGAAGTGTTGCTCAGGTTCCGGAAGCGAATGTTCGTAGAATGGTGTGGGCGAAGACGGCGGCGCCGAATCCGTTGTCGATGTTGACCACCGCGACGCCGGAGGCACAGGAAGAAAGCATGGCGTTGAGGGCGGTGTGTCCACCGGCGGCCACGCCGTAGCCGATGCTGGTGGGGACGCCGATGACCGGGGCGGCGACGAGGCCGCCGATGACGCTGGTCAGGGCGCCCTCCATGCCGGCCACGCTGAGGACGACGGCGGCACCGCGGAGGAGGTCGAGTTTGTGGAAGAGGCGGTGGACCCCGGCCACGCCGACATCGGTGAGGCGTTCCACGCGGTGGCCGAGGAATTCGAGGATGACGGCGGCTTCCTCGGCCACGGGGAGGTCGGAGGTGCCGGCGCAGGCCACGACGGCGTAGGGGGTTTGCGGGGCGGTGGGGGGATCGCCGAGGGTGAGGAGGCGGGAGGTGGGATGGTAATGGGCGGCGGGGAGGGCGGCGGCGACGGCGGCGGCCTTCTCGGCGGAAACGCGGGTGGCGAGGGCGCGGTGATGGGCTTGGGAGAGGGTGGCGAGGATCTCGATGAGTTGTTCGGGGGTCTTGTTCTCGCCATAGACCGACTCGGGAACGCCCTGCCGCAGTTCGCGGTGCAGGTCGAGGGTGCTGTGGCCGAGTTCCTTGAAGGGGAGTTGCGCCAGCTGTTCCCCCGCGGCGGCCGGGCTGAGCGCGCCGGAGGCGACTTGCTGCAGCAATTGCTGAAGAGCGTCGGGGTTCATGATGTGTTAACGGGCTGTGGCGGTCGATTTCAGGGCATCGTTCATGCTGCCGGAGCGGAAGCCGGCGAGGTCGAGGGTGACGTAGAGGAAGTCGGCGGTCTTCACGGCGGCGTCGAGGGCCTCGCGGAGTTCGAGGGCGCGGAGCAGGTCTTCGGGACGCAGTTCCAGTCGCGCCACCTGCCCATGGTGACGGACGCGAAATTCTGAGAAGCCGAGTTGACGCAGGGCGGCCTCGGCGCGTTCGATCTGGGCGAGTTTTTGGGGAGTGACCTCGGAGCCATAGGGGATGCGGGAGGAGAGGCAGGCGTTGGCGGGCTTGTTCCAGTTGGAGAGGCCGAGTTCCCGGGCCAGGGCGCGGGTGGCTTCCTTGCCGAGTCCGCATTCCTGCAGGGGGCTGCGCACCCCGTGTTCCCGGGCGGCGCGGAGCCCGGGGCGGTGGTCGCCGAGGTCGTCGGCATTGGTGCCGTCGAGGATCCAGGTGAATCCCTCGCTTCCGGCGTGGGCGATGAGGGCGTCATAGACGTTCGTCTTGCAGAAGTAGCAGCGGTTTGGATCGTTGACGCGGTAGCGAGGGTCGTCGGTTTCGCGGCTTTCTAACAGAACGTGGGCGCAGCCGATTTCGGCGGCGATGCGTTTGGCGTCGGCGAGGTCGTCCTGGGCGAGGCTGGCGGAGACGGCGGTGGCGGCCACGGCGTTGTCACCGAGGACATCGTGGGCGAGTTTGAGGACGAGGGTGCTGTCGATGCCGCCGGAGAAGGCCACGAGGACGCGATCGAGGCCCTTGAGAAGGGAAAGGAGGCGGCGCTGGTGCTTGTCGGACATCCCGGGGCTACGGAACAGTAGGAGGGGCGGGAGCGCAAGCGCGGGGGACCGAAGGCCGGGGCGAATTCTGAATGATTGAGGCCGTCGCTCCCTGATCCAGGCATGATTCGATAATCCTGCCACTTCATGCGAAGCTTCCCCTGTGAGCAAGGAGCTTCAGGAACAGGGGCGGCGGAAGGTGGGAGGGAGTCTTGCGCATCTGCCGGCCTTGGTCCGATTGGAGTCCGTGCGGCGCAACGCTCTTCTTCTGGCCGGTGGAACATGGAAGCCCCCCGTTGATGATGGAACCCACGTTCGAAAAACTGTTGGTGTTTCTCGCTGATGCCGAGGTGCGTTTCGTGCTCGTGCGGCATCCGAGCGCATTGCCGTCCCGTTCCAAGTCCCTCCGGGACATCCTGAAATCAATGATCGGGCACTTGAAATGAATCGGTTCCATCCCAAGTATCTGCTCATCAAGATGAAGAAGTCGTTGCTGGGGCATGGCCTCTGGGCCGTGGTGGCGGTGGGGGCCTTTGTGTTGGGGTCGCAGGGGATTTCGGAGCGGGGGGAGGGACCGGATGGGAATGTGGAGGGTCCGGGGAGCAAGAGTGGCCGGGCCGGAGCGGGGGTGGAGGCGGGCGGAGTGGAGGGGGGGACGCCGCGGGGCAGCCGGATTCGGGAGTTGCGGGAGGGGGGCGAAACGATCGTGCTCACCGACGCGCAGATCGAAGCGCTGGGCCGCCAGTTTCGGGAGTCCAACAATCCGATCGAGCGGAGGCTGGCCTTCGGGCATTTGTTGGAGGGGCTGACCGCGGAGAACGCGCTGCTGATGCGGGAGCAAATCGCGCACCTGGACGACGACAGCGCGGAGTTTCGCGAGTTTCACTATGCGTGGGGGGCGATTGCGGGAGGACCTGCGGTGGTGCATGGCGCGAACACTCCGAAGCAGGATATGGCGGCCTCTTTGGCAGGATGGGCCAGTGCGGATCCGGAAGCGGCCTTGGCGTGGTTCGAGAGCGTGGACATCGCCAACGATCCGGAATTGTCGGCGCTGGGCGGGGACGGGGATCGGAATGTGGATGGGGTGCGGGCCAATCTGCTGATCGGGATGGTCTTCGGCTTGAGCGATCACGATCCCTACGCGGCGGCGGACTATGTGTCGGGGTTGGCGGCGAAGGGCAACGGGAAGGCGACCTGGATGATGGGAATGATCGCCGACAAGGTCTTGAAAGCGGACGGACCGGAAGGGGCCTCGGCCTGGGCGGCCAATCTGCCGGCCGGTCCGGCGCGGGCCGGGGCACTGGCAAAGGTGGCGGGGATTTATGCGAGAGAGGATCCGGTCTCGGCGGTGACCTGGTTGGAGTCGATTCCCGCGACAAAGGACACCTCACAAAGCTACCGCAGGACCTTCTCGACCTGGGCCGGTCAGGATCCGGTGGAGGCCGGGGAGTATCTGGGGCGGATGGCGCCCTCGGCGGACCGTGATGCGGCCATCAGTGGTTACGCGCCGCAGGTGGCGCAGGAAGATTTCGCGGCAGCGATCGACTGGGCCAATGCGGTGGCGAACCCCGGGATGCAGCAGAGGGCCGTCATTCAATCCGCGCAAATCTACTACCACCGGGTGGACAAGGAAGCGGCCACCGAATGGCTGGCCAACAGCGGGCTTTCGGCGGAAGCGCAGCAGGAGGTGATCAATCCCCGCCGGAGGTGAATGGGCCGACCCCAGGGCACCGACAGAAGGGGGATTCGATTCCAGAACGGAGAGAGGAACCGCTGATTTCCCTGATTTCCCTGATTTCACAGATTGATTTGGGATAAAAACCATGGGGAATCTTGGAGCCGGGCTCTGGCGAATCAGTTGACCACGGATGAATTCCAAAAATCAGCGTCATCAGTGAAATCAGTGGTCAAACTTCCCCTCTGTTTCCCTTGTGTAGGAGCCCTGGGGCCGACCCGTCGAATCTTGCCTTGGCGGATGGGGAAATGGGTGGTAACACTCCCGCGACGATGAACTGGAACCGCGACCTTCTGCTCGCCCTTCGACTCGGACGCTAGTCCGATCGAACCCTTATTCCACCCAGTTTCCGCACCCTGTTATATGGGCGTATTGTGCCCATTCCTCTTTGCAAATTCCTCTCAGAACCTCAGAACCAAGACCTAGAAACCAATGAACACCGACTCCATCCGCAAGTATCGGCCCTTTCCCGCAGTGAGTCTGCCGGATCGTCAGTGGCCGGATCGCATCATCACGCAAGCCCCCATCTGGTGCTCCGTGGATCTCCGCGACGGCAACCAGGCCCTCCCGGTGCCGATGACCGTGGAGGAGAAGCTCGAGATGTTCGACCTCTTGGTGGGGATCGGCTTCAAGCAGATCGAGGTGGGTTTTCCCTCCGCGGCGGACACCGAGTTCAACTTCCTGCGCCGTTTGGTGGAGGAGAACCGCATCCCCGAGGATGTCACCGTGCAGGTGCTGGTGCAGACGCGGAAGCATTTGATCGAGCGGACCTTTGAGGCAATCCAGGGCATGCGGCGGGTCATCGTGCACATCTACAACTCGACCTCGCCCCTGCAGCGGCGGGTGACCTTCAGCGACGCGACGCAGGAGGAGATCAAGCAGATTGCGGTGGACGGAGCGCAGTTGGTGAAGGACCTGGCTCCGACTTTGCCGGAGACGGACATCATTCTGGAGTATTCGCCGGAGTCGTTTTCGGACACCGAAATGGACTATGCCCTGGAAATTTGCGAGGCGGTGAAGGCCGTCTGGCAGCCGACCGCGGAGCGGAAGATGATCCTGAACCTGCCCGCCACGGTGGAGTGGACCACGCCGAACGTGCATGCCGATCAGATCGAGTGGTTCTGCCGCAACATCAGCGGCCGGGAGACGGTGAGTATTTCACTGCATACCCACAACGACCGCGGGACCGGAGTGGCGGCGACGGAACTGGGCCTGTTGGCCGGGGCGGACCGGGTGGAGGGGACGCTGTTTGGAAACGGGGAGCGCACCGGAAATCTGGACATCGTCACGGTGGCCCTGAACATGAACAGTCACGGCATTCCGACGGGGCTGGACTTCACCAACCTGCCGCACATCCGCGAGGTCTATGAGCGCACCACCCGGATGACCGTGCCGGAGCGCCAACCCTATGCGGGCGAGCTGGTCTTCACGGCCTTTTCCGGATCGCACCAGGACGCCATCAAGAAGGGCCTCGACCGACGCCAGCGGGAGATGAAGGCGGAAGGCGCCGACCTGGCCTGGGGGGTGCCCTACCTGACCATCGATCCGCAGGACACCGGGCGGAGCTACGAGGCGATCATCCGCATCAACTCGCAGTCCGGGAAAGGCGGGGTGGCCTATGTGCTCGACCGCGAACACGGTTTCGATCTGCCCAAGACGATGCATCCGCAGGTCGGCAAGCAGATCTACGACCTGGCCGACCAGATGGGGCGGGAGTTGGAGGCCGATGAAGTGCGCGCCGCCTTCTTCAAGTATTTCGCGAACGTCAGCGAGCCGCTGCATCTGCTGGACTATGAGCTGGATCACCATGACACCGGGGAGCGCGGCACGGTGCGTTGTCGCGGCGAGGTGTTGTTGAATGGCGTGAAGAAGAGCATTGTCGGTCTGGGCAACGGCCCGATCAACGCCTTCGTGCATGCCTTGGAACAGGAGGGGATGAAGGACTTCGCATTGACCGACTATCGGTCGCATGCCTTGCGCGATGGATCGGGTGCCGACGCGGCGGCCTATGTGCAGTTGAAGTCGTCCGACGGTCGGCTCGTCTGGGGTGCGGGGGTGGATCCCTCCATCGAGATGGCCGGTCTGAAAGCGCTGGTGAGCGCCTGGAATTTGTTGCGGTAGTTTTTGCTGCTCTTTCGCAGAATCTGTGGGTAGCGGAGTGTTGCCTACGAGCGGAACTGTAGCGCGCAGCGCGGGCGATGGAAGTTGGTCGGTCTTCGCAGGTATTCAGAGCCGGGGCAGTGCGGCGGGTTGCAAACCCGCTCTCCTTATTGTTCAATCGTTTTCACGTTCATCCCGCATGAAGATCCGTCACCTTCTTCGTCTATTCGCCATCGTCGGCCTGGCGATCAGCGCCTACCTGCTCTTTCTCAAGCTGACCGGGAGGATTTCCTATCTGGTCGGGTGCGGGGAGGGCTCGGGTTGTGCGAACGTGTTGGGTTCCCGGTGGTCGCAGTTCTTTTATGTGCCGGTGACGGCGCTTTCGACGGGGATGTATCTCGCGCTCCTCGCCAGCACCTGGAAGCCCTCCCGTCCGGTGATGGCTGGCCTGGCGGTGTGTTTCGTGGGGGCGGCGCTATGGTTCTACGGGATTCTGCTCTTTGCTCTGAAGTCGTTCTGCCCCTGGTGTGCCTCGGCGCATTTCGTCGGCCTCTGTTGTGCCTTTTTGCTGTGGCAATACCTGAAGAAGGATCGGAAACTGAAGGGCAAGGTGCGCCTTGGCGTCGGGGGAGGGGCTTTGGCGGTGATCGTGATGATCGTCGGGCAGGTCTATGGTCCCGTGCCGAAAACCCACGCGGTTTCCGCAGAGACCATCGTGGAGGGGAAGCTCGATACGGAAGACCTGATGAAGCGGCCGGTTCACGCCCGGGGCGAGGGGCGACTGGTCAACGTTCTCGGGGACGGCAAGTTTTACAACACCAGCGCCCTGCCTCACATCGGTCCGGCCGATGCGCCGCATGTGCTTGTGGAATATTTCGACTATACCTGCGACTCGTGCCACGACATGCACAAGGTCCTCGAGACGGTCCTGAAGAAGCATCCCGGGAAATTCTGCGTGATCCTGCTGCCGGTGCCCCTGAATCGGACCTGCAACGAGTTCTTTCCGCCGGATCTTGAGAGTCATGAATACGCCTGTGAACTGGCGCGGTTGGCACTGGCTGCGTGGCGCGCCGATCCGGAGGCCTTTCCGGAAGTGCATGAGCTCCTCTTCAACCGGCCGGTCCTGACTCCGGAGTTGGCGGAAATTGCGTTGTCCCAGATCGTGGGGGAAGAGGCCTTCGCCAAGGCGCGGAAGGATCCCTGGGTCGAGGAAGTGCTGACGGCCGACAAGCACGATTTCAAGCAATTGATCAGCACGACCGCGGCCATGCCGAAGTTGCTGGCCGGGAAGGATCAGGTGTACCACGGGATGACCAGCAGCCCCGAGATCCTCCTGCGCAGTCTGGAGAAGGCCTTTACGCTGTCCGCGGCACCGTAGAAGGGTCCACGACGCGAAACTATTTGCGCGGCGGGCTGAGTTCGTTGCGCCACTCCTGCTCGTACATGTAGGACTCGCGGTGATACCAGCTGAAGTCCTCGGCCTTCGGGTCGCTGTCCTTGAGCTGTATTTCCTCGAGGATGCGGGTGATGATCTCGTTGCCTTCATCGATGAGGGCGCTGCGCTGCAATCTGCCCGCCTCGCGCCAGCGTTTCAGCCATCCGTCCATGCGTTGCACGTGGATGTGGTTGCGTTCCTCGGCGATGATCTCCTCGGCGAGGGCGGCGGCCTCGGCATTGGTGCGTCCGGAAGGTCCGGTGTGCATGAGATAGATGGCGGCCCAGGCGACCGAGCTATCCCGGTTCATTTTCTCGACGTAGTCCCATTCCTTGACGAAGCGTGGAACGGCCATCCTCCGCCACTCCCATTTCTTGTCGAGGCGTGCCGCGAAACGGGTGACTTTCGGCTCTTGGGAGCGGACGTTCTGACCTTCGCCGCGATCAATGATCAAGTGCGTGACGATGCCGACCACCTTGCCGTTGTCGAGAGAGAGGACCGGGCCGCCGCTATTGCCGGGAATGATCTCCGCATCGACCTCCCACATGTCCTCCGCGATGCTCCGGACATGACCCGGCTCGGCGCTGAGTGATCCCGCGCCGAGGCTGTTGCCAATGGCCACGATGACATCGCCGATTTTCGGGGCGTCTTCCGCGGAGACCAGTTCGAGCCCCTGAAAGTCGGCGTCCTTTGGTTTGAGCCGCACGAGATCGATCCCTTCCGCGCATTCCATGTATTCGAACTCCCGATAGACCTGTCCCTTGCTGTCGCGGACGGAGATCTTGCGGTTACCGCTCAGGACGTGGGCGGCGGTGTAGACCCAGACCTGGTCCTCGCTGGCGCAGAGGAATCCGGTGCCGGAGCTGCGATCGCCCTCGATGATGACGACGCGCGGGGTCACGACGGCCACGAATTTATCGGGGAGGGCGACCTTTCCCCCCGTCTCCGGTCTCGGCTTCGGGGTCGTCTTGTTGATCGTGGCCTTTGCGGCATTCGCAGCGTCAGCGGCCATCCGCAGAGCGAGGGCTTCCTGCTTCCCGGACACCTCGGTGGTGAGGGCGGCGATGGAGGCCTCTTGGGCTTTCTGCTGTCTCTGGAGGCGGTGCAGTTTCGCCACGGCGACATCCCGGGCGCTCTGGCGTTCGGCGACAGATGCCTTCAACTCCTTGAGAACCCGGACGTCTTCGGCGGGAGGTGGGTCGGCGGTGCCGGGGTCCGGCTGGTCTGAATCGCCACACGAGGCCACAAGAAGCGGCAGCGCGACGAGCAAGGCGGTGAGACGCGGCGAAGGAATGTGGTGTGCCATGGGAGGATGCGGAGAGGTGTTAACGTGTTATTGCCCGACGCGGTCTCCTTTGGCCGCCATGATGCGGAGTCCTTCCCCTCGCCATGCCAGAGCGGTCCGATACTGATTGTTGTGATACCAGGAAAACTGGGCGCTCAGGTCGCGTTCCTTGAATTCGAGGTCGGCCCGCATGAGGCGGTAAAAACTCGCGAGACGGCCATCGAGTGCGTCGCCCCGGCGCAGCTGTTTTGTCTTGTTGTAGTCCGCCAGCCAGCTTGTGGCGCGTTGGATGTGTTGGTTGGAGGCGTGCTCAGCGGCGTATTCGTTCACCTCCTTCTTGAGTTCCTGAATCTCCTCGCGCTCCTCCCGGGACCGGGGCTGGGGCTGGGGGTTCAGCTCGAACTCCAGCAGCATGTGGGCCACCCAGGCGATGTAGGTCTTGGCGTTGATGCCCTCGATGTAGGAGGCTTCCTTGGCGAAGCGAGCGAGGTCGGTGGTCGGCCATTTCTCGATGCGGTCGAGGCGGGCGGCAAAGCTGCGGCTTGCCTCATGCCGGGTGCCGAGGGCCCAGTCCGCAGCGGCCCCGGCCACTTGCGGGGCGACGATGCCGATGATTTTCCCGGATTCCAAGGCGATGCGGGGCGCCATTCATGCCGGGAAGGAGCATGGCGTCGAGTTCCCAGGTGTCGGGACCGATGCTGCGGATGGCTCCGCCGATGCCCGTGACGTCGTGGGTCTCGGGGTTGGCGAGAATGACCACGACCCGGTCGCCGACATTGGGGAGTTCGTCGGGAGGGGCAAGTTCGAAGGAGGGTCGTTCCTGATTGGTGGGATGCAGGCAGACCAGCTCGACGCCCACCGGGCAGGTCAGTTCGGTGCCGACGGGGATCGCCTCATCATCGAGTCCGACGACGGAGATGGAGCGATGTTCGCTGATGAGCGGTGGGGCGGTGAAGATGCGGAGACCTTCACCCCGGGGAGCGAAAAAGCCTGTGCCAAAGGGACCGTCCTTGTCCGTCAGGAAGGCGATGCGGCTGGCGGCAGCGGCGACGAGTTCCCGCTCCCGCGTCTGTTGGTCGGCGGCGGTTTCAGCGGGCAGGGGATCCACTTCGGGTGGGTCGTTTGTGGGCGCGGTTGACTCCGCGCCAAGGGTAATGGCGAGGCTTTGCAAACGGGCCAATTCCTCCTCGCCGGTCTTCAGCGTCGCTTCGAGGGCCTCGATTTGGTTGAGGGCATTGGCCTCCTCGGTGGACAGCTCGATCAACCGTTGCGCCAGCGCCACCACGGTAGGTTCCGTGCCGAATGCGGCTGCCGGACAAATGGTCAGGAGTGCCGTGGCGAGCCAGAGATGGAAAGAAGTGCGCAGAGTGAACTCCATAGGGAAAGGCCCCGGGGGGTTCAAGCGATTTCAGATCCGGAAGGGTGGCTGGGGTGACGGGGCGGGCCTTGAGCAAATAATGGACTCCCAACGGAGACGGAGAGGGCTCAGGCGGAGGCCAGATGGGCCAGGATGCCGAGGGCGCAGCCAACGGCGACGATCCAGAGGATGTCGACCTTCCAGCGGAGCATGGCGAGGAAGGCGGTGGCGCAGATGAGGACGCCGAACCAATCCGGATTTCCATCGGGCAGGAGGACGTGCAGGCCGAACCAGAGGGCGAGGTTGAGAATGACCCCGACCACCGCGGCGGTGATGGTGGAGAGGGCACCGGTAAGGCCACGGTGGCCGTGGAGGCGTTCGATGTAGGGCGCGCCGAGGAGGATCCAGAGGAAGCAGGGGACGAAAGTGACCCAGGTGGTGAGGAGGGCGCCGTAGGTGGCGGCGAGGATGGGCGGGAGATCGCCGGGGTGTTGCCAAGCCCCGACGAAGCCGACGAACTGCACGACCATGATGAGCGGGCCCGGGGTGGTTTCGGCGAGGCCGAGGCCGTCGAGCATCTGCTCGGGTTCCAGCCAGCCGTGATCATCGACCGCCTTCTGCGCGACGTAGGGCAGCACCGCGTAGGCGCCGCCGAAGGTGACCATGGCGGCCTTGCTGAAGAAGACGCCCTCCTGCGTGACGGTGTGTTTCGGGCCGAGGAACTGTCCGGCGACAAAGACGGGGATCCACCAGAGCAGCACGCAGACCACCACCAGACGCAGGGAGCGGAAGAGGGAAGGCCGGGGAGATTCCGAGAGGGAAGAGGCGGTGGATTCTCCGGCCTCCCCGTGTCCCTTGATGGCCACGAAGACCTTGCGCCAGTAGCGGCTACCGATCCAGCCGAGGAGACCGGCCCCGATGACGATGGCGGGGAAGGGGGCCTTGAAGAAGAAGATGGCCACGAAGGCGAGGCCGGCGATGCCCCACATGACCTTGTTCTTGAGGGCCTTTTTTCCGATGCGGATGACAGCTGCGGCGACAATGGCCAGCACGGCCGGTTTGAGCCCGGTGAAGGCCGCGGCCACCCAGGCGATGCTGCCGTACTGCATGTAAACGAAGGAGAGCAGCCAGAGGATGAGGACGCTGGGCAGGACGAAGAGGGCACCGGCCACGATCCCGCCCCAGGTGCGGTGGACCAGCCAGCCGATGTAAGTGGCCAACTGTTGGGCCTCGGGACCGGGGAGGAGCATGCAGAAGTTCAGGGCATGGAGGAACTGGCTGTCGGCGATCCACTTTTTGCGTTCCACCAGTTCGGTGTGCATGATGGCGATTTGCCCGGCCGGGCCGCCGAAGCTGATTAAGCCGAGCTTGAGCCAGAAGCGGGTCGCTTCGCGGAAGCTCGGGCGGGGTGGGGAGTCCGCTTCGGCCACTGGCGCAGGCTCGGCGGGAGGCGGGGTGCTCATGGTGGGCGAGGTCTGGCGCGATTGTGAGGCTCCGGACCGAGGCAACAAGGAGAACTTCTTGAGGACGGCCAAAGGGAAGTGGCTGGTCGCGTTTCCAAATCTTTTGTCTGGGAAATGGTCTGCGTTGTCTGGGAAATGGTCTGCGTTCTGGGAAATGGTCTGCGGGGAAATGGTCGCTGTAGTCGCCGTGCGTGCCTTCCTTGAATCTTTTGAGATGAGTGTCACAGAAGAAACCACGTAGGGGTAAGATCAGATGCCAAACCGCCGGACGGCCCGATGGGGCAGCATCGAGATTCACTCATCGCGCACGAACCGTCCTTTGCGGTCGTATGCGATCCGCGCAGCGAACGCTGCGGTTCCCGGTGGAAGACGGGTCTCCGCGATGACCCGGTAGAACCGTCGGACGGCCCGGAGGTCCATCCCCTACCCTCCATCGCGAGACGCGATGAACAGGAACTTTAACGGTCCGGTTCTCGCTACGCCTTTTCCCAGGTGCCGTCGGCTTTTTGGACCCAGGTGCCGGAGGGGGAGGCGCTGCGGATTTGTTTGGCTCGTTGTTGGCCCACGGAGGCGGGGGTGGTGTTGGTTTTCCGGGCGATGAGCGTGTAGACGGCGACGCGATCGGTGTTCTCTGCCTTGACGAGGGCCTTTTCGGCCTCGGACAAGGATCCGCGCTCGGTGAGGGTGCCCGCGTTGTTTTCGCCGACGGCGCCGCGTTTTAGGAGGGCCACCACGGAGGGGAGGCGTTCGGACATGCGGGCCTTGAGGTCGTCGGCGGCGTCGGCCGAGGCGATGGGGGCGGCGAGGAGGAGGACGCAGAATGCGAGGAGAAGTCGGATGGGATGGTTCATGGCGGTGGGAGGGTTAGCCTGCGAGGTTGGCCTTTTTTTGGTCGAGGTCCTCGAAGAAGTTGTCGAGTTCCTTCTCGACCTGGACGCGGACGTTGATGTTGATTTCGATGGGTTTCACCTCGTGCTCCGTCTTCACGTTGATGCAGGACGGGAGCGTCGCGGCGAGAAGGAGGGCCAGGGGGAGGGAGGCGAGAGCGGAGAGGTTCATCGGGACATCGGGTTGGGCGCCAAGGTCAGCGTATAGGACGAAAGTGTGTCCGAGAATATTCGCCGTTTACAGACCGAAATTGAGTTTCTCGCGGTTCTTGAAGAAGTAGTCGAGGAGTTGCCGGAACTCGCCCTTGGGTTCGAAGAAGTTGAAGTTGAGGTGGATGGGGGGGGCGTCGGCGATGGTGGAGGATTGTCCCTCGATGCGGATGACGGCGGCTTTGCCGGGCTCGGCGGGGTCAAAGAGGCGGCCGGTGAGGATGGGGATGCGCATGTCCTTGAGGGAGTCTTCGGCGATCTTCATGCGTTTGTATTCACCGCTTCCGGGCTTGAGTCCGTCGGTAAACAGGGAGTCGGCGTTGTAGCGGAGCCGGGCGGCGCCTTGTTTGCTCAGCTGGATCCCGCCGCGTTCGGGGAGATAGGTGCCCTTCTTTCGGACGATGGGGAGGTCGCCGTCGATGGTGCCTTCGAGCCTCCCGTCGAAGGAGGGGAAGAGCCGGGTGAGGGTGCGGAGGTCGATGCCAGCAAAGCGGAGATTCATGCGGAAATCGGCCTGGTCATCGTCCGGGTAGGTGAAGGGGTCGACGTTCAGGCGGCCGTCGAGGAAGGAGCTCTGGAAGCGGGAGATGGTGAGGCCGCGGTCGGGCCGGATCTGGTAGTGGCCGGTGATTTTCGTGAAGGAGAGATCGCCGTAGGTGAGGTCGGCGATGGAAAAGGGTTCCGCTTGGTCGGTGTGGAGCGTTTTGACGTCGGGGGTGAGGAAGTGGACGGTGATGCCGCTGAGGGTGGGGCCGTCGTCCGGGAGGGTGAGGGTGCCGTCGGCGAGCGAGAAATCGAGGGTGGTGGGGAGGGCGTCGTGGGGGCCGGATTGGAAAGTGACCCGGGCGCCCACCTGGCCGGAAAGGCTCAGTCCGGCGGCGGCTTTCGAGAACGCGCCGAGGTTCGTGAGGGGGGTGCCCAACCTGATGGTGGGGATGTGGACTTCGCTGGTCACGGTGGAGTTCCCGTCGGGGAGTTCCTTGTTGTTCCGGCGATAGGTGAAGGGAATCTCGTTCTCCCCGAAGGTGGTGCGGCCCTCTGCCGTGAGGGTGTCGTCGGAATGGAGGAACTGCAGGGAGCTTTCCTGAAAGGTGACGGATTCCCCATGCTGTTCCCCGGCAAGGGAGAGGTGGGTGATCTTGCCGGTGGTGGTCGGTTTTTCGCCGGTGGTTCCCGAGAGGGCAAAGGTGGCGGGTGATTCGAGGAATTCCCCGGTGTGGGTCAGGGGGAAGCCGAGCGCTGCGGAGCTGTCCATCATCAGGGAACGCAAGGTGCCCTCGGCCTCCCAAGAGACGGGGGTGTCGTCGGCGGACGGAAGTTTGACCGACCCGCGACCCGCGAGGCCCGTGATCTTGGTGAGGGGGTCGGGCAAGTCAATGGAGCCGTCGGCGATGCCGAAGCGCAGGTCTCCCTCCAGCCCGCGGTTGCTGCCGGTCTCGAAGTCGAACCGGGAATCGAGGGTGCCGCGAAGGGAGGTGCCGTCGAGGAAATCCGAGAATGCGCCGAGCGTGGTGAGGGGATCGACGATGGTGGTGGGGGCGAGGGCGAGATGGCCGCGGAGATGCCAGCCACCGTCGGGGAGTTCCTTGCGCTCGTGGGAGTAGTCGATGGCCAGGGGGACGGTGCCGAGGTGAGAGGAGGCTTTGGCGGTCATGGTCGTCTCGCGCCAGTCGAGGTCGAGGGTGGTGTCGGCAAAATCCACCGCCTGGCCGTTGCGTTCCCCGGCGAGGGACAGGCTGCGGATCGTGGCGAGGATGTGCGGAGCGTCGGTGGCGAAAGTGCCGTGGATCCGGAGGAGGGCGGGGGAGGCGGCGGCGTGGGCGAGTGGGAATCCTAACGAGTCGGTGGTGTCGAGGGTGAGTGCCTGGAGGGTTCCCTCGAAGTGGAACTCGGGAGGGCTGTCGTCGATTGGGATCTGGAGCCGTGCTTTGCCGGAGAGCGGGCCGAGGGAGATCAAGCCATCGGCGAGGCGGCTGGAAGCGTTGGTGGCGATGAGGTCGAGGGTTCCGGACGCGGCCTTTTCCGAATGGAGTCGCAGTGCGATGGCGGCCTCGAAGGTGCCGGACAGGTCGGGGGCCTCGCCGGAAGGCAGGAGTGCGGCGAGCAGGGGATGGGGGCCGTCGAGGGTGACTGGACCGAGGGTGAGTTGGGCGTTTGGTGAGGCATCCGGTGAGGGTGCTTGCTGGACGAAGGCGAAGGGGAGCGCGAGGCCGTTGAGTTGGAGTCCGCCGCTCGTCCGGAAGAGCGCGTCGCGGTTTGAAAAGGTCGCGGATCCCCGGGTCAGTTCCAAAGGGCGATCCTTCACTCCTCCGCGCAGGGCGAGGTTCTCGAGGGTCCCGGAGTAGGAGAAGGGATCCTCTCCCCAGCTGAGGGACGCCGTCCACTTCGGCGGGGGGGCCTCTGCAAGGGTCAGTGCGCCGCCGGGAATTGTTTTGAACCGGAATTGGCAGTCCGCGAAGTCGCCGCGCAGGGCGATTTGCGACGGGCCCGCTGGCTGGATGGTCCCTTCGAAACTTGTGCGTGAGGAACGGACATTGATGCTCTCGTTCTCCAGCGCATAGCGAAAGTCGGTGACCGCGCCCGAAAGCACGATCGATTCGATCTTGTCGGAGATGCTCAGGAGGGCGTTCGCTTCGAGCGGTCCGGGAGTCAGTGTGGTGGGGAGCCAGGGCCTCTCTGCTCCGAGCAATGATTCAGTGATCGTGAGCCACGACCCGAGATCCGGGAGGGCCAGCTGAATGGCGAGGGACGATCCCGTGGGGATGGGATTGAGGGTGGCGCTCAGGGATTGCGCCTCTTCATCAATGGTGAGGAGCAGCACTCCGGAGCCCTCCCGGCGCAGATCGAGGTCGAAGGACATCCGGATCGGGGTGGCATCGCGGGAGACGGTGAGTTGCGTGTGCGGAGCGGTGATGCGGGGGCACTTTGAGAGGGTTTCGGAGAGGGTGTGGAGCCAGGCGAAGGAGGTTGCGCCGCGGTGATCTGGGTCGCCGGCGGTGGCGCCGTCGCCGTTCGGGGGATTCAGCTGGGGTCGATTTTCCGAGGAGGCCTTCGGGGCGAGGTCCAGGCGGAGGTCCGCCAAGATGAGGGACTGGACTTTGCCGCGAAGGAGGTCCCAGGGGGCGTAGCGCACGACGATGGTGCTCGCGTGGGCCTGCCAATTTCCGTCTGCGGCGGCGAGGTCGGTGAGGGTGGCTTCGTTCCACCCGACCTCGACGACTTCCACCTCGAACTGCTGGAGGTCAAGATCGTCGGTGAGTTGCGCGATGACGCCGGTGGCGATTTGCGGGAGAAAAAGAAGCCCCACGCCCACGAGGATGACAAAGACGAGGAGGAGCCATCCGGCCTGCCTCAGCAATCGACGACGACGGGGATGCTTGGGTGTTGGTGAGTCTGGCGGGGAGGGCATCGTTGTTGTCGCTGCCTTAAGATAGGCATGGGGTGTTCCAAAGTCAGGCGCTCGATGCTGGATAGCGAGGGATTTCGATGCGGGTCTGCGACGACCATTCGGGCACAGAGTCTCTGAAGGAGCCGATCAGGTAAGACGGCCAAGTGAGGAAGCCCGGCAGTCCGAAAGGAAAACAGACGACCTGGAGCATGGCATTGAGGGCAATTGTGGGCCGGTCGGCGTTTGCGGTCGATTGCTCCCGGCAGTGACCGTTGCGTTTCTTGCGGGGAGACAGCATTCCGCAAAGATTCGGTGAAGCCGCCGGACGGCCCGGAGGTCCATCCCCTACCATCCTTCACAAGGCGCGGTTCGATCGACGATGGAGACCTTTTGCCACGTGGCATTTGCGGCGGTCAGGGGTTCCAGATCCCGAGATCCTGCAGCTGTGCGGTGGCGGTGCCGGGCCAGTCGCGATTGGCGGCGGGGGAGGCGGGGGAGGGGTGGAGGATGCGGCCGAGGGTGGCGGAGTGGCCGATCGATTGGGCGGCGGCGGCGAGTTGTTTCTCGGCGTAGGCCCCGACGCCGATGAGGAAGGCGGGCTGGAGGAGTCGGATGACTGCGGCGAGGTGGGCTTGGCAGGCTTCGTTGACCGGGGCGATGCTCTCCGCGGGGATCTTGTCGGGGGTGAGGTTGGCGCCGGTGTCCTTCATCCAGACGAGGGGACAGAAGTTGGCGACGAAGTGGTCGGCGAAGAAGTCCTCTGCCTTGGGAAACTTCTCTGCGAAGAGTCCCCAGAGGCGGCGGCCGGAGACTTCGGAACGTTCGCAGGCGAAGCCGGTGATGGGGCGCTTGGGGTGTTCGGGATCGGGTTTACCGACCGGGCCGGAGATGCCCATCCAGTCGCGGACGGCGGGGATTTCGCCGAAAGGCACGCCGGTCTGGGCCATGCCGTAGGGGCCGGGGTTCATGCCGAGCAGGAGGACCCGCTTGCGGCCTTGGCCGAAGCGCTCGAGGTAGTCGCAGTGGCGCTTCCAGGCATAGTCGAGTGGGTTGTAGGTGTACGAGACGGGCTCGGGGAAGCGGAGGGGTCGGAGAGCCTTGCGGAGCTTGTCGGCGGCGTCGATGAGGGTCGGCACGGGGCAAGGTTGCTACGAGTCGCCTCTCAAGTCCAGAACCAGCTCGATGTCCCGCTCTTGTTTGGCGCGGACTACTTCATCCGCATGATCGTGGCTGACCCCAATGGTGGTGAGGAAGTCGTTGAGGGCGACGGAAGCGCGGAGGGGGGCCAGGGCTGGCGAGCGGTTTGGGAAATGTCCGAAGCGGTAATGGCGTCAGGGGAAGCAGGCCGTCGAATCAATTTCCCTTGAGCAGCTCTGCCATTGCCGCGCCCATGGCGTCGCCGATGTTCATGTAGGTCTCGGCATTGCCGCCATAGTGGCTGCCGGAGGCGCTTCCCTTGGAGAGCGGGTGCGTGTAAACGGCCGCGACGTTGCCTTTGAACTCCGGGTATTTGCCGGAGTCGCCGTCGACCGCGAGCATGGCCTCCAGGATCTTTCCCCCGCCGTCGGTGGAACCCTTTTCGGTCTGGCCGAGCGAGGCGGTGACGAACTTGGCATTGGGCGCATCGAAGTCCTTGCGCAGCTGCTTGATGAGCTGGACGAGGTTCTTCTCGTAGTGGCTGGAAAGCGCTTCACTGCGACTGTCGCGATCACCCTGCCACCAGCAGAAGCCGGCGACCTCGTATTCCTTGGCACCGGGGTAATACTTGTCGAGTTCGGCCAAGACCTGCTTGGCTCTGGCCACATCGCCTTCGTATTGCAGGCCGGCATACCAATCGATTTTCTTCGGCTCTTCGCCCTTCTTCCAGCGCTCGGGCGATCCCTTGTAGCCGGGATGGACCCAGGTGACGCCTTTGGAATCGGTAAACTCGTAGCCCTCACTGCCGGGAGGGAGCAGGTCCCAGCCCAGGGCACGATTGCCGATGCAGCTCTTGAGAATCATCACGGGAGCGTCGACGGCATTTCCCACGTGATGCCCGATGCCGATCTCCGGGCCGATATTGCCGCCGGTGATGGCCATCCATTCGTTGTTGAAAACCTTCATGGCTCCGTCACCACTTCCCATGACGCGGACGTTGCGGACGTCCTTGCGCCCGGTCCAGTTGCCCTCGTCGTCGATCAGGTAGGGGTATAGACCCTTTTCCTTTACCGCGTGTTCGAGGGAGCCTTCGCCGCCCTTGATCTTTCCGAAGCCGAGCATGTTGGATTGCCCCAGGAGGATGAAGACCTGCACCGGCTTGCCCATGTCGGCGGGTTTGCCGTCGGGGTCGGGCAGTTCGCGCTGGGCGTTGGAGAGGCCGGTCATCCCCAGGCACATCATCGCCAGGAGGCTTCCCACATTGTTGGCGTTGCTGTTTTTCATGGATGGTCGGGTATTGGTGTTTGCCTGGGAAATGGACGGCTTCTGCGCCTCGGGGTTGGGGGGAAAGACAGGCCTGGTGCGAGTTAGTCGGAACCGCCCGGGCGCTGTGTATACCACGGCTGGTCCTTTGCCTCGCGGGAGGGAGCGGCCGCTTCGGTTACCGCGCCCTGATCGCCTTGGTCCTTCATCCACTGGGTGAGGGCGACTCGGAGGCGGCGTTCGTCCGCGGTGTGAGCCGGATCGCCGGCCAGGTTCTTCAGCTCCCATGGGTCGGCGGTCATGTCATAAAGCTCCACTTCGGGGCGGTCGCGATAGGCATCGATGCGGGCCTTGGCCTGGCTGTCGCCGGCCTCGGCCTTGGCCAACCAGGAGCGGAAGGCGGGCTTCTTTTCGGTCACGCTGGCGCGAAAGGCATTCTGCCAGTCGGTATTCCAGATGTAGCGGAAGCGTTCGTCGCGCACGGTGCGGATTCCGTAGGACTGATTGGGTCCGTGGGCGGTCCCGGCCGAGGTCTGCAGGCCGAAGGCGTACGGTTGGTGCTTGTTGCTTTTGCCGGCCAGGACGGCAAGGAAGCTCCGCCCGTCGAAGGGCTCGCCCACCGCCCCGGGATCGCCGCCAACCGCTTCGATCATGGTTGGCAGGACATCGACGTATTGAATGATCGCCCCGGTCTCGGTCCCGGCGGTGATCTTGCCCGGCCAGCGGGCGATGGCGGCGGAGTGCAGGCCGGTCTCGTAGCAGGTCCACTTGCAGAACGGGAAGCTCGAGCCGTGCTCGCTGAGAAACAGGACCAGGGTGTTGTCGCGCTGGCCGGTCTCGTCGAGAAACCCGAGACACTTCCCGAGTTGGGCGTCCATGTAGGTGATCTCCGCGTAATAGCGGGTCAGCGCATCGCGGGTTTCCGGCGTGTCGACCATGTAGGGCGGGATCTGGAGCTTTGCCGGGTCGTAGGCGGACGGATCGCCGCGGTTCCATGGTTCGTGGGCTTGGTTCGAACAGACCACCAGGCACCACGGGCGGTCCTTGCTTTCGTCCATGAAGGCGCGCACTTTTTCGAGGTGAAGGTCGATGCCGTCGCCGTCGTCGTGATGGCGGCCGCCGAGGTCCTCGAAGGGGAAGCATGACAGCGGGGCCTCGTGGCGTTTCCCGATCAGGGCGACGCGGTAGCCGCGGTCCCCGAGATAGTGGGGGATGCTCTTGATGTGGTCGTAGCTGCGGCTGTGGTTGGGCCAGGCACCGTTGCGCACCGGGTGGATGCCCGAGTAGAGGCTCATCCGGGTGGGGGCGCACATCGGCGAGGAGTTGTAGAAATGCTCGAAGCGCAGCCCCTCGCGGGCGAGGCGGTCGACGTTCGGGGTGTTGACGATGGGGTTCCCATAGCACCCGAAGTCGGTGAAGGTCGTGTCGTCCGCCATGAACAGGAGGATGTTCGGAGGAGGGGACTCGGCCGCGGAGTGGGCGATCTGCGCGAAGGCGAGGGCAAGGATGGTCGTGGCGGTTGTTCTCATGAATTTCAGCGGTTTGAAGGCGGAGCGTATGGTGGCGCGGTTGTGGGAGGGGTGAGGGTGGTGCGAAACCACCTGATTCTCAAGTTGAAGTATTGGCGAATGTCGATCCAAGTGTCCGGCGGCTTCAGGAGGGAAGCGGCTGGAGGAACAAGAGGTTCCGAATCGCGGCGGAGGCTGTCCTTTGTTCGTGAGGGGAATCAGGTTCCTCCTTGGCTTCCATGCGCGAATCCCCAGACTTTGCCGATCTGCGAAAAATAGGCATGCCCGGCATCCTGCACACCCTTCGTTTTAAGTTAAGCCCTTTGGGGCGCCAAGTTGATCAAGCTTGGGCCAGGGCGGACTCTCCGGCGCTGGTCTGTTCGATGAGAATTTTCCGGCCTGGTGGAAAGACCCACAGAGACATCGTTTTGGGATTACGGAACACGTTGATCCGCTGCTCGGCACAACAAACCAAATCATGTGTTCAGCCTGTGGTTACGCGGAGTATGTCCGCTCGGAAATTTCCAAGTGGCGGGCCTTCGGCGACAAGTTTGGAAATCTGTCTGAGGGCCAAATGGAAGAAGATGTGTTCAATGCGTTCGCGGACGCCCTCGCGCTTCCCGAACTTATAGAGCTCAAAACTGCTGCTTCGACGTGGACATGCGCTTGCGGGGAAAGCAATCCCTCCAACTTCTCAGAATGTTGGAAGTGTGGGGCCCCCTCGGGAGTCGAACCGCCAGAATCTGACAGCTTGTCTGGGAAATAGTTTGAGGAAATAGTTGCCACCCGGAGACCCGCCGCCGGGCGCACCGGACTCCATCAGGAAGGGCCCATGCACGGAGGAAGGAATTTCCGAAGGACGCGATCAGGGTTGCGTCACAAGGGCGTGCAGGAAGTCGAGCGGGTCGCCGTCGGTGACGGTGCCGGGGGTGCGGAAGGTGCGGTAGGTCCAGGCCGCCGAGGAGAGGGCCGGGAGCCCGGCCTGGATCGCGACGGCATCGGCTCCGGTGATCTCCGTGATGGCGAGGTTCCACGAGGCGGCCTGGAGGGTGTCGCTGCCTTGGATGGTGTAAATGATGCCGTCGATCACGGCGGAAACCTGCTCGGTCGCACCGCTGAAGGTGGCGCCGGTGCGCACCGGCAGGGTGAGGGTGAGCACCTCGCTGGAGTCTCCGAGGGTTGCGACCTTGCCGACGACCTTGCCATCGTTGAGGCCGCTGGAGGGATCCCCGTCGAAGCCGAACTCGGCGCCGCTGGTGCGCCGGTCCTTGTCGGGGTCGGCCCCGAAGGCCGGATCGGTGGAGGATCCGGGGAGCCCGGTGAGGCCCTTTGAGGCGGCCCACAGGTCATACGGCGAGGAGGCCCCGCCGGAAACCGCGAGCACGCCGTCGGCCTCGGTGAAGGTCCAGGTCTTGGCTCCGTCGACCAGGGTCCAGACGTCGGCGCTCTCCGACCATCCCGTCACCGTGAAGGTGGCGCCGAAGGTCTCCACGAGGGTCGAGACCTCCACCAGGGTCCAGGTGCCGGAGCCGACCGTGACGGAGGCGGTGTTGATGGTGAAATCACCGTTCAGGGTCGCCGTACCGGGGCCCGTGATGCGGTTGTTCGAGCCGTCCGTGACGACGAAGGCCAGCGCGGCGTCGTCGGCGAGGACCAGCGTGCCGTCCTCCACGGTGGTGTCGCCGGTGTAGGTGTTGACGCCGCCGAGGGTCAAGGTGCCGGTGCCTTTTTTGGTGAGTCCGCCCGAGACGTTTGCGGCAACGGTGAGGGCGGGGAGGACGGCCTCGGTCGTCGGGGACCCGTTGGACATGCTCACAGTGGGTGGGAGGGCGTAGCCCACCCCGGGGTTGGTGATGGTGATCGAGGCGACCTTGAGGGTGCCGTTGCCTGTTCCATCGTCCACCATGTTGGCGACGGCCGTGGCGGCCTGACCCTTGACGGTCATGGCGCCGGTGGAGCCGGAGGCGGAGGCGGGCAGGTCGAGGGTGACGGTGGCAGCGCCCGCATCGACCGAAGCCACGCGGGTCCCGATGGGGATGTTGCTCCCGTAGATGCGTGCCCCGGGCAGGATGTCGGTGGTGGAATCCATGCCGGTCAGGACGGTGCTGCCGCTGGTGGCCGTGCCGGTGCCCACCGTCGTGCCCGGGTCGGTGAGCAGGACGAGCGGTGTTGCCTGATACCCCTCGCCCTCCGCGACCGCGGTGATGGTGAGGGCCCCGCCCGCGCTCGCATAGACGCCGTTGCCACCGGGGGCGTGCAACGGTCCCTCGATGCCGATGTCAAATCCGTCGGTGTCGACGACGGCGCCTTCAGAATAGACGGTCAGACGGGTGGCACCGCGGGCGGTGGCGGCTCCGGTGAGGGTGGTGCGAACGAAATTCGGCTCGGTTCCGGAAGGATTCAGGGTGCCGCCGTGGAAATTCAGGTAGGCATTGTTGCTGTCGACGAACGAGGTGCCGTCGCCGTTGAGGATCGAGCCGACCGTCAGGGTTCCGGCATTGAGGTTGTAGATGCCGTACAGCTGCTCCCTGTTCATGCGGTATTGGAAATTCAAGCCGGCGGTGGGAATGCTGTTGAACGCGGTGGTGCCGCCGGTGTTGTACGGAAGATCCACCGTGCCGCCGAGCTGGTTGACGACATCGGTGTTGGAACCGGCCACCCCGATCCACAGGGCGCCATTCGCAGGAATGCTCAGTGCCGCATCGCGGATGGTGACCTGGTTGTCCTTGCCGAAGCTGCTGCCCGAGCTGCCGTCCCCCATCTGGAACCACGAGGCAGTGCCGGGATTGCCGCCGATCGTGTCGAGTGTCACGACCGCGCCAGAATCCAGGGTCAGGTTGCCGCTGCCGGAACCCAAGCCCATGTAAATGCCGCCCCAGGTGGTGGTCAGGGATCCGCCATGCATGTCATAGGAGGACTTCGAGTTGTGGCCGATGTTCAAGTCGGCATTGTCGTTATTTCCGTCCGTGTAAACATCCGACGAGGTTGCCACCGCATTCGTGGCCACGCCGGATCCGCCGACGATGTAGCGGGTGAGGTATGCAGTGGAGTTTGTGATGTTGAAGGTGCCGGCAGAGGGTTTGAGACGGCGGGTCTGGCTGCTGGGGTCCGAGACAAGAAAGAGATTCCCGGTGATGCTTGTCTTGCCCGTATTCGAAGTCGTGCCGTTCAAGTTCAATTCGACCGAAGAGCTACTGGTGATGTCACCGTTCAGGGTGAGCGAAGTGCCTGTCGCCACGTTGAATGGGGTGGTGGATACGAGGTCGAGGGGCGGGTTGATCGTGGCCGGGCCGGATCCGGCCTGCACGATGATGCCGGCAGTGAAGAGGGTGATGAGGTCCGTGCCGTCGAGGGTGACGGAGCCCTCCTCGAAATTCAGGCTGAAGGCGTCCTGCGGGTGATCGAGCGTGACGGTGTAGGGGCCGGTGGCGTCGGTGCCGGCGGAGAAGAAGACATCGTACAAGGTGTCGGTGGGAAAGAGTCCCGTGGCGAGGAGGCCGTCCGGATCAGTGGTCCAGTTCGAGGAGGTGCTGGCATCCCAGAGTCCGGTGGGAGAGGGGCCGCCGGCCCCGGAGGTGTCGCCGTTGAGGTCCCAGTAGGTGGACTGGGCCGAGGCGGTGGCCAACGCGGCGAGGGTGATGAGCGCGAGGGCGCTGGCGAGGAACCGACAGGATAATGTTTTCATTGGGTTTTAGTCTTAAGGGACCATCGCATACCTCAAGGGGCCACCTGTCAAGAGGCCACCTGCCGAGAGGCACGACGGGGCGGTCCTGCGCGGAGGGGCGGCAGGATCACCCGGAGGGCGGGACCTCCGGCGGCGGGAGCTTTTTGCGGGCGGGGCGGCAGGATCGGGGTGCCGACCCGCATGGGTAATGATTTCTCTGGTGGGTAATGATTTCTCTGGGAAATCGTCGGGGGGAGACGTGGAACGGAGTGTCGGACAAACCGAGGGTAGCCCGCCGGAGCCGTCCTTCGCCCTCGACGTGGGGCAGCAATCTGTTCCTTTTGACGTCGTGCCAAGCACTGCGCAGGTGGAAGCTGCTATCGCAGATCGAGTGGCGTCTGGACTTATTCGTGGGGGGAAGGAATGCGTGGGGTTTTGCCGGGGCCTCGCTTGCTCAGGGGACGATGGTGACCTGTGTGCCGACCGGGGCCTTCTCAAAGAGGGTGCGGGCCATATCGCGGGGCATGCGAATGCAACCGTGAGAGGCGGGACTTCCCGGGTTCGGGATGGGGCCGACATGCATGCCGACTCCGTGGGAGGTCAGACGCATCCAATACGGCATGGGGGCACCGACGAAGCGGCCGCCGGAGGGGACGGAATGGATCCGGGTGTCGGCGTCGCTCACCACGACGTTCCCCTGCGCATTGAGGATCGATCCATAGATGTTCGAGTGCTTCTGGGCGATTTTTTCCTGGATGGTGAATGAGCCGGTGGGGGTGGCATGTCCGGAGCGCCCGGTGGCGACGCTGGACTGGCCGACTTTCACGCCGCCGCGATGGAAGCTGGCGGTCTGCTCGCTGAGGTCGATGCGCACTTGCAGCGGGCCTCCGGCGTGGTGGTCCGACCAATTGGAAAATCCTGCCTCGGAGACAACGGTCGACGGGTGGCGAGGAGGCGTGGTCTGGAGCAGGGCGGTTTGGCGGCCCGGGTCGGTCGCACAGGAGCTGAGAAGGAGGGCTGCTCCGGCGACTGCGAGGAGGGCGGTGGAGTTGAGTGGCGATGACATGGTGTTGTTCTCAGCAGTTGCGGGACGGAACCCAGCAAAGTCTTCGTGGTCGAACTGGCCCAACCGATCCGGGATCCGGGAAAGGCCGGGGGGGCCTCCGGGGTCCTCGTTTACAGCGTTGATGCCACACTTCCTTCGGGACAGAATTCCGTCGTGGTCCATCCAAAGGTCGATTTGTCGAACGCTCCGTTTCGGCCCGGGGATCAATTTGAGCACAAGGACGCCGCCTTCCGTATCAAGGTTCTGAAAGAGAATGAGGACGGCTCGTACCGGATTGAAGTGGAAGTTCAGCCTCGGAAGCCCGGGGATGCCGGGGACAAAAACGAGGACTCCGGAACATCGGAATGACTGCACTGGCGGTCTCCTCCCGCTTTTGCCCAGAAGAACGAGTCCGGGAAGAGCTCCCGGCAAGGGGACGAATCAAGGCGATCAAGGCCTCTCGAGCAGGCCCATCAGCATTCCCCAATCATACCGCCCCTGCTTCCAGCGCACCGTTCGCTTCACTTCACTGAGCGGATCGGTCACCAGCAACCGCAGTTGGTTGGGGGCCATCAAATTCGCCCCGGGCACCCAGTCGTCCTGCTTGTAGGTGAAAACGCTGTGAATGGTCGCCCCGCCGCAGGAATGGCAGGCGATGCAGGACTGCATGGTGGTCTTGATGCTCGAGTGACCGTCCTTGTCTTCATACCGGTCGTTTTGCTGTAGAAGGGAGACGGAAAGCGGCTCGCTCCAGTCGATGGCCTTGAGTCCTTGATGCCCCTCCGCAAAGAGGCCGGCACGTTCCATGCGAAACTTGACTGCGGCCTGGCTGTTCTCATGGTCGGTGACCTCGCTGCCCACCAGCCGGTAGACCCGCATTTGCAGGGTTTGCGTCACGGGAGTGAGCTGAATCCGGCCGCGGTCGTCGATGACCGTCATCCGTCGCAGCAGTGCCGCCATTGTGCCAACCGGAAACTGCGGCAACTCCTTCGCCTCGCCTCCGGCGGCCCGGCTGGTGGCCTGGTTGAGCTCGTTCAGGTAGCCCATGGTGGCCTTTCGATCTCCCGGAAGCCGGAGGAAGACGAGGAAGGGTGAACGGCCCTGGTAGTAATCGGCATGAATCGGCGCACTCGGCCCCTCCAAGGCACCGCGCACACAGACCCACGGCCCGGCCGGATCGAGGAGGTCGGCCGGCAGAAAGGGAGTGCGGGGATTGGCCGGATCATAGTCGGCGCGGAAGACCCCCGCTGCGGCCGCATTGGCGAGGTTGTCTGGCAGGGCGTCGATTTCCTCCCCGGTCAGCGCCAGTTGCCGGATGGCGGCGGCTAGCAGTGAGCGCAATGGGGCGAGGCTTCGGTCGGATGACCTCTCGGGTGACTCGGGAGAGCTCGTGTTGACACTCCAGTCGAAGGCCGCCCACAGATCGTGCTGCATCACCGCCCGCTTCAACGGATCGGGGATCAGGGCTGCTCCATCGCTGGAAAGAAACTCATCGAGGACCGCGATCGCCGCCTCGTTGCTGGCCCCCGTCTTCAGGAATCCGGAGGTATCGGGCCAGAGCGGAGGATCGACCGCATCGGGGTCGGGCGACTCCGGTCCGCCTTCCGGGCGCACAAAGAAGGCGTGATGGAGCCGGTTCCACAGATGGGAGGGATCCGGGTGGAAAATCGCCCCCGCAGGACGCTCGGCAGAGGCGACGGGACGGTCTGGCTCGACAGCCCAGAGATTACCCAGCGCGAGAAGGATCGCGGCGGGAAGCGCAACGATCAGGCTCCTTTTCACAAGGCAACCTGTAGTCCCGGAAACTTTAATTGCCAGCCTCGGTTTCACCGGGCCCCCTTTCCACCTCGGATGGGCGGAGCAACGCGAAGTCCACTCCCTCCAGTCCTGCCTGGCGGGAGTAGCATGCGAAGCCCCCCCAGCCGCTGCTGCAGGGGCTTAGCGCCAAATGCAAATTTCCAGCAGCTCGCCGCCGGGGAGCCGGCGATGGTTTATCTGGGAGATTGTCTGTGATTACTCCTGCACGGCGGCTCAAGTGGCCTGGCCAACAGCAAGTTTGCGAATCAATTAATTGTCTGGTCCTCCGTAGCTCTGCGGCCCATTGTCCGACCCCGTTTTACCTATGAAGATCAACGCAAAATCCATGTTCGCCCTTCTGTTTTCACTGGTGACAGTCGCTTCTGCCGCTGCCGCAGAGCCCGGCAAGGAGCAGCAGCCCTTTTCGTTTGTTCAAATGTGTGATACCCAACTTGGGATGGGTGGTTACGAGCACGATGTGTTGACGTTCAAACAAGCCGTCAAACAGATCAACGAGTTGCAGACCGATTTTGTGGTGATTTGCGGTGATCTCGTCAACAAGGCCGACGACAAATCGTTTGCCGATTTCAATGAGATCAAGGCAACATTCACGCTCCCTTGCTACTGCGCGCCCGGCAATCACGATGTCGGAAATGCTCCGACGAAGGCTTCGCTTGCGAACTACCGGGAAAAAATCGGGAAGGATTACTATTCCTTCGAGCACAAGGGTTGCACCATCGTTGTGGCGAACAGCCAGCTTTGGAAACATCCCGTGGAAGGCGAAGCGGAACAGCACGATGCCTGGTTTAAAAAGACGCTGGAGGAAGCCAAGGCGAAGAGCTCTCCGGTGTTCGTGGTGGTTCATTACCCGCTCTTTTTGAAAGACATTGAGGAAAAGGAAACCTATTCCAATTTGTCGCCTGAGAAGCGCAAAGCTGTCTTTGCCCTGTGCCAGGAAAACGGCGTTGTCGCTTTCCTGGCAGGCCATACTCATCAGCAAATTTCAAATGAGAAGGATGGCATCCTCCTCGTCAATGGTGAGACAACGAGCAAGAATTTTGACAAGCGACCGATGGGATTCCGGCTCTGGAATGTGGGCGGCGAAGAGGGACTCCGGCACCAGTTCGTGAAGTTCGAAGGCTTTGACGCCGAACCGTAAGTCCAGCGCCCGAGGCGAGCAGGAGCCATGTGTGGTGGCTTGTCCGGGAGATAGTCGGGAGAGATGGTCGAGTTGAGGGGGCCCGCGAGGTTCGCGAACAGAGCGGGGCCGCTTCCAAGCGAATGGGCTTAACACTTCGGCGGGCCTGGAGTAGGAATGGCGAATGCGCAGGAACACTCCGTCTTCTTGGACCCTGATCTTGGCTTGCTTGCTGTCCTGCGCCCCGCTCTCGCCCGGCCAGGTGTCCGGCGACGCTGAGCGACGGGAATTCGAGGTGCGCTACTCGGTCTGGATCAAGCCGGAAACCGCGCGAGCGGTGGTCAAGATACGGTTTTCGGACAAGCCCCAATCGGTGCGCTGGCTGGAGTTGTCCATCGATCCGGAACGTCACCGGGACTTCCTGTGCAGCGGCAAGGTCGAGAAGACCGGTGCCACGGTGAAGTGGCAACCGCCGGCCAAGGATGCCTGGCAGCAGTTCGATGTGGATCTGATGAGTGCCCGCGGGGAGGGGCGGTTCGATGGCTACATCACGCCCGACTGGGCCTTGTTCCGTGCCGACGACCTGGTCCCGCCGATCCGCTCGGACATCGAGGATGGGACGATGTCCCGGGCAACGCTGCAATTCCATCTGCCCGAGGACTGGTCGGTGACGACCCGCTATCCGAAGTATTCCAGCGGGCGCCACAAGGTGGATGATCCGGAGCGCCTGTTCGACCGGCCCACCGGGTGGTTGGTGATGGGGAAGATCGGCACGGTCCGCGAGCAAATCGGGAGGACCAAGGTCGTCATCTCCGCACCGGTCGGCCAGGATGCAAGACGCATGGACATCCTCGCGCTGTATCAGTGGACGCTGCCGGTGATGCAGGAACTCTTTCCGCGCCTTCCGGAGCGCCTCCTGGTCGTCTCCGCCGCCGATCCCATGTGGCGGGGAGCCCTGTCGGGCCCCGGCTCGCTTTACGTGCACAGCGACCGGCCCCTCATCAGCAACGACGGCACCAGCACCTTCGTCCACGAAATGGTCCACGTCGCCATGGGGGCCCGGAGCGGACCGAAGGCGGACTGGATTGTGGAGGGTCTGGCAGAGTATTACTCGTTGGAGGTGTTGCGTCGCTCGGGGACGCTCAGCGAGAGCCGCTACAAGAAGGCCCTGGCGCACCTCGCCGAACGGGGACGGGACGTCGAAAGTCTGGAAGTGGACCGCTGCCATGGGCCGATCACCGCCAAGGCGGTCGGCGAACTGCACCGCATCGACCAGGAGATCCGCCGAAAGAGTGAAGGGAAACGCAGCCTCGACGATGTGGTGCGCGCTCTGGCCGAGGACCGCGGGCCGGTCACCCGGGAGCGGTTCTTTGAGTTGGTGGACTCGGCAAGCGGGGGCTAGCAGCCCGGGGAAAGACCCGGAAACGCACCACGGCTTGTTTGCCCGGGAAACAATCGGGGAAACAATCGCATATCCAAAAGATCAAGATCCTCCAACGAGGATATCCGACTCCTACACAACCAAGGATCATCGGATCGCACTGCCTATCGGGCATTCTGAGGTGTTTGCGCAACACTCTGACTACCAACTTCTTCCTGTTCTTCAGCTTCTTACGGGCTTGCTAAAGATCCTCGCCCGGATAGGCTGGGGGTTGAACGAATAAACGTTCTCCTAAGAAATAGTAGCTTTGCACTGTGCCTGAATCGATCTACATCGAAACAACGATTCCGAGCCTTTACGTGGCTCGACCATCCTCTCTGCTGGTGGAAGCTGCCCGTCAGCAACTCACGAAAATTTGGTGGGATGATCACAGGACCGACTACAACTTGGTTTGCTCTCAGACGGTGGTTGACGAGTGCGCCCGGGGAGAGATCGAGATGGCTGACAAACGAACTGCCCTTCTTGATTCGGTGCCTCTTTTGGAACTCTCCGACGACGTTTTAGCGATTGCGCAGGATCTGGTCACCCGTCAGATTATCCCTGCGAAGGCGGCTGATGATGCTATTCACATCGCCGTTGCATCTGTTCACAGGATTGATTATCTTCTCACTTGGAACTGCAAGCACATAGCGAACCCTCACAACTGGCGGCGGATTTCAGACTGTCTGTCGGCGCACGGGTACCGTCCAACCGTGATTTGCACACCGGAGGATTTGATTGGCGATGAAAACTGACACCCAGCAATCGATTATCGAGCACGTTCGCTCTCTCAAGGAGGAGAACGCGGCGGAGCATGGATACTCGCTAGAGGCTATCATTGCGGCCGCCCGAGAACGTCAAGAAGCATCCGGACGCCGTATCATCCGACAGAACCGGGGAGAACAAAACGCGGATGACCGATCCGCTACCGCCTCCGATTCCTAAGATGTCTGATTGCTCAAATCTTAAATCCCGCGTCGGAGGTGCGCCGCCAGTAGCGGACGGCATCGCTTTAATGTTGAAGAATGAATACGACCTTTCAGATCGTCTACTCGCTCCTGAAGTGGATTGCGGAGGTCACCGGGTTTACCTACAACGAGGTCAACATCATCGGCTATTACATCATTCTACCGTTCGTATACGTCCTTCTTGCTGACCGGATATTACAGAAGCACGTGTTGAAGATTCTTCACGTCATTGGCGTCACAGTCTGCCTCTTTCTGATCGCCGACTTCACGCGCTTCTCGGACTGGTTGTTTCAGGAGTCGGTTGATTTTCTCCTCTCGTTCCAGTTTCTGGGCTGGAACTACATTGTCTCATCTGTCCTGATTTGCGTAGTCTTTCCAGCAGTCGTTTTTATCGTGATGTTTCACTTCGCGTATCCCAAGTTTTTCCCGACGATTGGCCGTTGTCTTTCGCGGGCGACCGCGCCGCCCCGGAATCGAACCAGCTAACAGAGAGCGGGCGGCAACGACGGACAAGCGCCCTCGTGCGCTTCGCTCGATGAGTCCTGCGCCGCGGCGCGGCCACTGGAAAAGGTTTGTCCGGGAGAGAGTCGGTTCAGGATGTCCCGGAGGGGCGCGGTAAATCCTGGCAGACGGATTGAACCGATCTCGTTGTGTTCCGCCCGCTCCCGCGCCCCTCCGGGGTGCGAAGCAATGATTGGCCAACGTCCGGTGGTGGTACCACCGGCTACCGTACGATGTCCCTCCGGGACGAAGGAGATGGTTTGTCTGGGAAATGGTCGGTCGTCCGAAGTGGACCTGAGCGGGATTCTTTGTCGTGGCGGGACCATCTTGCGGACGACGCGGAGCAAGCGGTTCTTTGAGATCGAGTATCGGCGGCAGGCGATGGGGTCGGTCGTTTGTCTGGGAAATGGTCGGTCTGGAGATGGTTTGTCTGGGAAATGGTCGGTCTGGGAAATGGTCGTTATCCAGAGACGCAGACGATGATCAACAGCCCGATCCGGAGTGGGCGAAGGCGGATCGGGCTTGTCTGGCACGGGATGTGCGCCTAGAGATCCCACCGCGATGAGTAGGCTTGGGATTATGACCTCTGGAGGGGACGCCGCCGGCATGAATCCGGCGATCAGGAGTGCTGTGGACCGGGCGGAGGCGAAGGGGATGACTCCCCACCTGATTTTCGACGGCTTAAGGGGGTTGATCGACGATCAGATCAAACCGGCTTCCGAAGTGGACCTGAGCGGGATTCTTTGTCGTGGCGGGACCATCTTGCGGACGACGCGGAGCAAGCGGTTCTTTGAGATCGAGTATCGGCGGCAGGCGATGGAGAACCTGAAGGAGATGGTTTGTCTGGGAAATGGTCGGTCGTTTGTCTGGGAAATGGTCGGTCGGCAATGCGCTTAGGCATCCGATTTGCCTCAAACCGCCCGTTTCCGGTGTCTCGGAGATGGTTTGTCTGGGAAATGGTCGGTCTGGGAAATGGTCGTTATCCAGAGACGC
>JAQCFL010000245.1 GCA_027619375.1 Verrucomicrobiota bacterium | reverse complement strand
TGATGTAATTGATGTTTTGTCTCGGGGGAGAAGGAGCTCTTGCCGGTGGTGGCGGAGTTGAGGAGGTCGGTGAGGGTTTTGCCGTCGTGGAGTTGGGCGACTTCGAGGGGAGAGAGTTCGCGGTGGAAGACGTGGAGTTCGTCGACAAGGCCGTCCTTGAAGCCGTTGTCGCGCATGCGTTCGCCGAGGACGATGTCGGGATCGCCGCCGCCGCCGATGGTGCGGGTGAGTTTGTCGCGAATGATCTCGGTGGCGAGGGGCTTGTCGTCGAGGAAGAGGCGGAGACCGGCGGCTTTGCTGGAGCCGTCGTAGGTCATGGTGAGGTGGTGCCATTCATTGATGGGGAGTGGCGCGGTGCCGCGGATGCGGAGGGAGTTGCCGGGATCGTAGTGGACGAGGGCGGCGCTGAGTTTGCCCTCCTCGATGATGATTTCGTAGCCGCGGCTGGCGGCATCGGTCCAGGCCTTGGAGCGTTTCACGATGACGGCGCGGTCGAAGGCTTCGGGGGCGTTGATCCAGAGGCCGATGCTGAAGGCTTCGGAGCGGTTGAAGTTGCCGACGGCGCTGAGATTGACGGGATCGTCGCCGGAGAGTTTGAGGCCCTGTCCGATGACGCCGTCGACGCTGACGTTGTTGTCGCTGCTCTTGGTGGGTTTGTCGGGGCGGACGCTGTCGGGGAGGTCGCCGCCCTTGCGGTTGTCGAAGGAGGTGTGGGAGAGGAGGCCGGTCCATTGGAATTCGCCGGGGTGTTGGAGCCAGGTTTCAAAGGCGGTGGTGGAGGCGGTGATGGTGGTGGCCAGGGCGGACTCGGCGGCGGCGATGGTTTCGTCGGCTTTGGTGATTTGTTGATCCTGTTCGGGGGTGGAGAGTTCGAGGGTGGGGGTGGGGATGGAGGGGGTGAAGTAGGAATAGAGGCCGGCTTCGTCGATGTTGGCGAAGTAGGAACTCAGTTGGTAGTATTCCCTGGTTTTGATGGGGTCATATTTGTGATCGTGGCAGCGGCAGCACTCGAGGGTGAGGCCGAGGAAGGCGGTGCCGAAGGTGTGGAGGCGGTCGGCGACGTATTCGATGCGGAACTCCTCGGGGACGCTGCCGCCTTCCACCTTTTGCGGGTGGAGGCGGTTGAAGGTGGTGGCGAGGATTTGGTCGCGGGTGGCGTCGGGGAGGAGGTCGCCGGCGAGTTGCCAGGTGGTGAATTGGTCGTAGGGGAGGTTTCCGCGGAAGGCGCGGAGGACCCAGTCGCGGTAGGGCCAGACGAAGCGGTCCTTGTCGACCTGGTAGCCGTAGGAATCCGAGTAGCGGGCCACGTCGAGCCATTCGCTGGTCATGCGTTCGGCGTAGGCGTCGGTGTCGAGGAGGCGATCGACGACTTTCTCGAAGGCATCGGGTGATTGATCGGGGAGGAAGGCGTCGAGTTCGGGGAGGGTGGGGGGGAGGCCGGTGAGGTCGAAGGTGACGCGGCGGAGCCACTTTTCGCGGGAGGCTTCGGGGGGGGGTTGGAGGTTTTGGGCGGTGGCCTCCTTGAGGATGAAGGCGTCGATGGGAGTGCGGACCCAGGCGGTGCTTTCGGGAACGGGGACTGCGGCGGGGAGTGGTTTGAGGGACCAGTGTTTGTCGTAGGGTGCGCCTTCCTTGATCCAGCGGTCGAGGAGATCCTTCTCGGCGTCGTGAAGGCTGAGTTTGGATTTGAGCGGAGGCATGACCTCGTCCGCATCGTCGGAGCGGATGAGGTGGTGGAGGTCGCTTAGTTCGAGGTTGCCGGGGGTGATGCCGGCGTAGCCGCCGAGGTCGGCGATGGCGTGTTCGCGGGTATCGAGACGGAAGTCGGATTTTTGATTCTTGGCGTCGGGACCGTGGCATTTGTAGCAGCGGTCGGAGATGATGGGGCGGATGTCGCGGTTGAAATCGACGGGGCGCTCGGCCTGAAGGAGGGGCGCGGCGAGGAGGAGCAGGAGGAAAGGGTGGGGGCGGAGGGACCTCATCGGATGGGGGTAAATACGGGGAAAACGGGGGCGGTCTTCCAATTGGGGGCGGAGAAGTGTCTGACAGATTTTAGGGTGGATTTGAGGGAATGGAAGGGGAGATTTGGGAGTGGGGTGACCGCTGATTTCGCTGAGGGCGCTGATTCTTTGTTTTGGGGGGAGGGAGTTGAGCGGAGGCGGGGTGGATCGGTGCGCTGAGCGGGGGGCGATGGTGGAGCCGCCGGACCGCCCGGAGGTTGGTCCCTGCCTTTTTGGTTAGCAGGGGGGGAGGGGAGAGGATGGCTGGAGTGCCGCCGCTCCGAATATTGCGCGGTGGCGGGAGAGGCTAGAAGGCGCGACCGACTTGGAGGCCGACTGTATAGCCGGAGGAGTCGATTGCAAAAGAGGACCCCCCGGGGTTCACCTCGCGCGAGGTGGCTGAGTCGAGGCGGGTAAAACCACTGAGCGTCCAGTCCTCGTCGTATTGCCAGAGGACTTCGACTTGGGCGAAGAGGCCCGGGATGAACTTGAGGCCGGAAGAATCGTCGATCCACGTGCGGTAGGTCGAGGTGCCGCCGACCGTGCCGCCACTGGTTTCCTGCAGGGAGAGAAGCTCGTCTTGACTGCTGCTCCAGTCGAGGATGCTGACAGTTGGGCCACCGCTGGCCCGGACGCTGAGACCCTGTCGATCATAGGTGAGGGTGGGGCCGAAGCTGAAGGTGGTGAGGGCGCCGTGGAAGGAGGCCCGGACTCTGTTCGTGAACGTGGCAGTGTCGGTGTTGAGAAGCACGGCCACACTGTTCCGATCATCCGGGGTGTTGTTGATGAGGGGACCGGGGCCATCATAGGATCCCTCATAAGGAGCGCGAGGCGTGGCGAGAGGCGGGATGACTCCGCCAAGTTCAAAAGTATCAGTCCAATCGTGGCGGTAGTCCTCCCGGGTCTGGATGAGTCCGAAGTCGCTGAAGCGCACGTTGTGGTCGATCGAGGCGAGGTTCAGAGCGAAGCCAAATCCGACCCGCATGCCATTTGAGAGTGTTGTTGGGGATTGGTAGTGGAGTTGGACGTGGGGGATGACGGCGTCGTCATCCTTGCTGTCCCGGTGGGGGCCACCGAAGGAGCGCTGATCCGAGCGGATGCTCTGATAGCCGGTGGCATTGAGGATGAGGGTGTCGTCAACGACCTGTGAGGCGCTGTCCTCATAACCCCAGTTCCATGTGTCGCCGAAGGTTTCGGTGGCCCCGTCGAGATGGACGAAGCCGTTGTCGTAGGTGCGGTCGTCGTACGCATCGAGCGAGCCGATGGGAGGGACGAACAGGGTGTTCTGGCCGACGAACGAGGGTAGGGAGAGGGTGTGACTGCGGGAACTTCCGCGAAAGCGGGTGCCTTCGAGGTGTCGGTAGGCCGGCCCGAATGAGAAGCTCCAGGCGGAAGGTGGGGTGGCGGGGAGCAGGAGCCCGGATTTGACGAAGCCGGATTTTGCCCCGTCTGGGGCGTCGGCAGGTTACAGGGTTGCGAGGATCGGGGACTCTCCGGCGGCGCAGCGTTCGGCCGGCACGATGAGGGAGCCAGCCAGAGCGAGTCCGACGAGGTGGAGTTTGATCTGATGCATGTTGGTTGGTGGGGAAATGGTGGGGCTTACGCGGTGATGGTGCGGACCCGGCAGCGGCGGCAGGCCACCTCGGAGGGAGGGCTGAGGGTGGGGGCGGCTGGAGTGCCGGCAATGCCGAAGGAGGAACGCTCCAAGGCGAGCGGAAAGGTGAACGGCAGGGTGTTCGGCATGGGCTGGGGTGGAGGTAACGAGAGCTGGAGACTAGTGGGGTGGGTCATCAGTTCAAGGCGGATTGACGTTGATTGATGAAGTGACCGCGTTGTCGGTGAAGCATGGGGACACAAGGAGGCCAAAGTTGTTTCCCTGGAGTGGGTTAGGCAATGGCGAAAGGGCCCGGGCCGGGGAGGCAGGGAGTGGGATTTTCATTGAAAGCTCGGACTGGTGGGTGCGTCTTGTAGGGTGTGAAGATGCATGGAAAGAGTCGCGGTGTGGCGGTGATGTTGGGCGGCCTGCTTGCGGCGGCGGCCTCCGGCGCGGCTCCGGCCCGGCCCAACCTCGTGTTTGTCTTCAGCGACCAGCAGTCATGGGACATGCTGGGAAGTTACGGCAACCCGGACATCCAGACCCCGCACCTTGACCGGCTGGCGCTGGCGGGGGTGCGCTTCAATCACTGCATCTCCAACTCCCCGGTCTGCACACCCTACCGGGGCATGCTGTTCAGCGGCCAGCATCCGCTCAACCAGGGAGCCATCCAGAACGATTTGCAGATGCTGCCCGGCAACGGCACCTACTTTGCGGAAGTGTTGCGGGATGCCGGATACCGGACCGGCTATTACGGGAAGTGGCATCTTTACGGAGGTGATCGTGAGCGGGGCGTGCCGCCCGGGCCGTGCCGCTACGGCTTCGACGACGAGTTCCTCGTCAACAACTGCACGCTCTCCTTTGACGCGGCCCACGCCTTTTACTGGGACCAGGACGGAAGGACGAAGCAGCTCTACAACGCCTGGGAGCCGGATGGTCAGACCCGGCAGGCCATGGACTTCGTGGATCGGCGTGCCGGGCAGCCCTTTGCCTTGTTTCTCTCGTGGCATCCGCCGCACAACTGGAGCGGGGGGCACGAGGGCTACAGCGCCCCGGAGGACTTGTTGAAGTTGTACGACCCGGGCGCGCTGCGGTTGCGGTCGACCGTTCCGGACACGCCGCAGGTTCGCCGTGCCTACCAGGGTCACATGGCGCTGGTCAGCGGGATCGACCGGGCCTTCGGACGGCTGATGGAGAAGCTCGACGAGCGTGGGTTGGCAGACAACACGATCGTGGTCTTCACGAGCGACCATGGCGACATGCTGCAGAGTTACGGGTGGGCTCCAAATCACAAGGGCCGGGCCGAGAGCATCTCGTGCCGGGTGCCGCTGCTGGTCCGGTGGCCCGCGCGCCTGAAGCCGGGGACGAGTGATCTCCTCGTCGGCACGCTCGACCTGATGCCGACCCTCCTGGGATTGATGGGGCTGCCCGTGCCCGCCACCTGCCAGGGCCGCGACACCTCCGGGGCCCTCATGGCGGGCCGCGACGACGGGGTGGAGGCCCTGCCATTGTTTTATCTACCGTTGAACTGGCGCGGGGTGTACACGCGGCGTCACACCTACTCGGTGGCGCTGCATGATCCGGCGGAGGCCCCCGTCCCGGGCGGACGGAAAACGTTCGATGTCCTCTACGACCGGCAGGCCGATCCGGCGGAGACACGCAATCTCTTCAACGATCCGGATTCCGCGGCGTTGCGCGGGAAACTCCACGCGCAGACCTTGGAGTTCATGAAGATGTTCGGCGATGCCGGACTGGACTGCCGCGAGATCATCCGGCGGGTTGTCCGGGAGGAGGACCTGCCGTCCGTCGAGGGACCACTCTCGCGCCGTTCCGACGGGGCGGAGGCGCGGCTCCGGGGCCGACCGGTGGACTTGCTGAAGGACGTGGTGCCCGCCCCGTAGGTCCGGGAGGGGGCTTAAAGGAATTGTGGGCGAAGTCGGATTGTAAGAATTCTTACCGGACACCTTTCTTGCGGTGCGGCTGAAT
>JAQCFL010000244.1 GCA_027619375.1 Verrucomicrobiota bacterium | reverse complement strand
GGAGTCGGTTTTGGGGGCGCGTTTGAAGAGGGCCTCGTTATCGTAATTGCCGTAGGTGCCGGTGAGGAGGGCGTAGCGGGAGGCGCCGCAGGTGGGGGCCTGGACATAGTGCCGGGTGAAGGCGCGCCCGGCCTGGGCGAGGGAATCGATGTGGGGGCTCTGGATGTAGTCGGCCCCGAAGCATTTGAGCTCCGGGCGGAGGTCGTCGATGCAGATGAGGAGGACGTTGGGTGCGCCGAGGAGGGGGAGGGTGGCGAGGGCGAGGAGGAGGAGGAGGAGGGAGCGCATGGCGGGCGTTCTGACGGCAGGCAGCGGCCCTGGCGGGCGCGGCGGAGTGTCGGGACGCTACTGTCGGGGCGGCTTACTTCTTTCGTTTGCCGTTGTCGTCGTTGCGGCGTTGGGCGTCCTCCCTGGCGCGGTCCTCGGCGGCCTTGCGTTGTTGGTCGGCCTGCTTTTGTTGATCCCTGGCGCGGTCTTCGGCGGCCTTGCGCTGTTGGTCGGCGGCCTTCTGTTGTTCGCGCATTCTTTCCTGCTGTTGGCGGGCCTGCTCCTCGGCGCGGCGTTTGGCATCCTCCATTTGGGCACGTTGTTGTTCGCGAGCCCGCTCTTCGGCCTGGCGCTTGGCATTCTCCATTTGGGCACGTTGTTGTTCGCGAGCCTGCTCTTCGGCGCGGCGTTTGGCATCCTCCATGTGGGCACGTTGTTGTTCGCGGGCCCGGTCTTCGGCCTGGCGTTTGGCATCCTCCATTTGGGCACGTTGTTGTTCGCGGGCCCGGTCTTCGGCCTGGCGTTTGGCATCCTCCATCTTGCGGCGTTGATCGTCACGGGCCCGCTCTTCGGCTTGGCGCTTGGCATCCTCCGCCTTGCCGCGCTGATCGTCACGAGCCCGCTCTTCGGCCTGGCGCTTGGCTTCCTCCATTTTGCGGCGTTGATCGTCACGAGCCCGCTCTTCGGCCTGGCGCTTGGCTTCCTCCGCCTTGCCGCGCTGATCGTCACGGGCGCGCTCTTCGGCCTGACGCTTGGCATCTTCCGCCTTGCCGCGCTGATCGTCGCGGGCTCGCTCTTCGGCCTGACGCTTGGCATCTTCCGCCTTGCCGCGCTGATCGTCGCGGGCTCGCTCTTCGGCTTGGCGCTTGGCATCCTCCGCCTTGCCGCGTTGATCGTCGCGGGCTCGCTCTTCGGCTTGGTGTTTTTCCGGATCCGATTGTTGGCGGCGGTCTCTAGCGACTTTTTCTTCCGCGGCGATTTCTTCGGCTTCGGCGCGACGGCGTTCCATGTCGGCCTTGTCGTCGTCGCCCTTGCGGGGGTCCCTCCCGCCACGGTCTCTAGCGACCTTTTCCTGTTCGCGGCGTTCGGCGATGGCGCGTTCTTCGGCTTCGCGCTGCCGTTTGTCCATGCCCTTAAGGCGGTCCTCCTCGGCCCGGCGGCGGTCCTTCTCGGCCTCCTTTGTCACTTTTTCCTCGGACTCACGGCGATCGGCGAGAGCCTTGCGCTGGGAATCGCGGAGGCGTTCCTCGTGTTTCGCACGCTCTGCCTGGGCGCGTTCGCGTTCCTTGTAGATGCGTCTTTCCTCCTCGGCGAGAGCCTCCTCGGCCTTGCGTTGGCGCTTGAGGGCATCCTTGGCTTCCTCGGTGCGGGCGGACTCGATGGCTTCGCGTTGGCGGCGGGCACGGTCGTCATCGTAGTGGCGGCGGGCCTCATCGGAAACGCGGCGGCCGTCGCGGTCGACGGCGACGTGGCCGAAGTCACCTTTCACGCGGGGAGGGCGGATGGCGGGGTTCCAGCGTGCTCCGACGCGGGGGGCGTAGACCTCGTAGTCGTCGTCGCGATACCGACCGCGGCTGTGATCGTCGTAGAGGACGGGGCGCTCGCGGCGGGAGAGTTTGCAGTGGGGAGCCTGACGGCCAGTGTGGCGGAAGAGCCAGTCGCGGTCGGGGCCATGGCTGTGGACGTGGCCGCGTTCGGTTTTGATGAGGGTGATGTTGATGCTGCCGATGAAGATGGTGGTGACGCGGGTGCGGGGGACGCAGCGGTTGTACACCGGCTCGTAGAAGGTGATGACGGGAACGAAGTTGTACCAGGTCGGGGCGATGCCGTAGTCGGCATCGACGCTGTCGTCGTAGTAGTAGTCGTCTTGGTAGAGGGTTTCGGGGGGGAGGGGGGCCCAGCCGACGTGGTCGTTGTCCTGGCGCCAGGAGACCCAGGCGGGGGCCCAGTCTTCGCCGGGGATCCAGATCCAGCCGCGGTCTTGGAGGAGAGCCCAGCGGCCGTAGTGGTAGGTGGCCCAGCCAAAGGGTTCGTCGGAGATCCAGGTGAAGCCCTCGTCGGAGTCGACCCAGCGGCCACGGGTGTAGGGACGCCAGGCGGGGTCGTAGCCGATGAGGGTGGGCTGCCAGACGTAGCCGTATTCGGCGGTCTGGAACCATTCGCCGAAGCGGGCCAGCTCGACGTAAAAGACGCTGAAGTCCTTGGACTCGAGGATTTGCGGGGCGATTTGTTCGACGGGTTCGGCGATGGGTTCGGCGTAGGTGAGGCCGATCTCGAGGGGTGGTTCGTCGGCGGGGGGACCGACCACCACGGCACGGGCCGGTTCGTCGGGGATGGGTTCGTCGGGGACGATCTCGGGCATTTCGCCGGTGGTGGCGGGAATCACCTCGGAAGCGGGATCGCCGACGATAGCGGTCTGGGGATCCGGGGCGGGTTCGTCCTGCTTGAGGACCACTTTTTCGCGGCAGCCGGAGGCGAAGAGGGCGAGGATGGATGCGCCGAGAGAGAGATAGAGTTTCATGGTGTGGTGGGGATGGAGGTTTTGAGCCTCTTCATACTGGACCGTGGGACGAATGGGCGCGAGTGATTATTCAGTTGAGCGGAAGGGGGGATGGGCAGGTGCTTCTGAAGCTCGGACTATCAGGATGGGCGGAGGGAAGAGATTTGAAAGTGGATCGACAGTGGCGCATTGTTAGCCTTCCTTTTCCCCCCGATGACACTGCACCGAATAGGACTTCTGGGCTCCATGGCTTGCGCGTTGTGCGTGGGGGCTTGTGCGCCGCTGGTGCCGTACACGCTGGAGGAGCCGGAGAGGGAGACGACCAGTGTGCAGGGGGAGCGGGTGCTGTATGAATGGTACGATGACCATGGGCCGGGGGAGGTGACGGTGCGGATTAATTTGGGGGCGCAGCGGGCCTACTATCAGCGGGGTGGGCGGCCGATTGGTTGGTCGTTCGTGGCGACGGGGATCGAAGGCCGGAAGACTCCGCGGGGGACGTTCAGGATCATGGAGAAGATCGTGGACAAGGAGTCGAACCGTTATGGGTGGATCGAGGACTACTACGGCAACGTGGTGGACGACGACGCGAGTCCGGGGGACTACACGCCGCCGGAGACGCGTTATGTGCCGGCCCCGATGCCGTATTGGCAGCGGCTGACGTCCTACGGGATCGGGATGCACGCAGGGATCATTCCGGAGCCGGGGGAGCCGGCCTCGCATGGGTGCATTCGGTTGCCGAAGCCGTTGGCGCCGATTTTGTTTGAGGTGACGAAGGAGGGGACGCGGGTGACGATTGAGTGAGGGGGGGCTGCGGCCCGGTTTTTGGTTATTGGTTATTGGTGCAGTTTGTCCGGTAAATAAGATGGTTGAGGGGGTGGAGGGGAGGGAGTGAAGTTCGGCAGTTGGATTGGGAAATTGTCCCGGTTGGGAAATTGTCCCGCGGAAACCGCCGCCACGGTTGGGGAGGCATGCGACCGGGACGGCCACGCCACTGTAGGGGAGTCGGCAGGGCGGTTGGGAAACCGCCGCCACATTTGGGGAGGCGTCAGCCTTTTTTGGATTTGGCGGGGAGGATTTCGGCGAGGCCCATCTGGGTGAGGACGGCTTCGAGTTCTGTTTTGGTGATGGCGGCGTCGAGTTCGTGATTGAGCCAGGAGAAGAGGTTGGCCCGCGTGAAGTGGACGCCACTTGAGTTGAGCTCTTCCAAGGCGAAGAAGACGTCGGCCCGGACGGCGTTCTCGGGGAGGCGTGCGAACTCCATCATTGCCTCGAGGCCGTCGGCGAGATGACGGAAGATGTCCGGGTTCCCTTCCTCGATGGCTGACTTGGTCAGCATGCCCAGCGCATTTCGGGCGTCCTTCTTCATGCGCTTGGTCGCCCAAATGTCCGAGCGGATGGCCCAGAGTGCCGTCCAGGACACGTACTGGTCCTCCGTTCCCAGTTGGGCGCGAATGAAGGGCGATGAGGCGTTGATGCTCCGGGATGTCACGCTTCGCGAACAGGCCGTTCTGGTGGATCCCCGAGCCGCCGACCTGCACCCACATGTTGGGCTTCCTTTTCTTCCCGGCATCGGGAGCGGTGACGGCGGGCACCGCCCCTATTTCGAGTGGGTCGGACATAGCGGGTGTGCAGTGGAGACCGGAGCGGCAATGGGCTCAGTCCTTGATGGGTTCGATCCAGATGTTGCGGAAGCGGACGGGGTTGCCGTGGTCCTGGAGTTCGAGGGGTCCCGTGTTGCCGTGTTTGCTGTAAGGGCCGACGGCGTGAGGGCCCTGCCAGTTGGTGCCGCCGGAGAGTTCGACGTTGTCCTGAATGACGATGCCGTTGTGGACGACATGAAATTTGGCCTTGCGGGTGACCTTGCCGGCCTCGTCGAAGAGGGGGCGGTGGAAGGTGATGTCGTAGGCCTGCCACTCACCGGGAGGGCGGCAGGCATTGACGAGGGGAACGGAGCGTCCGTAGAGGGCGCCGCACTGGCCATCGGGATAGGTGGAGTTCTCGTAGGAGTCGAGGACCTGCACCTCATAGATGCCCATGAGGAAGACGCCGCTGTTGCCGCGGCCTTGTCCGTCGCCCTGCACTTTGGCGGGAGTGGCGAACTCGATGTGCAGTTTGCAGGAACCGAAGTGCTCCTTGGTGGAGACATAACCGGCCCCACGTTGGGACTCCATGGCGCCGTCGACCAGCTTCCAGAGGTTTTCCTTCTTGCCGTTCTTGGCGATCCAGTTGGCCATGGAGGCTTCCGTGCCGTCAAAGAGGACGGTGGCGGTGGCCGGTGCCTTGGCGGCCTCGGCATCGTAGGGCTTGGGAGTCACGACCTTCGGCGGAGGCTGTTTGGTCGGGTCGGTCTCGTGGACCTTCACGCCATCGATGAGCATGAATTTCTCCCGTTTCCCGTTTTCCTCAAGGACCTCGTTGGTGATTTCGGGTTCGGCCCCGAGGGGGAGGGCGAGGAGGGCGGCGAGGGAAAGGGTGATGGAGCGGTTCATGACCCATGGATACTGCGAAACGGTGCGCATTTTTCAAGGTTCTTCGAGTCGTCCGGCGAGCTCCGGGATCAGCAGGCTCCGCTGATCGAGATTGTAGATGGTGAGATTGCTCATGCGGGGGGAGGGCGGGGGGGTAGAAAATGGTTGCGGGTCAACAGCCTTTCCGGGTTCCTGGAAGAACGATGGCCAGCGCCCTTACCAAATCGGATCTTTGCTGGGTCGTTGTCAATCGAGTTTTGGATTGCGGAGCATCCCGGGTTGAGGGAGCGGGAGGTGATCGATCAGGTGGCGTTGTTTCGTGATGCGCAGCACGTTGGGGGGAGCGGGGAGGGCTGGGGGGGCTGCGTTCAA
>JAQCFL010000243.1 GCA_027619375.1 Verrucomicrobiota bacterium | reverse complement strand
ACCACCTGGCACACCCCGCCCCCCCTCCTAACCCTCCAGATCCATCCCCTTCTCCCTCAACTCCTCCAGCACGCTGGTCATGTCCTTCAACCCCTGCCAAACCGAGCGCACCACGTAAATCGGCGCCCCCGTCCGCGCCGAAAGCGAGATGCAATCACTCGGCCGCGCATCCAGTTCCACGATCTTCTTCTCCATGATCTCGTTCTGCGCCTCGAGTATCAGCCGCGCATAAAAAATGTCATTCTCCACCTTCACAATCACCACCCGGTTCACCGACGCCCCGAACGTCTTCAGCACATCCAGAAACAAATCATGCGTCAATGGCCGCGGCGGCTTCTGCCCCGAGAGCGCCGCATTGATCGACGCCCCAATGGCCGGCTCGATGTAAAACACGATCGATTTCACCCCGTCTCCCAGAAAAACCGCACACCCCGCCTGCGTGGGCAGCAGCGCCACCGGTTCCACCTTGACCAAATCAACCATCTGCAAAAATTTAGCCCTGATCCCACTTTCGCGCGAGGTACTTCCTGCTCACCCGCACATATTTCTCCGCCCAACCCTTCACTCCGGCCTGCTCCTCCTTGCTCAAGCTCCGCACCACCTTTGCCGGACTCCCCAGCACCAGCGAACCCGGCGGCACCTCCATCCCACCGGTCACCAGCGCGTTCGCCCCGATGATCGACCGCTCCCCGATCACCGCCCCGTCCAAAATGATCGCCCCCATCCCCACCAGCACCTCGTCCTTCACCGTGCAGGCATGCACCACCGCGCTGTGCCCGATCGTCACCAACTCGCCGATATGGCAGCCATGGCCATCCGCCAAATGCAGCACCGCCTGATCCTGCACGTTGCTCCGCGGACCCACCACAATCTCATTGATGTCGCCCCTCAACGTCGCGTTGTACCAAATACTCGCCTCCTCCCCCAGCGTCACCCGCCCGATCACGTCCGCGCTGCCCGCCACAAAGGCGCTCGCCGGAATCCCCGGCCATATTCCGTCAAATGGTTCAATCGCCATGTCCGGGGAACTTAACGAGTCCCCCGCCTCAAGACCAGCCCCCAAGCCCGCCCCCTTCGCAAAAGTACCATTGGATTTAACCAAATTCTCGCCCATAGTCCCCAGACCCTGTTCGCATCCCCCTGGCGACGGAGTTCATCACCCACCCGTAGCGATCTGAAATGAGGGAATGTATTCTTGTCACCGGCCTTTTGGTGCTGGCCGTGGCCCTGCGCTCCTGCAGGCACTTCTGCGCAAGAAAACTCGGCGCCCTCGCCTTCCTCGTCGCCAGCTTCACCGCCGCCTACCTCCTCTCCAAAAACATCTTCATCGGCCTCGCCGGCGCCGCGGTCTGGTTCTTCCTCCCCTGGTTCGAACTCCTCACCCGCATCCGCCGCCTCCGTCTCCCTCTCGACAACCGCCTCCGCTTCCGCGTCGCCCCCGCCGATTCCTTTTTCCCCAACGCCTCCAAAGCCATCGCCGCCATGGACCAGGAAGGCTTCGAACACGCCACCGACAGCGGTTGGGAATGGGCCGGCATGAAGCAGTTCTTCCGCATCTTCTGGAACCCCGAGGAGAAAGCCATCGCCACCGTCTGCCTCTGCGAACAGGAGGACATCGCCTTCGCCTTCATCGGCATCACCTCCAGGGACGATCAGGGCCGCATCTGGCGCACCACCAACTTCCCCTTCTCTCCCACCCTCAAATGCAACCCCGAGGTCAACTGGAACCACGTGCCCTGTGAACGCAACTGCTTCCACCAGATCCTCAAGGACCACCGCCAGTTCCTCCTCCGCCGCCACGTCTGCCCCGACTCCCTCCGCGTCCCCGACCCCGACGAAGCCGAGCACGACATCGAGGACGAGATGCGACGCCAGATCGACCACAACCTCGACAAAGGCATCATCCGCCTCACCGGCGACGGCCACTTCCGCTACTCCTTCCGCGGCCTCCTCTTCCTCTGGAAACAATTCATCCGCGACATGCTCCGGCTCTGCTAGGTCGGATTTCCCCTGCTAGTTCGGATTTCCCAAAGGGCGCGATCCGACCGATCCGACCTCCAAGCCCTTCAGCGGCTTCACCTCCCCTGCTGCGCCGTCGGAACCACCACAGCAGACGCACAGCATCCCGCAAACCGCGCGGAGCCCGATACCCGGCAATGTGCTTTCCTCTGGGCCTCCCACCGCATCCACCCATGAACGTCTTCGCCCTCACCCTCCTCGTCTCCCTCTGCCTTGTCGGGATCTTCATCGTCTCCTTCGCCTTCGAATCCAAACGCAACCGCAAACGATCCCTCGAACGCGAGTCTCTCCTCCCCCTGGACGACTAACCCATCCTCTCCCCTGTCCCCCATTCACCTCTCCCCATCCCAGGCTTCACCTTCCCCCTCTTCCCCCTTGAAATTTATCGTTGGCCATCGGGTGCCCCCCCCGTCTCCCTCTCCTGTCACCCGACATTCAACCTTCGGACCTGCGACCTGCCACTTTCCCCTCGATGAAAACCACGATCACCTACGACGACAAATCCGTCCGCCGCTTCCTCATCGCCTCCCTCCTCTTCGGCCTCGTCGGCATGATCGTCGGCGTCCTCATCGCCACCCAGCTCTCCTGGTGGGAAGCCAACGGCAAGTTCCTCGAGATCATCACCTTCGGCAAATTCAAAACCGAAGGCCTCAACTTCCTCACCTTCGGCCGCCTCCGCCCCCTCCACACCAATGCCGTCATCTTCGCCTTCGTCGGCAACATGATCTTCGCCGGCGTTTATTACTCCCTCCAGCGCCTATGCAAATGCCGCATGGCCTCCGATCTCCTCTCCAAAATCCACTTCTGGGGATGGCAACTCATCATCGTCGCCGCCGCCATCACCCTCCCCATGGGCTTTACCCAGGGCAAGGAATATGCCGAACTCATCTGGCCCATCGACATCGCCGTGGCCCTCATCTGGGTCGTCTTCGGCACCAACATGCTCCTCACCATCCGCCGACGCAACGAGCCCAGCCTCTATGTCGCCATCTGGTTCTACATCGCCACCTTCATCACCATCGCGATGCTCTACATCGTCAACAACCTCCAGATCCCCACCAGCCTCACCCACTCCTACCCCATCTTCGGCGGCGTCCAGGACGCCCTCGTGCAATGGTGGTACGGCCACAACGCCGTGGCCTTCTTCCTCACCACTCCCATCCTCGGCATCATGTACTATTTCCTGCCGAAGGCCGCCAACCGACCCGTCTATTCCTACCGCCTTTCCATCATCCACTTCTGGTCCCTCATCTTCCTCTACATCTGGGCCGGCCCCCACCACCTCCTCAACACCGCCCTGCCACACTGGCTCCAAATGCTCGGCATGTTCTTCTCCCTCATGCTCTGGGCCCCCTCCTGGGGCGGCATGCTCAACGGCCTCCTCACCCTCCGCGGCGGTTGGGCCAAGCTCCGCCTCGATCCCGTCATCAAATTCTTCGCCGCCGGCGTCACCTTCTACGGCATGGCCACCTTCGAGGGCCCCCTCCTCGCCATCCGCTCCGTCAACGAACTCTCCCACTACACCGACTGGACCATCGGCCACGTCCACTCCGGCGCCCTCGGCTGGAACGGCTTCATGGCCGCCGGCATGTTCTACTGGCTCGCCCCACGCCTCTGGAAAACCAAACTCTACTCCACCGCCCTCGCCAACCTCCACTTCTGGATCGGCCTCATCGGCATCCTCGCCTACGTCGCCGCCATGTGGGCCGGCGGCATCATGCAGGCCCTCATGCTCAACACCACCAACGACAACGGCACGAGCCTGAAATACGAATTCGTCCAAACCCTCCAGGCCATCCACTGGCCCTACGTCTTCCGCACCCTCGGTGGCTCCCTCTACCTCCTCGGCTTCGCCCTCTGCTCCTTCAACATCTGGAAAACCGCCCGCTCCGGCACCCCCGCCGACGAATCGGTCGAGGTCAATGTGGAACGCTCCAAGGATCAGGACACGATGACCGCCCGCGAAATCTGGCGCAACGATCCCGTCACCTACACCGTCTGGGCCCTGGTCTTCCTCATCCTCTGGATCTTCCTCCCCCCCCACGCCGATGCCGCCGCCTTCATCGCCTGCGTCGTCCTCTGCGTCCTCGCCGTGCGCAAATTCCGCAGCTCCACCAAGTCCTGGTCCGACTGGCACGAACGCCTCCTCGAGAACTACCTCCCCTTCACCATCCTCACCTTCGCCGCCGTGGCCATCGGGGGGGCCGTGCAAATCATCCCCGCCGTCATCTTCAACAGCACCGCCAACGTCGAGGACCGCATCCAACAGCTCTACACCCCCCTCGAACTCACCGGCCGCGACATCTACGTCTCGGAAGGCTGCTACAACTGCCATTCCCAGATGATCCGCACCCTCAAACCCGACGTCATGCGCTACGGCGACTATAGCCGCCTCGGCGAATCCATCTACGATCACCCCTTCCAGTGGGGCTCCAAACGCACCGGCCCCGACCTCGCCCGCGAAGGCGGCCGCCGCGGCAACGATTGGCACTTCAACCACTTCATCAACCCCCGCTCCCTCGATGAAGGCTCCAACATGCCCAACTACCTCTTCCTCCTCCACCAAAAGGCCGACCTCAAGGCCCTCCCCGGCAAGATCGCCGCCCAACGCACCGTCGGGGTCCCTTACCCGGCCATGACCAGCGACGACATCAAGGACCAGGCCCAGAAGCAGGCCCTCGACATCGCCACCGGCCTCATCCGCGACGCCAAGGTCAGCGTCCCCGGCATGGAATCCCTCCCCCCCAACGACCAAATCCGCAAACTCTCCGAAACCCAGCTCATCGCCCTCATCGCCTATGTCCAAAAACTCGGCGCCTCCGATCCCGTCGGGAAAAAGGAACCCGCCAACCACCTCTTCAACAACCCCGACAACCTCCACTAGCGCGCCCTAATAACAATTAACCAATAACCATCATGTGGAACCGCATCAACTACGCCGACTGGGTGACCATCATCCCCATCCTCGCCTTCCTCCTCACCTTCACCGTCTTCGTCCTCCTCGTCACCCGGACCCTCCTCATGAAGAAGCCCCGCCTCAAACAACTTGCCTCCCTCCCCCTCGACCAGGGGAGCACGGGCGTCCCGCCCGTCTCACAATCCGAGCCCGGCACTCCCAGACCCTGATTCCCCTCCATCCCCCCTCTCCCCCCAATAACCCATAGCCAATAACAAGTAACCAATCTCCGCGATGAGCGACAGCGAAGAGCCCCCCAAAACCGCCCTCTACGCCGACAAGGACAACGAGGTCGTCCTCCGACCCCACGTTTACGACGGCATCCAGGAATACGACCAGAAGCTCCCCAATTGGTGGCTCTTCACCTTCTACATCATGATCGTCGCCTACGTCGTCTGGTGGGTTGGCTACTACCAACTCGGCTTCGGCAAAACCGACCAGCAGGAAATGGCCGAGGTCGTCGCCCTCCTCAATGCGAAGAAGAGCGCCGAACTCGAAGCCCTTCTCGCCGATCTCGACGACAAGTCCTTCGTCAGCGACTGGGCCACCAACGACGTCGCCGTCGCCAACGGCCAGGACGCCTTCACCACCTATTGCGTGGCCTGCCACGGGGCCGACCTCACCGCCACCATGACCCTCCCCGACCCCCCCCCCACCCC
>JAQCFL010000242.1 GCA_027619375.1 Verrucomicrobiota bacterium | reverse complement strand
TCCACTCATGCAACACCACCCCCTCCCCCAATCCCCCGATCTCCTTCAGCAACTCCTCACACTTCGCCTTCCACTTCCCAAAGTCCGGCGCTGACTTCTCCGGCTCCGCACTCCGCGGAAACACCAGATAGGTCACCACCAGCTTCTCCACCGGCCGCCGATACGGATTTGCCCGCGGCTCGATCTCCTTCGCCAATCGCAACGATCCCTCCCCCACCTTGAAGGTCGGCCCCCCATCCCCCACGATGGCCGGATACAGCTTCTCCCCGTGGATCACCACCACGTAGTCCCCGATGTTCGGGGCATAGTCATCCTCCCGATCGGTCAACAGATTGATCGGGATCACAATGAACGGATCATACTCCGCGATCAGGAAACTCCGCGCCTTCATGTCCGCGATCCCCCGCTCCAGCATCTTGATCCGCTCCTTCAACCACGCCTTCCGGTCCGCCGTCGTCGCCACCGCCGCCAACTCGATCTTCGCCGTCGCCACCCGCTCCTCCCACCCCTTCACCATCGGATTCGGCGTGGCCGTCTGCTTCTTCCATCCGTAGCTCGTGAAGGGCTGATAGTAGGTCGACTTCACGATCTCGTCCGGCATCTCCGGCAGGCGATCCCCATCCGAACCGTCCGACACCACGTCCATCTCCGCCTGCATCAGAAACACCCGGCGACCGGACCCAGGATGCTTCATGTTCAACATCGTCTCGCAGTCAAAAAAATTGTGCCGGGTCAACACCTCGTCCAACCGCGCCACATTGCTCTTCAGCCGCCCCGCCTTGTTCAGGTAGAGCTTCCGATACCATGGCGACACCTGCGCCTTCGCAAACATCCCCTCCAATCCCGGCAACAGCGTCCCCAGCTTCGGATTCACGCTCTCCAAATCCTCCAGCGTCTCCGCAGCCCGCGGCATCCGCACGTTCAGCGTGTACTCCGCACGGTAACTCTCCCGCCTCAAACGTTCCACCGACGCCAATCCTCCCTCCTCCGTTTTCAACTCCACTTTCAGATCGATGTCCTTCGATAATTCCGTGATGCTCACCCCGTCCGGCACCTGCATCCGACCCGTCACCACCGGCGGATCAGGCTCGGGGTCAATCAACCCATCCTCCGGATCAGGCACCGGCAGGGCCGGCGATTCCGCCCGGGGATCCACCGGCCCCGCCGGGGTCGCTGGCGCATCCGGCGCAAAGACCTCCTTCAAACCCCGCTTGATCTTCCCCGCCATCGGCGTGAAGGGCAACACGATCAAAAAACAAACCAACAACAACGCCGCGAGACCCAGCAACGGCATCCCCCGGCGCCTCGGCCGGCGCTTCACACCTGCCAACTCATACGGATCTTGCTCAGGGGACCTCTTTGCCACGCTCGAAACCTAACACACCCCCCCCACCTCATGGCAATAGCCGGAACGCCCAATCCAAAATTCCCCCTCCTTTCTCCCTCCTTCTTCCCCTTGGACATTGAAAATTCCTTGTTGGCTGTTGGACATTCAAGCCCCACTCACCCGCCACCCCTCAACGTTCCACAGTCTCCCCTTCTCACTTCCCCACTCCCCACTCCGCACTCCGCATTCCGCATTCCGCATTCCGGTCAATCCGCCACCTTCCGCGGTCGGGACGACAACACCAGCCGCAACACCGCCAGCGGCACCAACGAAATCCCCGCCGCCGCCAAGGCAATCTTCCACCCCGGATACACCCGCGCCTGATCCCGAGCCAGGGCCCGCAGCGATTCCGCCACCACATCCTCCGCCTCCGCAAAAAACCACTCCCGCAACGGATTCTCCTCCTCCTCACCACCCCGGCGCGCCCGCTCTCCGAACTCCGTGTGCACCGGCCCCGGACACACCGCCAATACCGACACCCCTCGCTCCCGCACCTCGATCCGCAGGGCCTCCGAAAAACTCGACACATACGCCTTCGACGCCGCATACACCGCAAAATCCGGAATCGGCAGAATACTCGACAGAGAACTTACATTGATGATCGCCCCATCCCCGTCCTCCAGCATCTGCGGCAAAAACTCGTGCGTCAAATGCGTCAACGCGGTCATGTTTACCTGCATCATCGCCTCCAGCTTGCTCCACGCCGCCGTCGCAAACTCCCCGTAGTCCCCCAGCCCCGCATTGTTGACCAACAAGCTCGGCGCCCAAGCCGTCCCCTCAAGCCGCCGACCCAACGCCACCCGATCCTCCGCCAGCGCCAAATCCGCCGCAATCGATCCCACCTCCAACCCCGGCGCAATCCCGCGCAATTCCTTCTCCAACTTCGCCATGCGATCCTTCCGGCGCGCCACCAAAACCATCCGCTGGCTTCGCCCCGCCAATTGCCTCGCAAACTCCGCCCCCAGCCCGGAGGAAGCCCCCGTGATCAAGACGCAGCGATGTCGAGCCTCGGTCATCCGGGATTCCTACGACGCCGCAGGCTGCTCCTGCACCTGCACGATCCGCAACGGCAGCCGCGCCACCAACTCCTCGTCCACCGAAACATCCACCGAATAAATCCCCGCCGCCGGAAAACGCAGCCCTTGGAAGTTCATCACGAAATTCCGCGTCACAAAACTCATGTTCTCCGGCACCTGCACCGGCATCTTGATCCGCACCGGCATGTTCTTCGGATCCAGCGGCGCCCCGTCCGCGTCGATGATGTTGATCGTCATGTCATGCTCGCCGCTGTCTTCCGGCGTCATGCAAATCCGCATCGCCAACACACACTGCGGATGCACCACCGGCAATGCCTTCGCGGCAAGCGCATCAAAGGTTCCGGAAATGACCATCTTTCCGTTGTAGTCGGCCGCAAAATCACAAAGGGTGGCAATTTGAATATCCATAATATCTCGTCGAAGCCCCTGTCTGAACGCCCACCCCCAAAAGGTCCAGCGCGAATCCCCGATCACCCCGGGAAATCATCCCCTATTCTTCCTCCCTCTCCTCCGGATCTCCCTCCTCCTCATCCGCATCCTCTTCCACCACCACCGCCGCAGGCGGCACATCCTCTTCCGGCTCCTCCACAATGATCGCGGCAGGTGGCGCGTCCTCCACCGAAATATCTCCCTCCAAGGGCTCCACCGGAATGGCCCGCAAAATCCCATCCTCCGGCTTGCGCACCCATTCCCCGTCTTCTCCCGCCGATCCCGCCCCTTTGTCCGGCGCTCCCTCCTCGCCCTCTTCCACGATGATCATCGCCCTCGCCGGCGGCTGAATCATCGGCTTGATGTCTTCCTTCAGTTCTTCAAAAAGCTCGCTCACCATCGGCGCCGCCAGGCGCCCCCCACTCACCGCCTCTCCCGGCTTGCCCTCATAGACCACCGCAAAGGCAAAGCGCGGATTGTCATAGGGAAAAAATCCCGCGAACCAGGCCAGCTCCCGGTTCGGCACCCACTGCGCCGTCCCCGTTTTCCCCACCAGCGTCGTGTAGCTCAATGCCGCCCGCTTGCCCGTGCCGTAAGAGGCGTTCACCACGTCGTGCATCCCCTTGTGCACCACCTCCACCGCCTCCGGATCCAGATTCAATTGTGTCCGCGTCTCCGGCCCCGGCGCACTCAGCACCCCCCCGTTCTCATCCTGAATCTGCCGGATCAACCGCAACTGCGGCAACACCGTGCCGTTCGCAATCCCCGCCATCGCCTGCGCCACCTGCAACGGAGTCCCCTGCAACATCCCCTGGCCAATCGCAAAGTTCGCCGTGTCCCCCTGCGTGATCGGCCGCCCCAACTCAGCCCGCATCAGGTCGTCGGTCGGGATGATCCCCGCGTTCTCGTTGTTAAGCGGCAAACCCGTCTTCGACCCGAATCCCAGCCGCTTCGCCACCTCCAGGAACGCCTGCGCCTTGGTCTTTATCCCCACCTGGTAAAACCACACGTTGTTCGACCGCGCCAGCGCCCGCGTCACATTGATGTCCCCCTCCGGATACTTGGAGTGGTTGCTCATCCACGTGTCCCCGATCTTCAGCTTCGCCGGACAGTTGAACAGCGTCTTCGAGGTGATCACCCCGTTCGTCAGCGCCGTCAGCGCCACCACCGGCTTGAAGGACGAGGCCGGCGGATACGCCGCCTGAAAGGCACGCGCATACATCGCCTTCGAATCATCATCCCGCAGTCGCCCAAACTCCTCCTCCCCGATCATCGGCACCCAGATGTTGAGGTCGTAGGTCGGACGCGAGGCCATCACCAACACCTCCCCGGTGTGGATGTCGAGCACCACAAACGCCCCCCGGTCACAGCCATCCTTCAAAACCCGCTCCGCCTTCCGCTGCCAGTCCAGATTCAAAGTCGTCACCACCGTGTTCCCCACCCGCGGGCGCTCTGCCAACTCATCCAGCAGACGACTCCCGTCCGAATCAAAAATCATGTTCCGCTTCCCCGCCACCCCCGTCAGCTGCTCGTCAAACACCTTCTCCAACCCATCCTGCCCCCAGGTCTCCTCAAACAGGGGATCCCCAAAGTTGATCGGCCCCGTCGGCAGCTTCCCCTTGCTCCGCACATAACCAATGATGTGCGCCGCCAACCCCTTCTCCGGATAATGCCGCAGGTAAATCGGATGAAATATCAGCCCGCTCATCAACCCCGTCGCCCCCTTCTTCACCAACTCCTCCTTCAACGGCGAGGCAAAGATGAACGGCAGCCAGCGCCGGTCCTTGTAGTGATCCAACAACCGCCGATCCGATACCGTCCAGGTCTCCCCCGTCAACTTCTCCACTTCCACCATCCGCGTCCGCGCCCACGCCAACACCTCCGCATCCTCCCCCTTCTCAAACTGCGGATACTCAAAGGCCAGATAAAACCCCACCCTGCTCTGCGCCAAGGGCTCCCCATTGCGATCCGTGATCAATCCTCGCGGCGCCGGAATCGACATCGTCAGCGTCCGCGCATCCTTCCGCGTCCCCACCGATCCCGCCGTCGCCGACTTCTCCGGATCCTCCTTCGCCTGCTCCTCCGTCGGCGCGTTGACCGGAGTCGACGCCTCCTGAGCCGCCACCCGGATCACTCCGGGCACCCCCATCAACAAGACCGACAATAAGACTGCTTTCATCCGCATCCGCAGGGTCACCCTATCCCATGAATGCCCCGCTATCAATGCCCACCTCGCACCTCGCTCCAATGCCACGCCCGGGGGTCTTTTTCCCCGAATCCCCTGACGATTTCGGCCGGCAGGAAGATCGATTCCACCTCCCGGGACTGCTTCGGAGCCATCGAAAATCGCACCACCCGTCGCGTCGCCCCCTTCACGGTCCTCACGGAAATATCCGCCAGGATCTCAATAGCCCCATCCTGTTCCGGATAGATCTCCAGCTCCCCCGGAATCGGATACTGCGCAAAGCTCTTCCCCGCCTCCCCCTTCAGCGGCTGAAACAGGGCCAGCTTCCCCAGATACTTCTCCGGATACCATTCCTCCCGCCCCGTCTTGCTCGTCCGCACCTTCAACCGATGCACCGTCAATCCCCGATGCTCCCCCTCCACCCCCGTCGCCTCGATCCGCCACTTGAACGGCCCATCCAACGTCGCCGTCCCCGCCGAATACACCATCGCCGACAAGGCCATCCCACCCTCCCCTCCATTCGGCTTCACCGCACTCCGCACCATCGCCCCATTGATCTCCACCGCCCCACCCTCCAGGTAGCTCTTCTCCTTGCTCACAAACTGCGCACAGCTC
>JAQCFL010000241.1 GCA_027619375.1 Verrucomicrobiota bacterium | reverse complement strand
GCTTCGAGTCCGAATACGGCCCCGCCCCCCTCAAATCCCTCAAGATCCCCGCCTCCCACCCCCTCGACTCGGTCCGCATCGTCGACCAATCCCCCCTCTCCCGCACCCCCCGCTCCACCCCCGTCGTCTACCTCGGCGCCTTCGAACTCATCCGCAAACTCTTCGCCACCAGCCCCGACGGCACCCTCGCCGGACTCACCCCCGGCTACTTCTCCTTCAACTCCGGCGCCGGCCGCTGCGAACGATGCTGGGGCAACGGCTTCGAAAAGGTCGAGATGCAGTTCCTCTCCGACCTCTACCTCACCTGCCCCGAGTGCAACGGCTCCCGCTACACCACCGCCGCCCTCGAGTTCCGCTTCGAGGACGAAACCATCGCCGATATCCTCAACCTCACCGTCTCCGAGGCCATCGCCTTCTTCAAACCAGGCTCCGCCACCACCGTCAAACGCGCCGCCACCAAAATCGCCGCACAAAAAGCCAAGATCCTCAACATCCTCACCCCCCTCTCCGACCTCGGCCTCGGCTACCTCCGCCTCGGCCAACCCCTCAACACCCTCTCCGGCGGCGAGGCCCAACGCCTCAAACTCTGCACCATCCTCCTCGAATCCACCTCAAAAACTTCCGCGCCCCAGCGCGGCAAATTCCCTGATAACTCCTCTCTGATAACTGATAACCAATCAGCTCTGCTGATTCTAGACGAACCCACCACCGGCCTCCACTTCGGCGACATCGAAAAACTCCTCGCCGTCTTCCAGCGCCTCGTCGACTCCGGACACTCCCTCCTCGTCATCGAACACAACCTCGACGTCATCAAGTCCGCCGATCACATCCTCGACATCGGTCCCGGCCCCGGCACCGAAGGCGGCCAGATCGTCGCCACCGGCACCCCCGAACAGGTCGCCGCCACCAACACCGAAACCGCCCGCTTCCTCGCCCCCCTCTTGCACCGTGCCTGCGGCGTCCCGCCGCAGGCCGTCACCGCGGCGTCCCGCCGCGAGTCCCCTTCCAGCCAGGCTCTCAAAGCCGCCGAGCCAAACACAAAATACAACGCCCTCTCCCCCAATAACCCAATAACAAATAACTCAATAACCATCGCGGGAGCCAGAGAACACAACCTCAAAAACATCGACCTCGTCATCCCCCGCGACACCTTCGTCGTCGTCACCGGCCTCTCCGGCTCCGGCAAATCCACCCTCGCCTTCGACATCATCTTCGCCGAAGGCCAGCGCCGCTTCCTCGACTCCATGTCCCCCTACGCCCGGCAGTTCGCCGAGCAGATGGAAAAACCCGACATCGACCGCATCTCCGGCCTCCCCCCCACCGTCGCCATCGAACAACGCATCTCCCGCGGCGGCGGCAAATCCACCGTCGCCACGGTCACCGAAATCTACCACTTCCTCCGCCTCCTCTTCGCCAAACTCGGCATCCAACACTGCCCGGAATCCGGCGTCCCCGTCGTCCCCCAAACCGAGGAGGCCATCACCCAAACCATCCGCGACCACCTCAAGAAGGGCCCCCTCTCCATCCTCGCCCCCATGATCCGTGGCCGCAAAGGCTTCCACTCCGAGATCGCCGACTGGGCCGGACGCCACGGCTACTCCCGCCTCTTCGTCGATGGCGCCTGGAAGGACGTCGAAGGCTTCCAACGCCTCGAACGCTTCAAGGAACACGACCTCGACATCGAAATCGCCCGCTTCGACAAGGCCCCCCGCAGCCTCCAACCCCTCCGCGACGCCATCCACGACGCCCTGAAAATCGGCAAAGGCACCCTCCGCCTCATCGCGTCCCCCAATCCCCCAATAACAAATAACTCAATAACCAACAACCCCATCACCTTCTCCACCGCCCGCGTCAGCCCCGTCACCGGACGATCCTTCGAGGTACTCGACCCCTCCCACTTCTCCTTCAACTCCCCCCGCGGTTGGTGCAAAACCTGCCGCGGCTACGGAGAAATCTCCCTCGCCAAACGCCGCCGCCACGACTCCAACCACGATACCCCCTACAACTCCATCACCGAGGCCGAACTCGACTACGACCGCAAACTCGACAAGGCCGACGACGCCGAACTCACCACCTGCCCCGACTGCCTCGGCGCCCGCCTCAACGAAGTCGCCCGCGCCGTCCACCTCCCCACCAATCCCCCAATAACCAATAACCCAATAACCAATCCCCCCATCACCATCCAACACATCGCCGCCCTCCCCGTCACCGAGGCCGCCGCCCTCATCGACGCCACCAAGTTCACCGGACGCGATGCCGCCATCGCCCGCGACATCCTCCCCGAAATCTCCCAGCGCCTCCGCTTCCTCCACGAGGTCGGCCTCTCCTACCTCCAACTCGACCGCTCCGCCAAAACCCTCTCCGGCGGCGAAGCCCAGCGCATCCGCCTCGCCGCCCAACTCGGATCCAACCTCTGCGGCGTCCTCTACGTCCTCGACGAACCCACCATCGGCCTCCACCCCCGCGACAACGCCAAACTCCTCGACACCCTCGAGGCCCTCCGCCTCAAGGGCAACTCCCTCCTCGTCGTCGAACACGATGACGACACCATGTCCCGCGCCGGGCACATCATCGACCTCGGCCCCGCCGCCGGTCGCTTCGGCGGCGAGGTCATCGCTTCCGGCACCCTCGCCCAGATCAAAAAGAACAAGGCCTCCGTCACCGGCCACGCCCTCAAGCACCCCCTCCTCCACCCCCTCCGCGGCGAACGCCGCCCCCTCCCCAAAGCCTCCGCCACCACCGGTTGGCTCAAACTCAAGGGCTGCCACGCCAACAACCTCAAAAACATCAACGCCGCCTTCCCCGTGGGCCGCCTCACCGTCCTCACCGGCATCTCCGGCTGCGGCAAATCCTCCCTCATGCACGGCTGCCTCTCCGTGGCGGCGGTTTCCAACCGCCAAGCCGGATCCAGATCCAAAAAAGCCCCCACCACCAAACCCTACAAATCAGCTTCGGGCTTCAAACAGCTGAAGGCCTTCTACGAAGTCGACCAGTCCCCCATCGGCAAAACCTCCCGCTCCTGCCCCGCCACCTACGTCAAACTCTTCGACGAAATCCGCAAGCTCTTCGCCCAACTCCCCGAAGCCCGCCTCCGCGGATTCGACGCCTCCCGCTTCTCCTTCAACAACGAACCCGGCCGCTGCCCCGAATGCCGTGGCAACGGCCGCATCAAGCTGGAGATGGACTTCCTCCCCTCCACCTGGACCCACTGCGAGGCCTGCAACGGCAAACGCTACAACCCCGCCACCCTCGAAGTCCGCTACAACCACAAGTCCATCGGCGACATCCTCGAGATGACCATCGATGAAGCCGCCGCCTTCTTCGAATCCCCCCCCCGCCTCCAACGCCCCCTCCAACTCCTCGCCGACACCGGCCTCGGCTACCTCCAACTCGGCCAGGCCTCCCCCACCCTCTCCGGCGGCGAGGCCCAACGACTCAAACTCGTCACCGAACTCACCAAAGGCCGCTCCCTCAAATCCGCACTCCGCAATCCGACTTCCGCAATCCGCAATCTCTACCTCATCGAGGAACCCTCCATCGGCCTCCACCTCGAGGACGTCAGAAAACTCATCGACGTCCTCCACCGCCTCGTCGACGAAGGCCACACCGTCGTCGTCATCGAACACCACACCGGCATCATGGCCGAAGCGGACTACCTCATCGATCTCGGCCCCGAAGCCGGCGCGGAAGGCGGCACCATCGTCGCCCACGGCACCCCCGAGCAAGTCGCCAAATGCCGCTTCTCCCGCACCGCCCCCTTCCTCCGCGAAGTCCTCCAATAGGGAGCGCGGGCTTGCAACCAAACGTGCTCGGCATGGTGAATGCTGCACTGGTAATGGCCCGCAGCGAAAGAGTGACCACTTCTTGACGAGGTTATCGTATTAAAATTTCCACGCCCCAATTTCCAATTAAGTTTCAAATCCAATCCCAAATTTCAAGCGCGGAAACTCACTTCACCAACCAGTATCGCGAATGACAACCATGCGAGTCCGAGACGCTGCCTCTTCTTCGAGTCGTTTTCCGATTTGGAACCTGGTGATTGGAACCTATTTGGAAATTGGCACGTGGAAATTCAACCCCGGATCCGGGCCAAGCCGTCAGATTGTTATAGCACGATCCTTGCCGAACACTGTTGGCTTGCAACCCTCCTCCTCCGCTCCCGCCCACTCCACACCCTCTTGAAAAACTCCACCAAGGGCGCCCTCGCCGCCAGCCTCTCCTTCTTCCTCTGGGGCCTCTTCCCCATCTTCTGGAAGCTCTTCGACGGCGGCAATCCCCTCGAACTGACCGCCCACCGCGTCCTCTGGACCCTGGCCATGCTCATCCCCGTCCTCGCCTTCCGCGGCTCCCTGCAAGCAACCCTCGCCGCCTTCAAATCACCCAAAGTCATCGCCACCCACGCTCTGGCCGCCACCTGCCTCGCCACCAACTGGCTCATCTTCGTTTGGGCCGTCGTCAACGATCGCGTCCTCGAAGCGGCCCTCGGTTACTACCTCAATCCCTTTCTCTACATTCTCCTCGGCCGCCTCGTGCTCAGGGAAAAACACTCCTCCTTCCAACTCCTCGCCATCGCCATCGCCGCCGCAGGAGTCGCCCTCCAGTTTTTCGCAATCGATGGCATCCCCTGGGCCTCGCTGAGCATCGCCGTCACCTTCGCCGCCTATGGCCTGCTCAAAAAAAAATCCGCCCTCGGCCCCTTCTCCGGCCTCGCCATGGAAATGGCCATCCTCACTCCCATCGCCCTCCTCTATGGCGGCCTCCTGATCAACTCCTCGCAAAGCGCGTTCGGGGCAGACTTCTTTACCACCTTCCTCCTCATTGCCACCGGCCTCGTCACCGCCATTCCCCTCCTCCTCTTCGCCCGGGGCGTGCGCACCATCAGTCTCTCCCTCCTCGGCATCCTCCAATTCATCGCCCCAACCGGACAGTTCCTGATCGGTTGGCTCGTCTACGGAGAACCCCTCCCCTCGCTCCGCCTCGCCTCATTCTCCCTCATCTGGATAGCGGTCATCTTCTACATCGTCAGCCAGCGCCGAAGCACCATGCCGCTGCCCGAAAAGGTTCCCCTCACCTGATTGCGACCGTCCTTCCCCTTCCTCCGCAATGCCCTCCCCCAAGCCCCCCTCACACCTTCATCTCAAAGAGACCACACTTTCCCCCTGACCTCCGCCGCCCTTTACGCCAGCCTTCCCGATCATGAACGATCCACTCGCCCCGCACCAACTCCCCGGCACCCCTCCCCCACCGCCCGAGATCAACCGCAAGCGCCTCTGGCTCTCCCTCCTCCTCCCACCGGGAGTCCTGGGCTTCCTCATGATCCTCCTCGTCATCGCGGCCTCCACCTATTCCGGCCGGGGCACCGAATCCACCTTCACCATGCTTTGCATCGTCATCTGCCTCACCGCCATCGGCAGCTGGGTCCTCTTCATCCAAACCATGCGCCAACGTTTCCGCGGCAGCAGCCTCGTCCTCCTCATCCTCGCCTACCCCATCGTCCAGTTCATCCTCCTCTTCAGCATCCTCTTCGTCGGCTGCCTCGCCGCCATCTGGAGCGACGGATTGCACTAAACCCAGGCCAGCACCGACCTCCGCTCCACCAAGGGTGGGACCGACCTCCGGGCGGTCCGGCGGTTAAAGCCTCCCGCCCCCCCCCCCCCCC
>JAQCFL010000240.1 GCA_027619375.1 Verrucomicrobiota bacterium | reverse complement strand
CCCCCAGCACACACCCCTCCCCCTCAAACACCAGGTCACTCCCGCTCAGCAAATTCCGATACCGCTCCGCCTCCCCCAACTGCCCCGCCACCACCGCCTTCGGCAGCCGCACTTCCTTTCCGCTGAAGTTGAAACAACACAGCACCCGCGTCCGGCCATCCAGCGACCGCCGCATCACTGCAAAGACCTCCCCGTCCGTCGTCAGCACTTCCTGCGGCCCGTCCGGATGAAACGCCGCACACGCCGCCCGCGTCCGCAACATTGAGGTATAGACGTTGTTCACCCACGCATGATCCGAATCCGCATCGTCCAACTTCTCCTCCAGATCCCCCCAGTCCCACCGCCGCCGGTTGATGTCCCGGTTCTCGCCCCCCTCCCGCTTCGGCCCATCCTCCCAGTTCCTTTCGCCCACCACGCTGTGGAAATACACGGCCGGCATTCCCCGCAGCGACAGCATCACGGCCTGCGAACAAAGAAAACGCCGCAACCCCAACTGCGGATCCTCCGGCATGCTCAGCGCGTCCCGATAGGTGATGTTCAACTCATACGGCTTCTTCGAACCATCCGGCATCGCCCGATAGCCCACCAAGCCACCCCGCTCCTCCACCTGCCCCACCAGCCATTCCACCTCCTCCGGCGATACCAATCCCTCCAACGGCCGCACCCCGACCCCGTCATGGCTCGCCGTGAAGTTCAAATATGTGCACCCCTTCGGCAAATCATCCAGCGACCGTGCCCATTTCTGCATCGGACCCGGATCCTCCTTCAACAACCCATGCAACAACAGCGGCGGCAGCGCGAACTGATACACCATGTGCGCCTCGTCCCCCTTCCCGAAATACGAGATGTTCTCCGCGTGCGGCACGTTCGTCTCGGTCAGCAAAATCACCTGTGGAGCCACCGTCCGCAGCACGTCCCGCATCAGTTTCACCACCTCATGCGTCTGCGGCAGGTGAATGCAGCTCGTCCCCTCCTCCTTCCAGAGAAAGGCCACCGCATCCAGCCGGATCATCCGCGTCCCCTTCGACACGTAGTTCAGGAGAATGTCCAGAAACTCGAACAGAACATCAGGCGACTTCCAGTTCAGATCCACCTGATCCTCACTAAAGGTCGTCCACACGTGCTTCTCTCCGTTTGAGGTCGCCGTCCGGGACAACAACGGCCATGGCCGCGGACGCACCACCGCCGAGAGGTCCGCCTCCGGATTCCCCTCCTGGAAATACTCCGCCTGCGGCGCGATCCCGTTCACGTAGTCCCTGAACCACGCACTCTTCCGCGAACAATGGTTCAGCACGATATCCGCCATGAATCCATAGTCTCGCGAGATCCGCTCGATCTCCCCCCAGCCCCCCAGTTCCCCGTCCACCTTCCGATAGTCGATCACCGAAAATCCCCCATCCGAGGACGAGGGAAAAAAGGGCAGCACGTGCACCACGTTCAGCGCTCCCCGCAAGCGACGATCACAAAAATTCTTCAGCGTCTCCAACGGCCGTTCCCCCTCCCTCCTCACCATGTCTCCATAGGTGATCAACACCGCATCCCGCTGCGACCACCGCTCCCGCGCCGCCGACTCCGTGCCCCCGTTCGGCGAATTCACCCCGTAGCGACCGATCAACATGTACATCCGGTCCGCCAACTCCTCCGCCTTATCCCGACCATACAGCCGTCCCAGCCGCAGCTTCATGCGGTTGAAGGTGCTTCTCCGAATCAGCTTCATCGCCCCGCCTCCTCTCCCTGGCTGATATCGACCTGGTTGAACGCCGCCCTCAGCGCATTCCTCAGCGCCTCGTAACCGTAATACCTCTTCGCCAATCGATAGTTCAACTCCACCACCTCCTCGCGCAGTTCCGCATCACTCAACAATCGCCGCACCGCATCCACCGTCTCCCGCGTCACATACCCATCCATCTCCACCACACTGAACCCCTTCGGCTCGATGTCCTGCACGTAAATCGAATACCGGTTCACCACCACCGGCTTCTTGAAATAAAACGCCTCCAACAAGGCGTTCCCGAAGCCCTCATAGGCGCTCGGATAGGTCACCAGATCCGCATGCGGATAGATGTCCCAAAGCGTGTACATCTTCTGCCCCTTCGCATTCCGCTGCCGCCGCTCGCTGACCCGGTCCGCCACGATCCGCATGTCCACCCCCTCCTCCTCCGCCAGGTGCTCCAGCATGTGCTGATACTCATAACCCTCGTCCCCCGCATCGTGCGAAATCACCAGCTTGCACCGCGGATCGTTCAGCTTGCTCACCAGCTTGATGGCATGCTCGATCCCTTTCCGCGGCACGATCCGCGTCGGCTGCAAAATGAACACATCATCCTTCGCCAATCCGATTTCCTCCCGGAAATCCGCCGCCCACTCGTCGTCCCGGCTGTTCTCGTTTCCGAAATCAAACACGTTCGGCACCAGCACCGAGCTCACCCCCTTGCGCAGCGCCAGTTGCTCCCGCGCCGCCTGGTTGATCACCGTGTGCACCACATGCGGCAGGCGCGGTGGAAAGGCCATGTCCAGATAGTCCGGCACTCCGTTCAGCGAAAAGCGCACCCGCTCCCAGTAGAAGTCATGATGATGCGCCACCGCCCGCATCCCCGTCTCCGCCAGAAACTCGGTCAGCGCCACCCCCAGCGGCACATGCACCGGAATCGTCAGCACATTCTCCGGCACCAGCACATCAATTCCGAACCGATCCACAAAGCGCCGCAGCATCGCCTCCAGATAGCGCGCCACCTCCCGGATCCGCTCCGTCACATGCGCCTCCCGCCTCGACACGCCCCAGATCCGGTCACTGATCCACTCATTCTCCGGATGCCCGAAAAACGCCTCCGGCACACACATCGATTTCGCCACCGGCCGATCACTCCTCCCACTGAACCAAAACACCTCGTGTCCCATCTCCTCCAGCACATCGGCCCACTTCTGGCTCTCCAGCGAGACGCCATCCGTTCCTGCAAACCGGGTCGAAACGAAACCGATCTTCATCCGTTCTTGGGGGCCTTGTCCAATTCGTGACGCACTATGCGCTCCACCCATGCAAGCTCAATGCCAATCTCCCGGAAATCGTCCCCGAATTCCTGGCACGGAACCTGCAATCTGCCCTCCCCCCGCAATCGCTCCTCCCCTTCTCTCCCGCGATCTGCTTGATTACTGCCGATGAGTTCACTGAGCCCCACCCAGATCCGTGATCAGCTCTCCTCCTATCGCGAAACGCTCCTCGCCAACGCCCTCATGCTCGGCGAAATCCCCGCCCGCCCCGGCGGGGAGGCCGATCGCATCCGCTTTCTCGCCGAACGATTCAGCGAACTGTTCCTCGAAAACGTCTCCATCGACGAGGCCGGCAACGTACAGGCCATGGTCCCCGGAAAAAAGGGCGACCACACCATCATCCTCACCGCCCACGCCGACACCCACATCACCGTCGGACCCGACGAACGACTAACCATCAACGCCACCCCCGAACACCTCGAAGGCCAGGGACTTGCCGACAACACCATCGGACTCGCCTGCCTCGCCAGCATCCCCGAACTCCTCCATCACCTCGGCATCCGACTCGACGCCAACCTCATCCTCCTCGGCCACGTCAACTCCCTCGGCACCCGCGACCTCGCCGGACTCCGCTTCTTTCTCGACAACCTCGCCAAGCCCATCCACGCCGGACTCGTCCTCGAAGGAATCACCCTCGGCCGCCTCAACGCCTCCTGCCTCGGCATGGTCCAGGCCGACATCAGGTGCCGCGTCAATCAGGAACCCGGCACCCGCTGGGAGGCAAATGAGAACGCCATCGTGGTCATGCACCGCATCATCCGCCGCATCCTCGAAATTCCCGTCCCCCAGGAACCGCGCACCTCCGTCATTCTCGGCTCCATCTATGCCGGCAAGACCTTCAACCGCCCCCCCGCCACCGCCCGCCTCCGCCTCGAAATCCGCTCCGAGGAACCAGGCAAGGCCCGCGAGATCCGCATGCGCATCCAGGAAATCGTGCAGGAAATCTCCTCCGCCACCGCCTCCGAGATCGACATCACCTACCCCGCCCTCCGCAAACCCGGCGGCATCCCCTTCTCCCATCCCCTCGTCACCGCCGCCCGGGAAACCATGGCCGCCCTCGGCGTCGAACCCCGCACCGGCCCCTCCTACTCGGACCTCTCCGTCCTCATCTCCCACAAGATCCCCGCCCTCACCCTCGGCCTCACCAACGCCGAACGACTCAACGAACCCGAGGAACGCGTCGAGATCGAACCCTACCTCTCCGGCATCGCCCAGGTCATCGGCCTCCTCGGCCGCATGGATCAGGAAGTGGCCACTTACGCCGAGGAGGACATCCCTCTCACCCCTTGACCCCCAAACTCATTATCCCCACCCTCTGATCCGTGGCCTGGCTGCAATCCAATACCTTCCATCACTCCGATTTCTCGGACCTCGCCAAACTGTGCGCGGCCAAGGAGAAGGCCGGCCTCACCATCGGCCTCTGCATCCCCACCCTCAACGAGGAGAAAACCATCGGCAAGGAGATCGTCATCTTCAAAAGCGAACTCATGGACCGCTACCCGCTCATCGATGAGTTCGCGGTCATCGACTCCGGCTCCACCGACCGCACCGGCGAGATCGCCAAATCCTACGGCGCCGAGTTCCACTACTCCGGCGACATCCTCCCCTCCGAGGGCTTCAAACGCGGCAAGGGCGAGAACCTCTGGAAGGCCGTCTATCAACTCAAGAGCGACATCATCTGCTACGTCGATGCCGACATCGCCAACATCCACCCGCGCTTCGTTTACGGCCTCGTCGCCCCCCTCATCCACAACCCTTCCATCCACTATGTGAAGGCCTTCTACGAACGCCCCATGGCCTACTCCCAGGGCCTCCGCTCCACCGGCGGCGGCCGCGTCACCGAGATCCTCGTCCGCCCCCTCTTCTCCCTCTTTTATCCCGAACTCACCCAACTCTTCCAACCCCTCTCCGGCGAATACGCCGTCCGCCGCGACGTCCTCGAAAGCATCCCCTTCCCCATCGGCTACGGTGTGGAAACTTCCCACATCCTCGACGTTTACAAGCAGTGGGGCATGGGGGCCTTCGCCCAAACCGACCTCGACCAACGCGTCCACCGCAACCAGTCCACCACCGCCCTCGGCAAAATGTCCTTCGGCATCCTCCAGTCCTTCCTCAACCGCCTCCGCCAACACGGCAAGGTCAGCGAAATCACCGAGATCTCCAACATCTACCGCGCCCTGCAGGCCAACGGCTCCGAATACGAGGAGGTCACCACCGAAATTTTCGAGGAGGAACGCCAACCCATGATCGAAGTGGCCGAATACCTCAGGCGCTTCCCCCGTTGACCCCTTATGACGATCGCTCTCGTTCACTACCATCTCCGTCGCGGCGGCGTCTCCCGCGTCATCGAAGCCCAGTCCGCCGCCCTCCAGTCCGCCGGAGTCGAACACGTCATCCTCTCCGGCACCCGCTACTGGGGCGGCCATGAACTGCCCGTGGTCGTCGTCCCCGAACTCGACTACCGCAACGACGACCTTCCCGGCCTCGCCCAAACCCTCCGCCAAGCCGCCACCGAGGCCCTCGGCGCCCCCCCCGACCTCTGGCATTTCCACAACCCCACCCTCGGAAAAAACGCCGCCTTCCCCACCCTCCTCGCCGACCTCCTCGCCGACGGCCAACGCCTCCTCTTCCAACACCACGACTTCGCGGAGGACGGTC
>JAQCFL010000239.1 GCA_027619375.1 Verrucomicrobiota bacterium | reverse complement strand
CGGCATCCCCGAGCCCCTGCCCTCCGACCAAACGCCCCCGGAATAGCCCCCCGCAAACGTATTCCCGTTCTTCCCGATTGGCAATTCCTCCCACCTGCGTATCCTCCCACCATGGACACCCTCTGGCCCATCATCCCCCATCCCTTCATCTGGGGCCTCGCCCTCGGACTCCTCCTCACCGCCTTCGTCTGGAAATCCAGCCTCACCGCCAAAGGCACCTTGAAGCGCGAAATCAACCGCCTCCAATCCGAAGGCCGCGAACTCCAGGGACACCTCAACACCCAGCTCAAGATCAACGCCTCCGGCAACAACACCCTCGAGAAGGATCTCAACGAACTCCGCACCCAGAACGAAAACCTCCGCGTCAACCTCGCCTCCCTTCAAAACAAGCCCGGCCGCGCCGAAGTCCGCCAACTCCAGATCACCGAAAACGCCGTCCGCATCATGCGCGAACAGGCCCCCGGCTTCGCCCCCGCCTGGGAGCAGGCCCTCAAACGCGCCGAATCCGAACACGAAGCCGCCGAAGGCGGACTCAAAAAACTCATGCGCAAGGTCATCCCCGGCATCGGCACCTCCCACGCCACCGCCCCCGCCGAGGAGCACCAAAAAACCGAGGAGGCCTGATCCTCCCCACCCGTGGCGTGACCGTCCCGGTCGCATGCTCGCCCTCCCCCGCGTAGCGGCGCCTCTGCGAGGCGTCGGCGGTTCCACCGTCCCTCCCCTCCACGGCCCCTCCCCCATCCGCGCACACCGGCTCCCCAACCCGTGGCGTAGCCAGCTTGCCCTCCGTCGCCTCGGGCGAAGGATGGGTCCCGCCTGCCCGGGCTTAGCCCCCGGCGTAGACTGGGTCGCAAGCCCTCCCCTCCCTCCCCAATAACCAATAACCAATCCCCAGCGCGAAGCGCTACTCCTCATCCACCCTCTCGTCCCGCTGATAAATCGGCAGCTGCCGATACGGCACCGTGAACGCCAGCACCATGATCGAGGTCCCATAGACCCGCCCCGCCTCCCGGCTGTGCCACGATCCATCCTCCTGCTGCTTCGGCAAATAAAAGTCGTACATGTAGTTCGCATACGTCTCCCAATACTTCCCACCCAACTGGAACATCCCCTGCGCATTGTAGTAGTTCCCGTAGAACTCAAACTGGTTGTTCGCCAACTCCCGGTGGTTCCTCAGCACGAAGTCCCCCGCCTTGATCGTGGCCGGCTTGCCATGCTCCCCGCACAGCTCCAAACAGAGCAACCCCATCCCCGTCAGTGAATACTTGTGGCTGTCCCGGTTCGAGTATCCAAAGCAACCCTCGTTCTCGTCGTAGTGCCGATAGAGATAATCCACCGCATCCGCGATCGCCTTGTCCGGCACCGCCGCCCCATTCAGCTTCGCCGACCGCAACGCCATCAGGGCCCACCCACTACACGAGGTGTCGCTGTCGTTCGATCCCGGATGATACCGCCACCCCCCCTGGTGATCCTCCGGCTTCTGCACATTCTGGGCCCGCAAAATCAGCGCCAGCGCCTTCGGCAGCGTCCGCGCAATTTTCTCCTGCCGCTCCGGATCCACCATCCCCGAGACCTCCGAAATAAACAGGGTGCTGATGTTGTGCGCATACATCGGACCACTCCCCGCATGCCCCGCCACATAGAGACCCTCCCGGTCCTGATGACTGACAATGAAGTCCACGCAGCGATTGATGTTGTCCGCATACAGCCCCTCCGTCGGCAGGTGCCCTTTCGAGAGAAACGCCATCCCCGCCAGGGCCGGGATGCCCGTCGAATCACCGTAGTTCTCCGGAAAGCTCCCATCCTTGTTCTGCACGCTGGCCAGATACTGCAAGGCCCGCTCCACCGAGGGATCGACCCGCTCCTTCCAATCCGTGAAGACATTCCTCGGCACCTCCTGCGCCGACAACGACGACACCAGAACCAACCATCCTAACAATAAACGCACTCCCATTATCGATCTCCTTTCGCCACCTGTTCAAAATACCGACGCACCAATCCCCGATAGTCCTCGGGAATGTCCGCGCCACCACCGCCCCCCACGTCGGAACGCAGCATCTCCTTGAGCTTCTCCCAATCCTTCGCACTCACCCCCAGCTTCGCCAACTCCAGAGGCACCCCGGGGGCTCCCTGACCCGGCCGAAACCCCTCCTCCGGCTCATTCCCCGGTTTCCCTCCCGGCTGTCCGGGCTGTCCGGGCTGCCCCGGTTGCTGACCACTCTGCATGTTCTGCATGGCCTGCTGCGCCGCCTGACCGAGGGCCTTCGCCGCCGCCTGCGCCGCCTGCGAAGCCTCACCCGCCGTCTGCGCATCCGCACCCTCCGCCGCCTGCTGAAAGGCTTCCGCCAACGCCCCGGGCGGTGCCGGCACACTCTGATTCCCCGGCGCCTGCCCCGCCGCTTCCGCCGCCTGGGCCTCAAATTCCGCCGCCGCCCGCCCCAGCGCCTCCGCCGCCCGCCCCAGCGCCTGCGACGCCTCGCCATGCTGCTGCGAAGCCGCCTGCGCCTGCCCCTGCTCACCCGACTGCGCCGCTTGCGCCGCCTGTTGCTGACCCTGCTGCGATTGACCTGCCGCCTCCGCCATCTGCCCCGACGGCCCATCCACCTGCGGCAAATCCCGGATCGTCGCCGCCAAGTCCGCCGCTTCCGCTGCCTGCAAATCCTGCAAGGCCTGCAACGCTTCCCCGGCCTCCCCTTGCGCCAAGGCCCGCATCGCCTGCGCCACCTGCGCCTGCCGCTCTGCCAAATCCGCCAACTCCGGATCCGCCGCATCACCTTCCCCTTGGCCACCTTCCCCTTGACCACCTTCCCCTTCGCCACCTTCCCCTTGACCACCTTCCCCTTCGCCACCTTCCGGCTCACCACCCTCCAACGCACCACCTTCCGGCGCACCACCCTCCGGCGCACCACCCTCCGGCGCACCACTCTCCGGCGCACCACTCTCCGGCGCACCACCCTCCGGCACACCACCTTCCGGATCCCCTCCCTCCGGCTCTCCACCTTCCGGGTTCTGGGCTCCGGGTTCCGGACTCCCATCCACACTCCCTTCTTCTGCCAACTCCGCCAACCTCTCCGCCGCCGCCTGCGCCGCCTCGGCCGCCGCCTCCGAATCACCCTTCTTCATCGCCTCCAACGCCGCCTCCGCCTCACCCACCGCCTCCGGCAAAAAATCAGCCCGCGCCTCCCGGTTCTGCCGCGCTTCCGCCGTTTGCGCCTGCGTTTCCGCCACGATCTTCTCCTGCTCCCGCTGCAACGCCGCCTTGATCTGCTCGCTCAGCGCCGTCTCCGCCGCTTCTTGCGCCGCCTGCTGCTGCGCATCCGCCTCCTGCCCTTCCTGCTGCGGCGCGGCTGCCTGCTGCGCCGCCTCCTGCTTCGAAGCCTCCGACAACGCCCGCTGCTGCTCACTCAACTCCCGCGCCTGCTCCGACAGGGCCTGTGCCTGCTCCGCCTGCTGCGCCAAGGCCTCCGCCTTCGCCTCCGGATTCTGCTGCAATTGCTCCCGCAACGCATTCTCCACCTGCTCCTGCTGCTGACGCAACTCACTGTCCGGCTCCGCCTGCAGCCCCTCCTGCCGCGCCGTCTCCTGCGAGGCCTGGGCGATCTGCTCCTCCTGCTGCGCCAACTCCGAGAGTCGCGCCAACTGCTCCACCCGCTGCTCATCCTGCTGCACTTCCTCGCGAATTTTCTGCAACTGCTCCAAGGCCTCCTGCGCGGCCTCCCGCGCCATGTCCACCTCCGCCTGCCGCGCTTCCCCGGTGTCCTGCAAGGCCACGTTCTCGGTGTTCTCCCGGGCCTGCTCGATGTTCTCCATCGCCTCCCGCACCTCATCCGCCTTCGCCGCCTGCACCCCGTGCTCCATCCGCTCCGCCAAGGCCTCCAAACTCTCTTCCGCCGCCGCCAACTTCTCCCGCGCCGCCTCCATCCGCTCCTCCGCATTCTGCGGCACCTTCTCCTCCATCACCTGATCCCGACTCGCGTCCAAATGTTCCTTCGCCTCCCGCACGTCCTGCTCCGCCTTGTTCAACGCCTCCCGCACATCACTCTGCTGCGCCCTCAACTCTTGGCGCACCAGCGACTCCGCTCCCTGATCAATCCGCACCGTCACCCACTCCGAATAACCCACCCCCGGTCCCTGCAAATTCTCCGGCAACGTATCGGTCACCGCGATCCGCATCTGCACTTCTTGCGCATCCTTCCAACGTTCCAGCAACCCCGCCACCGAAACCATCGCCTCACCCCGCCACAACGGCGTCCGCGCTCCCTTCAGCTCCTCCGGGATCCCCCCCTCCGGCAGCACTTCCTCCGGCAACACCTCCGCCAATGGCTCCACCGTCTGCCCGTTTACCTTCAAATCAATGTTCACCTCCGCGATCCCCACATCCTCCTCCACCTCATAGCTCATCACGATCTGCTCGGTCGGTCGCACCCGCAACTCCCGCTGCAACGGCGTCAGCAAAATCACCACCGGCACCTCATCCTTCACCACCGTCACCGGAAATCGCAGCCCCTCCACCTCCCGCCCCAACCGATGCGTCAACATCACCTGCCCCAGCCCCGATGCCTCCGGCTCCAGCGTCCACTCCACCGCCACCCGGCCACCACCCGCCCCCGGCCTCATCGTCACCTTCCCCACTTCCTTCCCATCCAATAAAAACTTCCCACTCACCACCGGCGTGTTCGGCCGCCCCTCCAACCTCACCGCCGTCCCCGTCAAGGCCGACACCCCCCGACCCAAGGGCCGCTTCGCCGGGGACAGATCCGTGTAGGCCGGATACTGATACCCCGCCACCACACCCGCCAAACTCGGCTTCGGCCACACCCGCACACTATACGGATCACTCTCCGCCCGTCCCGCCCGCGCCCGATACCCAAAGCTCTCCGTCGCCGACGCCAACCGATACACAAAGCTGCTCTCCCCATCCTGCTCCCCCACCGCGCTCAGCGTCTCCTCCGTGACCGTCCCATCCTCCCGCTCGATGATCATCGTCAAACTCTTCGTGCTCGAATCGCTGTAGTTGATCGTGATCTCCAGGGCATCCCCCTCCAGCAACTCCAAATCCCCCGGCGCGATCGCAAACCGCACCGCCCCCGCGTTCCCCAAATCAGAATACGGCGCCACCGCCCGGGCCAGCAAACGCCCGAACTCGCTCGGCCACACCGCAAACAAAATCAAAAACACCGCCGCCAATCCCGCCGCCGGCCACATCCACTTCTTCACCCGCCGGCCACGCAACTCCAGGCTGGGATCCAACCCCGCCACGTCCCCCTTCGCATCCTCGATCAGCTCCGCCAACAAACTCTCCGACACCCCCCCTCCGCCGCCCGACAACTCCAGCGCCGTGCTCACCCGCTCCTGGATCTCCGGATGCCGCGTCTCCAACCACCGCGCCACCCGCACCAGAGTGATCCGCCGAAACAACGGCTTCAACAACCCCACCCAGGCCACCGCCACCACCGCCACCACCAGCGCCAAAAACAACCCCCACCGCGCCACACTCGGCAAGGGAGCCAGGAAAAAATCCACCGCCATCACCACCAACAAGCCCCCCAAAGCCACCGTCCCCACCTCCAGCAACCCCCGCAACAACTGCAAGCGCCTCACTCGCCCCAACAGGGCCTTCAGCTGCTTCGTAATCTCCTTCGGTGGCTTACTCATGGCGTTATTCCCCCCTAATACGCCCCCACCCCCCTCTTCCACTCACTTTTCTCACCCCCA
>JAQCFL010000238.1 GCA_027619375.1 Verrucomicrobiota bacterium | reverse complement strand
GCTGGGGGCGGGGCCGGCGAGGAGGTTCTCGGGGATGGGGAAGGCGTAGGGGAGGAAGTGCCAGGTGAGGGTGAGGAGGGCGGCGGTGATCAAGAGAATGCGGAATGCGGAACGCGGAATTCGGAATAGGGGACGCCCGGATTTTCCTCGGCGGGGGAGGAGGCGGGAGAGACGCTGGAAGGGGGTAGTTATTGGGTTATTTGTTAGAGGTTATTGAGGGAGAGGAAATGGAAGCGGACGCCGTGGAGGTCGAGGTGGGTGGGGATGGTGTTTGATTGCCAGAATGTCGCGTCGAGTTGTCCGAGGATGGATAGGAGGTATCGTTGGTGACTTTCGAGTCGCACCCGGAGACGAGGAGGGCGAGGAGGGTTGTGGGGATGGGGCATCTCATGGCTCGAGGGTGGTATTGAGGAGGGCCGCCGCAGGGAGATTTATTTGAGGCTGTGGGGTTTGGTGAGAACGCCGGGCATTGGACGATGAATGCCGAGGGGTGGATGGGGGAGGGGTTAGCGGTGGCGGGATGCTTCTCTCGCCCCTTCAGGGCGGGGCCGATCTTGGGTCAGGGTTCCAGGGCTGCGTTCGTGCCTCTCTTGCCCTTCGCTGTGTTCTCTCGCCCTTTCAGGGCTGGGAGAGGGCGGCGGTGGGGATGGGGTTGGGGGTTTTGAAGGTGCGGCTGGCGGTGAGGGCGTAGGACTGGGGGTCGTACATGGCCTCGATTTTGGCGGGGGGGGCGACGGCTTCGCCGGCGGTGGTGACGCGGGCGTAGTAGTGGAGTTGGTAGGTGCCGCGTTTGTAGATGTGACTGAGGAAGAAGACGGCGCGGTCGTCGCGGAGTTCCTGGTGGGAGATGTTCCAGTTGCCGGTGTCTTTCTTGACGGCGCCGGCCTGGGAGGCGAAGTCGGTGTTGACGGCTTCGAAGAGGGAGGGGAGGGCATCGTCGATGACCACGTAGCGGCTATTGTCGGCGGGGACGATGACTTCCAACTGGACCTTGAGGAGGTCGCCGACCTGGGCTTCCTGGAGGGGTTCGGTGCTGCCGTCGGCGAGGACGCGGTGGTAGGTGCGGGCGATTTTGAATCCGCCCTTGCTGACGGGAGGTTGGGAGCCGAGGGGTGGTTTGGAGGCGAGGATGGTGCGCACGTAGGCGGGGCCGGAGGTGGAGACGAGGGCCTTGAGATCGCCGTTGAGGGGGACCTTCACCGTTTCGGAGAGGTGGTCCTTGTCGAGGATGATCTGGCGGGGGCCGTCGGCGGTGAGGAGGTCGATGGTGAGGGGGGCGGCGAGGTCTTTGGCGCGGGAGGCGTGATCGCCGAGGGCGAAGACGGACCAGGCGTTGCCCCAGGTGGTGTGCCAGTGGCCCTGTTCATTGCGGGCGGCGAAGAGCTTGTCAATGATGGGCTCGGCGGCGCTGGGGCGGATGCGGCTGGTGGCGAGGAGGCGGTAGGCTTCACTCGGTTGGTAGGCCATCCAGTGGTTGGAGGGCTTGATGGCCGCATCGGGGGTGTCGAGGATGCGCTTCGCGGTGGCTTGGGCGCCTTCGCCGCCGGTTTGGTGGATGGCGAGGGCGAGGAAGTATTTCGCGTTGGCGTTGAGGGTCTCGATCTTGTCGAGGAGGAGGTTGTGGAAGGGCTCCTGGGGTTTGCCGGCCATGGCGAGGACGAAGCAGGCGCGGGTGAGGATTTCGCGGTCCCAGGCGTCGGTCTTTTTGTCGAGGTCCTTGAGGCTGTCGATGAGGTAGGAGGTGAGGCCGTCGATGGCCTCATCGGGGACCTGGGCGCCGGCTTCCTTGCAGAGGAGGAGGGCCATGCCGCCGTAGGAGGAGGCCCAGTCCTCGGCGTCGCGGCCGCCGGGCCAGTAGGCGAGGCCGCCGTCGCGGGTTTGCATGCTGAGGAGGCGGTTGACGCCGGCCTGGATGCTGCGGGCGACCTCGGCGTCGCTGTGTTTGGAGAGCTCGGGGGAGAGGCCGCGAAGGTTTTTGGCGGCGATCCAGGGGATGGTGGAGGAGGTGGTTTGCTCGACGCAGCCGTAGGGGTAGTGGAGGAGTTCATCGATGGCGCCACCGGCCTCGAGGAGGAGGGATTTGCCGAACTGGAGTTCCAATTCGCCGCGGCCCTGGAGGAGGTCGGGGGTGAAGCCGTTGAGAAGGTTGCGGTTTTGGCCGGACTCCTCGAAGCGCACGAACTGCGTTTCGCGGAGGAGGGGCATGGGGTAGCTGACCTCGAAGCGGGAGACGACGGCGTCGGAGAGTTCCTTGTCGAGTTGCGGGGTGAGGGGAGTGCCGCTATCGAGGGATTTGGGGCGGGCGGACCAGGTCCAGTCGCTGGTGCCGGTGTCATTCATGTGGACATCGAAGGAGAGGGCCATACTGCTGTTGGGTTGCAGGGTGATGGTCTTCGTTTGGCTGCGATCGGCGCCTTCGAGGAAGGTGGTGAGGGAGCCGAGCTGGAGGGAGATTTCCCAGGTGCCGGCGTGTTCGCTGCCGTTCTGCACGAGGACCTTGGGGTGGAGGGTGTCGCCCTCGCTGGCGAAGCGGGGGACGGAGGGTTCGAGCATGAGGGGTTTGTTGACGATGAACTCCGAGGCACCGGAGCCGAAGCGGTCGGTGCCTTCATTGACCACGGCGAGGACGCGGTAACGGGTGAGGGTGTCGGGGCAGTTGAAGGTGGCCGTGAAGCGACCGTCGGGGCCGGTGAGGAGGGCGGGGGCCCAGTGGGCGCAGGGGTCGAAATTTTCGCGGACATCGAGATCGGCAAGGTCATCGAAGTAGTCGCCATCGCCGCCGCCGATGAAGAAGCCCTTGTTGAAGAAGTAGCGTTCCTCGGGTGATTCCGAGATGAAGCTGCCGAGGGAGGTGCCTGCGGTGGTGCGGAGTTGGCGGGGGGCGTAGAAGAAGGCCATGGGGTTTGGGTTGCGGTAGCCCATGACGGCGAGGGTGCCCTCGTCCTCGGCCCAGAGGGTGACCTCGGCGTTGGGGAGGGGGGTGCCGGTGGAGGTGGTGATGAGTCCGGAGACGGTGACCTCCTCGCCGGGGCGGTGGTAGGCGCCGGGGATTTCCATGGAAACGGCGAGGCGTTCCCTGGTGTTTTCGACCATCAACTCGCAATAGCCGAGGCGGAGGATGGGTTCCTTGACCTCGCGGCGGTTGTCGCGGGCGCCCTTGATGACGAGGACGGAGACGAAGGCGTTGGGGGCGTTGTTTTCGGTGACGGGGACCTCGATGACGGGATTTTCGGCGCGGAGTTCGCGGATGTAGTGGCTTTGGACGCCTTCGCGTTCGAGGGTGACAAGGGCGGTGCCTTCGATGGGGGAGAGGACGAGGATGCGGGCCGTTTCGCCGGGCTTGTAGTTGGGTTTCTCGGGGACGAGCTTGATTTTCATGCCGCTCTCGAAGGCCCAGGGGTATTCCTCGCTGCCGTAAACGTAGAGGACCGTGGCGGTGCGGAAGGGGACGCCGGCGGCGTCGGTGCCGGAGAAGGTGAGGGTGTGGCGGCCGGGTTTGGTGGGGGCGAAGGGGACGTTGAGGCCGCCGGCGGCGGTGTCGGCGGGTTGGATGGTGAGGGATTGTTCGCCGAGGTCCTCGGTGCGGGATTCGTTGCGGACCGAGACGCGGCCGTTTTTGGCCTTCAGCTTGACCTGTTCGTTGAAGGTGCGCTGGAGCTTAAGGCTGGCGGTGACCGGTTCGGCGGAGGGTTTGCCGTGGCGGGTGAGGGCGACGAGCTGGAGGTTGACGGTGTCGCCGACGCGGACGAGTTGATCGAGGCGGGAGACGCCGAGGTAGGTTTCGGAGCCGTGGATGGTGAGGGAGGCGGAGCTGGAGAGGTTTTGGTTCCGTGCATCGGTGACCTCGCTGGTGATGGAGACGTGGCGGGGGGCGGGGAACTCCTCGGCCTCGAGGGCGGGGGCGAAGGCGGCGTGGCCGTTCTCGTCGAGGGCGAGTTCGCCGTTCTTGCTGGTGCTGCGGGAGCCGTAGTATTCGCCGTCGTCGTAGCCGAAGTAGTGGCTCCAATAGTAGGAATCGTATTCGCGGTGGTCGCAGAAGAGGTAGTCGCGGTAGCCGTCGGGGTAGAAGCCGGTGGTGTTGGAGTTGAGGAACCATTTCACGGTGCCGTTGGCGACTGGCTGGCCCTGGTAGTAGTTGGCGTCGAGGGTGAACTGCATGTCGCCGAGTTTCTCGCCGGCGGTGAGGGAGGATTTCACCTCGAAGGCGTTGCGGCGGAATTCCTCAACGCGGAACTGGTGGTCGAAGGAGCAGTTGCTTTCGGCGAGGTAGCGTTCCTGCCAGTCCTCGATGGCCTCGGCGGCGGCATCCTCCTCGGGCCAGCTGAGGGTGGCGGAGAAGCGGCCCACCGTTTCGGCGGGGAGGGTGAGGGTCTGGTCGAAGCTGCCGTGCGCGGAGAGGGTGAGGCGTTGTTCGAGGATGGTGCGCTGGGCGCTGTCGCGGACGGTGAGTTGGGGCTTGGTTTTGGGATCCTGCTGGAACCGGTCGTTGTCGAGGTTGCGGACGATTCCCTTGAGGTGGACTGTTTCGCCGGGGCGGTAGAGGGAGCGGTCGGTGAAGAGGAAGACGTGGCGGGGGGCGGTGCGTTCGTAGTCCCAGGCGAAGCGGACCGGGAAGCGCCACATGGAGACCGTGGAGATCTCGCGGTCGAAGGCGGTGAGGAAGGTATCGTCGCCCCAGGCGGCGCGGAGGTGGCGTCCGGCGGCCTCGCGGGGGAGGCGGGCCACGCCATCGGCGTCGGTGCGGGTGGTGTGGAGAACGGCGCTGTCCTCGCCGAAGATGTCGAGTTTGACCTGGGGGAGGGGGCGGCCGGTTTCGCAGGAGTAGGCGTAGAGGAAGGCCTCGGTGTCGTTGATTTTCCAGGCGAGGCCGATGTCGGTGAGCTGGACGAAGGTCTGGGTGACGACGGGTTTGTTGTATTTGGACTCCAGTCCTTCGCGGGGGGTGCCTTCGAGGGAGACGAAGAGGAGGGCGAAGGGATCGGTTTCGGGGAGGTAGTCCTTCCAGTTGAGTTCGATGAGCTTGGAGTGGTCGAGGGGGGTGTCGAGGGGGAAGATTTTGTCAGCGAGGACGGTGCCGTTGATGAGTTCGAAGGGGAGGGCGTTGGTGCCCTTGATGTCGTCGTCGTTGGGGCCGTCGCCGGTGTAGTGGCGGTAGCCCTGGAAGGCGCGGACGGCATCGTCGCCCTTGAGGTGTTTGATGCGGAGGCGGAAGGAGGAGAGGTTGACCGTTTCGACATCGTAGCGGCGGGTGCCGCCGGCGAGTTGGGCGTGGTCGTCGCTGGCCACGGCGAGGCGGGGGGCGAGGTCCTCGAAGACGATTTTTTCGGTGACCGTTTTCTTGAGGACGATGCCGTCCTCGGCAGTGAGGCCGTTTTTGACCTGGACGTTCCATTCGGTGCGGGTGCGGAAGTCACCGAGGAAAGTGAGTTCGTCCCTGTTCTCGTTGAGGCTCAGTTTGAGGTCGGCGGGGACGGGGGTGAGGGAGATGAACTCGCCGAGTTGTTCGAGGGTCGTGCCTTCGGGGAGGGATTTGTTGAAGGAGATGGTGAGGCGGCGGGGTTGGTTGACCTCGACCACGGCGCTGATGTGGCGGACTTCGGTGGGGCTGATGGTGCCGACCCAGAGGGAGTTTTCGGCGGGGGTGACGGCGCTGAGATCGGCGTTGGGGAGGCCGGGGGAGACGTGGAGGCGCCAGCTTGGGCCGACGGGGAGGGGGGAGGCGGGGGTGATGGTGAGGGAGG
>JAQCFL010000237.1 GCA_027619375.1 Verrucomicrobiota bacterium | reverse complement strand
AATCTCCTTCAGCAGACGGCGATCCCCAGCCAAATCCAGATCCTTGCTGGTGAATGGCCGGAAGAGGGCGAGGCGATTTCCTATTCGGGGAACGTCCAGCAAGGCCCAGGTATTCGCCGCCTATCCACCAACGACAACGGGACGCCCCCTTCCATCGAGACATCGAAAATCGGCGCGTAGTCGCCAATCTGCGAATCCTCCGGTTTCGATTCGCTCACTTGGGCCGACGGTTCCTGACGTATCCTGCCAAATCGTCGATCCTTATGGTTGCTCCGACCGGAATGAACGAATTCCTCTCTTGAAGCTTTGCTGCGGAGATTTTGCCAGATTTCAGGGCGCGAGCATCCGTTGCCCTTTCCTGACGGTGGGCATCTTGAATCTCACGGAAGCTCATCCTCTTCACTTTCCCCTCGGTAGAGGATAGTCCTTTGAGTCCCGGGGGTCAAGCGAGCTAGAGGTCAACACGCAAGGTTTCACTGCGATCCGCCCCGTGGGATTCAGGTGGTGCCAGAGACCAGAATGGCATGAAAAGAAGGTGTCAGGAAAGAATTCTTACAATCAGGCCTTGTCCGCAATTCCTTTAATGGCTGGAGGAGCCATCTCCCCACCCTACGAGCCACACCTCCATCATCGCACCCAGCTCTTTTCCTCCACACGGGTCAAGCCCCGTCCTCCCCGGGCGGAGTCCAGCCTCCGCACTCCGGGACAGAAAGGACAGGGGACGGAAAGGATGTCCGTCCGGAATGGCATGTGGTTAAGGGGCGGTTCACTTTGATCGATGCTATCCCGAACAACATCGGCTTGTGATGCTCTCGATGCGTCAAGCCACCGGACGGCGCAGAGCGACCGTCCCCTACCTGTCTTGAAATCGACCTTAACCACGTGCAGGTCAGGGCTCACCTCTTTCCCAAAGCCACCGACTCCCCCGCCCCGGCAGTTCCTGCTCCGGGCCCCGGCTTCTCCTCCACCCCCTCCACTCAAAGAATGTGCGCTCGCGTCAAATCCTGCACGTCGATCAATCCGATCACCCGCCCCGCCGCATCGACCACCACGAGGTCATCGATCGGATTTTCCTCCAGCACCTTCAACGCCTCCGTCGCCAACTCCTCCCCCACCAGGCAGATCGGACTCCGCGTCATGTGGTCCCCCACCGCCGCCTCCGCCACCATGCGGTTCTTCTGATACTCCCGCACAAAATCCCCGTGGGTGAAAATTCCCGCCAACTTCCCGTCCTCCTCCGTCACCACCACCGCACCCGCCTTGCAGCGCGTCATCGCCTTCAGCGCCGCCTCCACGCTGTCCCCCGGCCCCGCCAGCGCCAACTGCTCCCCGGACCGCATGATGTCGGTCACCTTCGTCAACAAGCGCCGCCCGAGGTGTCCGTTCGGATGCTGCTCCGCAAACTCCGCCGCCGTGAAGCCCCGCGCCTGGATCAAGACCATCGCCAGCGCATCGCCCATCGCCAGCATGCTCGTCGTGCTCGAAGTCGGTGCCAGCGCCAGCGGACACGCCTCGCTCTGCACCCCGATGTCCAGCACCAGATCACTCGATCCAGCCAGAGTCGAATCCATCCGCCCGGTCATCGAAATGATCTTCTCCGCCCGTTGCTTCAAATACGGCAGGATGTTCAACAACTCGTTGGTCTCTCCGCTGTAGCTCAGCGCCAAGACCACATCCCCTGCCGTCACCACCCCAATATCCCCATGCAGCGCATTCTGGGAATTCAACAACACCGAGGGCGCCGCGGTGCTGTTGAAGGTCGCCACGATCTTCGAGGCCACGTTCTCCGACTTGCCCACCCCCACCACGATGATCTTCCCCCTCCGCCCGATGGTCTCCCGCAACACCTCCACTGCCGCCACAAAATTCCCGTCCAGCCGCTCCGCCACCTGCTGCAGACTGGTGATCTCCGCCAGAAACACCGCCTTCGCCTGCTCCAGGCGGATCGCGGTTTGGTCACTCTGCTCACTCTTCATCGCAACGTCTTCCGTCCCATCCACAGCATCAAGCATCCCTGCCCCAGCGCAACTCGGCAAGCGCAATTGCCCCGGGCTCCTGGACCGGTCCCGGATCCCGTCGCACAGGCGCCAAGCTTGGCGCCCCGGCCTTCCGGGTTTGGTTCTTGGGATTTGGATTTGAAATCTATCTGGAACTTGGGGGTTGGAAATTTCCCAGTTCTCCGGTTCGCCCCATCGACGTTCCACCATCCAATTGCCAAAGAAGCTCCAGTCACCAAATCTCAAAGTCAAACAACCAAAACCTTTCTCCCGTGCCAAATCGTCCAAATTTTATTTGAAGGTGGTATCATCCTCCCACCAAAACCGCAGCGCACTCAGGCAATAGAGCGCCGCCGTCTCCACCCGCAGCACGATGCGCCCCAGCGTCACCGCTTGAAACCCCGCCGCCAACGCCGCCGCCGTTTCGCCCGGCGTGAAATCCCCCTCCGGCCCGACCAGGATCGCCACCCGTTCCGGACACTCCTCCATCCCTCCCACCATTTCGCGAAAGGACCGCGCCCCCTCCGCCAGCGAAGCCATCAGTTTCACCCCGCCCCCCTCTTCCGCCAAACACGCCGCCAAGCCCATCGGCTCCCGCACCGCCGGCAACGTGTTCTGCCCACACTGCTTGCACGCCTCCAACGCCACCCGCTGCCACTTCTCCCGCTTCTTCCCCGCCCCCTTTTCCTCCAAACGCACCACCGTCCGCTCCGTCACCAGCGGCTGAATCACCGCCACCCCCAACTCCACCGCCTTCTGCACGATCAAATCCATCGTCTTCCCCTTCGGGATCGCCACCAACAGCACCAACTCCGGCCGCAGGGCCTCCTCCCTCCCCGCCTCCACCACCCGCAGCACCACTTCTCCGCCTCCGGTCTCCGTCAACTCTGCCACCGCCCAACGCCCCGCCCCGTCAAAAGCCATCACCTGCTCCCCCACCTCCTTCCGCATCACCCGCAGACAATGATGCGCCTCATCACCCCGCAACACGAGCCGCTCCCCGCTCCATTCACCCGGCGCTATGTGAAATCGGTCCATCGCTGTTAGAGTCGTCGCGGATGAACCGCCGCATCACAAATTGAAGAAGCGCTTCGCCTTCTCAAGAAAGCCCCCATGCAGCGGCGAGTTCTCCTCCCCGATCGATTCCGCAAAGGCCTTCAGCTTCTCCTTCTGCGCAATGTCGAGACGCGTCGGCACTTCCACCTGCAGTTCGACATGCAAATCTCCCTTCCGCCCACTCGACAAATCCTGCACCCCGCGGTTCCGCAAACGGAACACCGTCCCGCCCTGCGTCCCGGCCGGCACCTTGATCGAGGCCTTCCCCTCCAGAGTCGGCACACTCAACTCCCCGCCCAGCGTCGCCGTCGAAAAGGACACCGGCACCTCACAAAAGAGATCCTCCCCGCGCCGCTCGAACACATCGTGCGGCTTCACGTGCAGGAACACGTAAAGATCTCCCGCCGGCCCGCCGCGCAGCCCCGCATCGCCATTCCCGCTGGAACGCAAACGCACGCCGTCGCCCACCCCCGCCGGAATCTTGATCCGAATGCGGTCCGCCTTCTGCACCCGCCCCTGTCCACCGCAATCCCCGCAGGGATCGCTGATAATGTGCCCCGAACCCCGGCATTCCGGACACGGCGATTGCTGCACAAAGATCCCCGCTTGCCGCATCACCGCACCCTGACCCCCGCAAGTCGTGCAGGTCTTCGTCCCCGTGCCGCTCTTCGATCCGCTCGCCTTGCAGGTCTTACAGGCCGCGTGCTTCTCGATTTCCAACTCCTTCTCCGCACCGTGGGCCGCCTCCTCCAGGGTGACCTCCAAATCGTAGCGCAGGTCACTGCCCCGCTTCTTCCCGCTCGTCTCCCGGCGTCCCCGTCCCCCTCCACCAAAAAAGTCCTCGAACCCGCCACCGAACGCCCCGCCGAAGACCTGCGAAAAGATATCCATCGGGTCGTGGAAGCCGCCAAAGCCGCCCCCACCTCCACCGCCGCCACCCATGCCACCCGCCTTGAACGCCGCATGCCCGTAACGATCATACGCGGCCCGCTTGTCCTCGTCCCCCAGCACCTCGTAGGCCTCCCCCAGTTCCTTGAACTTCTCCTCCGCCTTCGGGTCATCCGGATTCTGGTCCGGATGAAATTTCATCGCCTGCTTGCGATAGGCCTTCTTGATCTCCGCACCGCTGGCGTCCTTCGACACCCCCAGAACCTCGTAGTAATCGCGGGTCGCAGGCATCTTATTCGTGCTCCCCCCCCTCAACCGACGGCCCCTTCGCCACCACCACAATCGCCGGGCGCAACAACCGATCACTCATCCGAAAGCCCCGCCGCATCACCCGCAGCACCGAACCACTGGCCACCTCGCTGCTCTCCTCCTGGCTCACCGCCTCGTGCACGTTCGGATCAAAGACCTGCCCCGCCGCAGGCACCTCCTCCACCCCCTGGCTCGAAAGAAAATCGTCCAGCTGCTTCTTCACCATCTGCATCCCCTGGAAAATCATCGAACTCTGGTCCTGCGCTGCAGCCTGCAAACCCATCTCAAAGTTGTCCAGCACCGGCAGCAGCTCCTCCAGCAAGGACTGGTTCCCGTAGCGGATCAGGTCGGTCTTCTCCCGGGCCATGCGCTTCCGGTAGTTGTCCAGATCCGCCGCAGCCCGCACCGCCGCATCCTTCCACTCGTTGACCTGCGCTGTCAGCCGCCCCACCTCGTCCAACTCCTCCACCGCCGGAGCTTCCTGCTCCTCCACGTTTTCCACCGCCTCCGGGATCTCCAGACCATCCCCGGCCTCCGGAAGTTCCGTCTCCTGCGTTGCGTCCTGCTGCATGCCGGAACCAATACCGCACCGCCCCCCAGCGTCAACCCCTTGTCGCCTCCTTGTCGCCACTCAAAACACTCCTATCGCCGCTCGATCACGATCAGCGTGATGTCGTCCATCTGCCGATTTCCCCCCACAAACCGGCCCAAACTGTTCCGCAGCGCCTCCCCCGCCGCCTCCGCCCCCCACGGCGCCACCTCCCGGAATACCTCGTGCAGACGCTCCCTCCCAAACTCCTCCCCCGCCTTGTTCTCCGCCTCGTTCAGCCCGTCCGTGTAAAGCAACAGGCAGTCCCCCGCCTCGAAGGCCGTCTCAAAATCCAGCGTCACCCGCTCGAAGACCGGCCCCTCATCCACCCCCAGCGCCAGCCCCCCCGGCCTCAACACCTCGATCTCCCCGCTCGCCCGACGATACATCAACGGCGCATCGTGGCCCGCCCGGGCCATCCGCATCCGCCCCGATCCACTCTCCAGAATCAGATACGCCAGGCTGATGAACATGTCCTCCCGCATGTCCGGAAACAACTGCCGGTTCACCGCCGCCAAGGCCTCCGCCGGTGACTTCGTCCGGATCGCCGCAGCCCGCAGCGCACTCCGACAGGTCGCCATCATCAAGCCCGCCGAGACCCCCTTCCCCGAAACATCCGCGATCGCCACCCCCAACTCGCCACCCGCCAGGGAAATGTAGTCGTAGTAGTCGCCGCTGATCAACTGTGCCGGGACATTCATCCCGTGCACCCGATAGCCCGGCAACTGCGGCTCCTCCGCCGGCAACAACACCTTCTGCACGTCCGCCGCCACCCGCAACTGCCGGTCCATCTTCCGCTTTGCCGAGGCCTCCATGTGCACCAGCGCATTGCCCAGCGCAAAGCCCGACTGCTCCGCCACCGAACAAAACAAGTCGAACTCGTTCCCCGTGAACACCGCCCGCCCCGAACCC
>JAQCFL010000236.1 GCA_027619375.1 Verrucomicrobiota bacterium | reverse complement strand
GGCCGCCCACCCCGAGCGTCCCGAGGTCGACTTCGAGCGAACCCCCCCCCGCCTCCACTGGCAATACTTCGCCCGTTCCCTCACCCAGACACCCGGCCCGCCAGCCTCTCCCGAGAAGGTGGAACGCAGCGACCTCGAAGAGGACGCCGACGGCGAGACCCCCGATTGATCTCAACGCGGCCCCCGCGAGGCGTCTTGCCGCCACTTCCACCTAAGAAATCCCCCGCTCCCCCGTTCCCTAGCCACGGCTCCCGCAGGTGGCGCTTTGACAAGCCACCCCTTTCGCTCCACCTTGGTCCCAATGCGAATGACCCTTCCCATCCTTCTCCTCAGCGCCGGCCTCCTCGGAGCCGAGCCTGCCACCCCCGCCGAGCCGGAGGCCGTCCCCGCCGCCGCAGCGATGGAGAAGCCCGCCGTCAAGGACCTCGGCGACGGCAAATTCTCGATGGGAGAAATCACCTTCAACCAAAAGGATCGCAGCATCAGCTTCCCGGCCCGGGTCAACATGATCGACGGCATCCTCGAGTACGCCATCGTCCACCAGAACGGCAAGTTCCACGAATCGCTCCTCGTCACCGACATCAGTCCCCTTCACCTCAACATCGCCCTCAAACTGCTGCGCTATCAGGCCTCGGAGGAACTTTTTCCCATCCTCGACGAGGATTGGAAACCCACCAGCGAATACCCGAAGGTCTCCGACGAGGTGAAGGCCGCCGCCCGGGTCGAGATCCTCCTCTCCTGGAAGAAGGAGGACGGCAGCATGGGTGAGGCCTCCCTCAACGACTGGATCTACCACACCGTCACGGAAACCACCATCCCTGCCGCCCCTTGGATCTACGGCGGCTCCTACGTGCACGAGGGGGTCTTTCAGGCGCAAAGCACCGGCGACATCGGCGCCATCTTCACCGCCAACTCCGCCCTCTTCAACTACCCCGGCAAGGATCGCGATCTCGACACCGTATGGATCCCCACTCCCAAGCAGGTCCCCCCGGTCGACACCCCCGTCACCGTCACCATCAAGCCGGTACTCCGCCTCTGACACCAACACCACTCCAACAAAATGAAAACAACCATCCTCCTCGCCGCCTTTCTCTTGCCGGCCCTTCTGCCTGCGCAGGAAAAGCCCAATCCCAATCTTTCCCTCCAGTTGGAGATCGAGCGGACCATCAAAAAGGGGAACGCCTACCTGCGGTCCCATCAACAGGCCGATGGCCACTGGGGCGATCCCTCCCTGCCCGCCTTCACCGCGCTCGCCCTCACCGCGACGATGCGCGATCCGAATCGCGACCCCGCCGGCCCCGAACCGGAATTCGCCACCAAGGGCTACACCTGGCTCCTCGCCCAGCAAAAGGAGGACGGCGGCATCTATGACAAGGGCCTCGCAAACTACGGCACCTCCACCTCCATCATGGCCCTCCTCGCCCGGGACAAAAAGGCCGACGAGGCCGCCCTTCTGAAGGCCCGCGCCTACCTCGTCACGTTGCAGTTCGGCTCGGACAAGAAGGGGGAGCCGGACAGCAAAAAGGATGGCGGCATCGGCTACGGCAGTTCCCCGGACCACTCCGACCTCTCCAACACCTACCTCGCCATCGAGGCCCTCTACCATTCCCGCCAACTCGCCAAGGACAGCGAACACGGTAAGCAACCCGAGCTCGACTGGGAGGCGGCCCTCACCTTCGTTTCCCGCTGCCAGAACCTCACCGAAACCAACGACCTGCCCGGGGCCTCCGACGATCCCGACAACAAGGGCGGCTTCGTTTACTTCCCCGGCGATTCCAAAGCGGGCTCCCAGGAACTTCCCGACGGCACCACCGCCCTGCGTTCCTACGGCTCGATGTCCTATGCCGGTCTGCTCTCCCTCGTTTACGCCGACCTCGATGCCAAGGACCCGCGGGTCTCCGCCGTCCTCGAATGGCTCGGCAATAACTACACCCTCGACGAAAACCCCGGCCTCGGCGAACAGGGGCTCTATTACTACTACCACACCATGGCCAAGGCCCTCTCCGCCGCCGGCATTGAAAAGCTCCCCCTCAAGGACGGCAAGGAAGCCGACTGGCGCCGCGACCTCGCCACCCTCCTCCTCTCCAACCAGAAGCCCAACGGCTCATGGATCAACGAGAATTCCCGCTGGTTCGAGAACGACCCCCTCCTCGTGACTTCCTACGTCGTCATGACCCTCGAACAGATCCACGCCACCATGCCGCGAAACTAGGGCCTCCCCGCATTTCCCCTCCCCCGCCGCGTAGCGGCGCCTCTGCAAGGCGTCGGCGGTTCCACCACCGCCCCCGTCCACGCCGTGGCTGTCGGCCCGCCCCGCATCAGCGGGGCCGTCACTGCGGCGTCCCGCCGCGATTCTCCCCAAAAAAGCCCCGACTCGACACAGCCCCCTCTCCGTTTATCCTCCGGCTGACCATTCGGTCAGAACCCCCGCCGGAACGATAGATGCAGATCGGAATACCGAAGGAAATCCACCAAGGCGAACGCCGCGTCGCCACCACCCCGGAAGTCGCCGAACACCTGCGCAAACTCGGATTCTCCGTGGCCATCCAGCGGGGTGCCGGAACCGCCGCGAGTTTCCCCGACGAAGCCTACCAGGAAGTAGGCGCCGAAATTATCGACGATGTCCGCCAACTCTGGGCCTCCTCCGACATCATCCTCAAAGTCCGCGCCCCCGAGAACCACGAGCCCCAGGGCCTCGATGAGGTCGCCCTCCTCCGCGAAGGCGGCCTCCTCCTCAGCTTCCTCTGGCCCGCCCAGAATCCCGAGCTCATGCAGCGCCTCGCCGTCCGCAAGGCCACCGTCCTCGCCATGGACAGCGTCCCCCGCATTTCCCGGGCCCAGAAACTCGACGCCCTCAGCTCCATGGCCAACATCGCCGGCTATCGCGCCGTGGTGGAGGCCTCCCAGCACTTCGGCCGCTTCTTCATGGGCCAGATCACCGCCGCCGGCAAAATCCCGCCCGCCAAGGTCCTCGTCATCGGCGCAGGGGTCGCCGGTCTCGCCGCCATCGGCACCGCCAAAAGCATGGGGGCCATCGTCCGCGCCTTCGACACCCGCCCCGAGGTCAAGGAACAGGTCGAGAGCATGGATGCCGAGTTCCTCATGCTCCACTTCGAGGAGGACGAACACGGTGCGGGAGCAGGTGGCTACGCCAAGACGATGAGCGAGGAGTTCATCAAGGCCGAGATGGAACTCTTCGCCCGGCAGGCCATGGAGGTCGACATCATCATCACCACCGCTCTCATCCCCGGCAAACCCGCCCCCGAACTGATCACCGAAGCCATGGTGAAGATGATGCGCGAAGGCAGCGTCATCGTCGATCTCGCCGCCGAACAGGGCGGCAACTGCGCGCTGAGCAAACCGGACCAGATCGTCGAGGCCCACGGCGTCACCATCATTGGCTACACCGATCTCCCCAGCCGCCTCGCCACCCAGTCCAGCCAACTCTATGCCACCAATCTCCGCCACCTCCTCGCCGAACTATGCCCCAATCAGGACGGCACGATCGACGTGAACATGGACGACGAGGTCATCCGCGGCGCCACCGTCATCAAGGACGGCTCCATCACCTGGCCGCCTCCAGCCCCCAAACTTTCCGCCGCCCCCCAGTCCGGGGCCAGCGCCAAAAAAAGCGCCGCCATCCCCGCCCCCGTCACTCCCTCCAAGCCCTCCCTCTGGTCCATCCTCCTCCCCTTCCTCGTCGGCGGGGCCGCCCTCCTCGGCGTCGGCCTGGTCGCCCCGCCCTCCTTCATGATCCACTTCACGGTCTTCATCCTGGCCTGCTTCATCGGCTACATGGTCATCTGGAATGTCAGCCCCGCCCTGCACACCCCGCTCATGAGCGTCACCAACGCCATCAGCAGCATCATCATCATCGGCGCCCTTCTCCAGGTCTCCCAAGATGCCGCCTGGGTCAAATATCTCGCCGGCATCGCCATCCTCATCACCACCATCAACATCGTCGGCGGCTTCGCCGTCACCCACCGCATGCTCGCCATGTTCAGAAGATAGCTCCGCTAGCAAATGACTGAAGGACTCGTCACCGTCTCATACCTCGGCGCCATCATCCTGTTCATCCTCGCCCTCGGCGGCTTGAGCAATCAGGAGACCGCCCGCCGCGGCAACCTCTATGGCATCATCGGCATGGCCCTCGCCCTCCTCGCCACCATCTGGGGCGCGGTGGATGGAAACTACGGCCTCCTCCTCGGCGGACTCGCGGCGGGTGCCGCCATCGGCTTCCTCCTCGCCCGGCGGGTCCAGATGACCCAAATGCCGGAACTGGTCGCCATTCTCCACAGCCTCGTCGGCCTCGCCGCCGTCCTCGTCGGCCTTTCCACCTTCCTCGATCCCAGCCACGCCGAACACCTCACCGGAGCCGAGCAATCCATCCACCTCGTCGAAATCTACCTCGGCGTCCTCATCGGCGCGGTCACCTTCTCCGGCTCCATCATCGCCTTCTGCAAACTCAGCGGAAAGCTCAGCGGCAAACCCCTCACCCTCCCCGCCCGCCACTGGCTCAATCTCGTCCTCCTCATCCTCGCCATCCTCCTCGGGGCCCTCTTCGTCAAACAAGGCGCGGACGGCGGCGGCCTGACCCCGCTGCTCCTCATGACGGTCATCGCCCTCCTTTTCGGCATCCACATGGTCCTCGCCATCGGCGGTGCCGACATGCCCGTGGTCGTCTCCATGCTCAACAGCTACTCCGGTTGGGCCGCCGCCGCCACCGGCTTCATGCTCGGCAATGACCTTCTCATCGTGGTCGGCGCCCTGGTTGGCTCCAGCGGCGCCATACTCAGCCACATCATGTGCAAGGCCATGAACCGAAAATTCTTCAGCGTCATCGCCGGCGGCTTCGGCAATGGCGGCGGCAAATCGGTGTCCACCGCCACCGGCGAGGCGGGAGAAGTCATCGCCATCAGCCCCGCCGAAACCGCCTCCCTCCTCTCCTCCGCCAAAGAAGTCATGATCATCCCCGGCTACGGCATGGCTGTCGCCCAAGCCCAGCACACCGTCAACGAAGTCGTCAAACACCTCCGCGGCAAGGGCATCAACGTCCGCTTCGGCATCCATCCCGTTGCCGGTCGCATGCCCGGCCACATGAACGTCCTCCTCGCCGAAGCCAAGGTCCCCTACGACATCGTCTTCGAGATGGATGAGATCAACGCCGACTTCCCCAAGATCGATGTCTCCGTGGTCATCGGGGCCAACGACATCGTCAACCCCTCCGCCCAGGAGGACGCCGACAGCCCCATCGCCGGCATGCCCGTCCTCGAAGTCTGGAAAGGCAAGACCACCATCGTCCTCAAGCGCGGCATGGCCGCCGGATACGCCGGCGTCGACAATCCCCTCTTCTACAAGGACAACACCCGCATGCTCTTCGGCGACGCCCGCGAAACCCTCGACGCCGTCCTCAAGGAACTCGGCTAATACAGTGGCGTGACCGTCCCGGTCGCCAGCCTTCCCCCTCCCCGCGTAGCGGCGCCTCTGCGAGGCGTCGGCGGTTCCCCCTCCGCCCGTCCAAGGCCCCTCCCCCATCCTCGCACACCGTCTCCCTCCAAAAATGTCTCTGCGGAGTCGGGGAGACAGGATTCGAACCTGCGACATCTGGTTCCCAAAACCAGCGCTCTACCAAGCTGAGCTACTCCCCGTTTCCGAGACGGGGGAAGGTCTTTGATTAACTCCCCCCGATCAAGTCGCAAATCGACTCGTTTTGCCCCCGCCGATCAACAAACGCACCAAAAGTCCTCCCCA
>JAQCFL010000013.1 GCA_027619375.1 Verrucomicrobiota bacterium | reverse complement strand
GTGGTCGTAGGGGAGGATGGCGTGGGGGTCGCGGGGGTAGGTGAAGGGGAGTTTGCCGCTGGGGTTGATGGCCCCGGTGAGGAGGTCGTGGAGGGCGGCACCGCCGAAGGGGCCGGGGTGGGAGGCGAAGATGACGGCGTTGGCGAGGCTGTCGATTTCGGTGATGAGGCGGGGGCGGCTTTCGAGGAGGATGACGACGAGGGGTTTGCCGAAGGAGAGGGCCTTGACGAGTTCGGTCTGGGCGGCGGGGAGGGCGAGGTCGTTGATGTCGCCGGGTTGTTCGGTGGCGGGTTTCTCGGCGAGGACACAGACGATGAGATCGGCGCGTTGGGCGGCGCGGACGGCGCGGTCGAGATCGAGGACGGTGTCGTAGGTGGTGACGGAGGCGTAGAGGACGTTGTCGCGGCCGTGGGCTTCGTTGAAGGCGGTGAGGAGGTCGGGAAGGTGTTGGGGGTAGGCGGCGGGGTCGGCGCCCTGCCAGGTGTAGGACCAGGCGCCGTGGAGGGCGGGGAGGGAGGTGCAGCCGGGGCCGGTGAGGAGGATGGTGGTGTCGGCGGCGACGGGGAGGACGTTGTCGTTCTTGAGGAGGACGAGGGATTGTCGGGCGGCCTTGAGGGAGAGGGCGGCGGCTTCCTCGGTGCCGAAGACGGTGAGGGCGCTCTCGGCGGGGTAGGGGTTTTCGAAGAGGCCGAGTTCCTGTTTGAGGCGGAGGATGCGGCGGACGGATTCGTCGAGGCGTTCCTCGAGGATGATGCCTTCCTTGACCATGGCGACGAGGTGGTCGGTGAATTGGTAGTCGAGGGGGACCATGGCCATGTCGATGCCGGCGTCGATGGCCATACGGACGGCCTCGCGCATGTCGGGGGCGACGCGGTGGACGGTGTGGAGTTTCTCGATGTCGGCCCAGTCGCTGACGAGGACGCCGTCGAAGGCCATCTGGTCGCGGAGGAGGCGGGTGAGGATGGGGTAGCTGGCATGGACGGGGATGCCGTTGATCTCGCCGGAGTTAACCATCAATGATTTGAGGTGGGCCTTTTCCATGGCGTTCCAGAAGGGGGGGAGGAAGTATTCGCGGAGGTAGCGGTCGGGGATCATGACCTGGCTGCGGTCGTGTCCGCTGAGGGGCATGCTGTAGGCGAGGAAATGTTTGCCGGCGGTGGGGACGCGGGTGTCTGCGGAGGAGATCGAGGTGCTGCGGCAATGGATCAATGTCGGGGCGCAGTGGCCGGCGGGGGAGGCGGGGAGGTTGAAGGGGAAGGAGTGAGGCTCTGATGGAATGGCGTACTGACAGGAAGGATTATCCGCCGGATCAGATTGATTTTCTGGATGCGGTGGGAGGGGGTGGTGTGACGTGGGTCTTCTGGGTGGCGATCATCGGGTGGGGGGTATGGAGTTGTTGGCGGGTGGGAAAGGCGGAAGGGACAGTGTCCCCGTTGGGGATTGCGCTTGTTGGGGTGGTCATTGGCGTTACCTGGGCGATCGTGGAGATGGCGTTGAGTGTGGTGTTGATTTGTGAGTTGTTGACTTCAACGGGAGCCTACAGCCCGGCGGGTTCGGTGTCGGATCTTTGGTATGCGGCCTACTCGGTGTTGTGGGTGATTTTGGAGGCGTATTTGGTGTCGGCGGTGGTGTTTGGGTATGCGGTGGTGCGGGGGCGGAGGAAAGAGGAGTAGGGGAGAGAAAATATGGATGGCGATGCACGGGCTTTGGGCTAGGATGTCGGGGTCATGAAGCTGGATGAAATTGCGGCTGAGGCCGCGAAGCTCACGGAGGAAGAGCGGGCTGCTTTGGCTTCGAGGCTGTTGCGTGGGCTGGAATCGCCTGTTTACGCAGTGTCGGATGATGAGGTTGCGGACCGGGTGCGGGAGGGTGAGGCTGATCCAGAGGTGCTGATTACTTTCGATGAACTGGTGGCGGGGTTGAAGAATCGTGGAGGTTAGGTTTCATAGGCGTGTCCAACGCGATTTGGACGGGATCCTTGCCAGCTACAACGAAGTCTCTCCTGAACTCGGAGATGATTTCTTTGCGGAGTTTCAAGTCGGGCTTCGAAGAGCTCGGGAGAATCCGACTTTTTACCACTTTGATTCCAGCGGCCTGCGGCGCTACAATCTGGAGCGGTTTCCGTATCACTTTCTCTATGACATCAGGGGAAATTTCATGAGAGTTTTGGTGTTGCGGCATGATCGCCGGAATCCGTCGCTGGTACGGCGGAGGTTTGTTTGATCGGCGGGGCTGCGGCGGGGCTGCGGCGGAATGCCGAATGGGTTGGGTCCGGGACGGATTCCCGGGGGCCATTTGCGGGGTGGAAGCCTGCACTACGTTGGGGAGGAGGGGCTCGTGGGGCGCGAGTTGGAGAGTGGATATCTGCTGAGGGTCAACAGGCAGCGTTGATTCCTCGCGATTTCGATACGCTTGGCACGCGGTGGGCTTGTAGTTCCTCATGAGAACTCAAGGATTCCTGCTCGACATGGACGGGGTCATCTACCGGGGCAATCAGCTTGTTCCGGGAGCCGACCGTTTTATTTCCTTTCTGCGGAAGGAGGGTTACCCGTTCCTTTTTCTAACAAACAATAGTCAACGGACGCGTCGGGACATGGCCCTGAAGCTGAGGCGGTTGGGGATCGAGGCGGAAGACGATGATGTCTTCACCTGTGCGATGGCGACGGCGCGGTTTCTGTCTGCGCAGTGTCCGGGGGGGACGGCCTTCGTGATCGGGGAGAACGGCTTGGCTCAGGCGTTGCACGTGAACGGTTACACCATGGCGGACGACGAGGTGGACTTCGTGGTGGTGGGGGAGGGGCGAACGCTGAACTTCGAGATCGTGGAGCGGGCGGTGACCCTGGTGGAGAAGGGGGCGCGGTTGATCGCCACGAACATGGACACGCGCTGTCCGACGGAGAGCGGGGTCCGCCCGGGTTGCGGGGCGATTGTGGCGATGATTGAGAAAGCCACGGGCCGGGAGGCGTTTTCGGTGGGCAAGCCGAGTCCGGTGATGATGCGGATGGCGCGGAAGGAACTGGGTCTGCGGACCGACGAGGTGACCATGATCGGGGACACCATGTACACCGACGTGCTTGGGGGGGTGCAGTTGGGCTTTACGACGGTGTTGGTTCTCTCGGGGCACACCGCCTTGGAGGAGGTGGAAGCCTATGCCTACCGCCCGGACTACATTGTTCCCAGCGTGGCGGAGTTGCCGGAGGAGTTGTTTGATCGGGGGAGCAGGGCGATTCCGGCGTGAGGGGGGCGAAGTCCCGGGGGCCAAATGGGGGGGGGAGCCAGCACCACGTTGGGGAGGTGCGGGAAGGAGGATCGAGAGGTTGAACTGGCGGTGATGGTGCAACCGCCGACGCCTCGCAGAAGCGCCGTTACGCGGCAGGGAGCTAGAATCTCCGGAGGACCGTGTCGTGGAGGTATTCTTCGCGGGGGTCGGGGTGGTCGAGAGTGTAGTGGATGCCGCGGGATTCCTTGCGGCGGATGGCGCAGTCGATGATGAGGGAGGCGACGGCGACGAGGTTGCGGAGTTCGAGGATGTCGTGGGTGACGCGGTGGCCCCAGTAGAAGTCGCGGACCTCGTGGCGGAGGTTGCGGAGGCGGACGGAGGCGCGTTGGAGTCGTTTGTCGGTGCGGACGATGGAGACGTAGTCCCACATGGTGCGGCGGAGTTCGTCCCAGTTGTGGTAGATGACGACGAGTTCGTCGGGGTGGGCGGTGTCGCCGTGTTCCCAGGCGGGGATTTTCGGGGTGCTGTTGGCGGGTTTGTCGGTGGGGAAGAGGCGTTGGATTTCCTCGAGGGCGCGGTGGGCCATGACGTTGCCTTCGAGGAGGGAGTTGGAGGCGAGGCGGTTGGCGCCGTGGAGGCCGGTGCAGGCGACCTCGCCGATGGCGAAGAGGCCGCGGATGTTGGTTTTGCCGTGGAGGTCGGTGACCACGCCGCCGCATTGATAGTGGGCGGCGGGGACGACGGGGATGGGGTCGAGGGCGGCGTCGTGTCCGAATTTGAGGAGGGTGTCGTAGATGAAGGGGAAGCGTTCCTGAAGGAAGCTTTTCGACTTTCGGGTGGTGTCGAGGAAGACGCAGGGGGCGCCGGTGCGTTTGAGTTCGGTATCGATGGCGCGGGCCACGATGTCGCGTGGGGCGAGGGAGCCGCGGGGATCGTATTGGGTGACGAACTCCTCGCCCTTGCCATTGAGGAGGACGGCGCCCTCGCCGCGGACCGCTTCGGAGACGAGGAAGGAGCGGGCCTCGGCACCGGTGGCGCCGGGGTTGTAGAAGCAGGTGGGGTGGAACTGCACGAACTCCATGTTGGCGATGCTGGCGCCGGCGCGCCAGGCCATGGCCACGCCGTCGCCGGTGGAGGAATCGGGGTTGGTGGTGTAGAGGTAGGTCTTGCCACAGCCGCCGGTGGCGAGGATGACGCGGTCGGAGCGGAAGACCTCCACCTCGCCGGTGGGGGCGATGAGGACATAGGCCCCGAGGATGCGGTCCTCGGTGACGTGGCCGAGTTTGGCGGTGGTGAGGAGGTCGATGGCGAAGTGGTTCTCGAGGAGGGTGAGGTTGGGGGTGCGGCGGGCGGTTTCCAGAAGGGAGGTGGCGATTTCGTGTCCGGTGGTGTCCTTGGCGTGGAGGATGCGGCGGTTGGAGTGGCCGCCTTCCTTGCCGAGGGAGAAGTGTTCGGGGTTGTCGGCGGCGGGGTCGAAGTCGACGCCCCAGGAGACGAGTTCCTGGATGGTGCGGGCGCCTTCACCGACGATGGCGCGGACCGCTTCCTCGTTGCAGAGGCCGGCCCCGGCGTCGAGGGTGTCGGCGACGTGCTTCTCGATGGAGTCGCCGTCGTCGCGGAAGCCGGCGGGGAGGACGGAGGCGATGCCGCCCTGGGCCCAGGCGGTGTTGGAGTTGAGGGCCTTGTTTTTGGTGACAACCACGACGGATCCGAATTGGGCGGCCCTGATGGCGAAGGAGAGGCCGGCGATGCCGGAGCCGATGACGAGGAAATCGGAGGTCACGGGGGGAGTGTGGCGCAAAGAGGGAGTGAGGCGAAGGCCTTTGTGCGGGAGCCTGTCGGCGGGGCAGGGCGGTTGCCTGGAAACGTTGGATCGCTGAAGAAGCGTTCTTGTATCCCAAAATTTGTTAGGACCGGACCATTGATAATCAACATCTTGTAATTTCCAGACAACCGCCCTGGTCGGCGGGGACGGAGTAGAGTGTGGCTCAGATAAGAGCGATTTCGGGAATTGTTAGCAGCCTGTTGACAAACCCGTCACCGAAAGATGGGAGGGAACGGGGATTGATCGGGCTTTGGGGGTGATCCGGACAGCGATGGGCAGGTGAACGGAGTGGAGGCGTGGTTCGGGACGCATCCGGGGGAGTTTGATGGGGGGTTGAGCGGTTCACGACCGACGGAACAACCGCCAGCTTTGAGCATCCGCGCACTGCCAACCCGCCGCCCTTTGGAAGAATCGGTGGCGGGACGCCACCGCTCCCTTGGTCGCCAGCGAGGAGTTGGAGCAACTCTTTCCTCGGGTGGGGGTGGTGCAGGATTGAGGAAGTGGGGAAGAAAAAAGGCGGGGCTCCCGGTCCTCAGCGGATTCTCGTGGAATCATTGACAAGAAGCCTTACATTACAGCAAATATCCACTGAAAGGGAGCTCCTGACGGTTCGTAGATCTCCCCGGCACGACGCGGCGAATAGCGCTGATGCCTGCACCGCCACCGTTTTCCCGCTTCCCCCAATTCATGTCCTTACAGATGACTCGACCGCTCGCCATCGCATTTCTCTCCCTGGCGCTGCCCTCGTCCTTGTGGGCGGTGGATTTCGTGCACGAAGTGATGCCGATCCTCGCCGAGCACTGTGGCGATTGTCACACGGGCAAGAAGAAAAAAGGGGGCTTGGCGATGAACACGAGGGCCGAGTTGCTGGCTGGTGGGGAAGGGGGGGAGGCTGTCATCCCCGGGGATGCGGACAAGAGCCTCCTCATGAAATTGGTGCTTTCGGAGGATAAGGACGAACGGATGCCGTCGAAGGGGTCCCGGGTTCCGGCGGCGGAGATTGCGGTGCTCAGGGATTGGATCAACGCGGGCCTGCCCTGGGAGGAAGGGGTGACCCTCGGAAAGACCTCCTGGGAGCCGCCGTTGAAGCCGCGCAAGGTCGAGTTGCCTGCTCCGCAGAATGGTCGAGATCATCCCATTGACCGCCTCCTCGATGCCGACCTTGCCAGGCACAAGCAGAGCCTGCCGCCGCCGGCTTCGGATGCGGCCTTTTTCCGACGGGTCTCGCTTGATGTGATCGGACTGCTTCCCCCTCCGGCCGAGTTGCAGGCCTTTGTGGCCGACACCGCCGTTGACAAGCGTGAGAAGGTGATCGACCAGTTGCTTTCCAAGGACGTTTCCTACGCGGACCACTGGCTCACCACCTGGAACGACCTCCTGCGCAACGACTACACCGGCACGGGATTCATCACGGGGGGCCGCAAGCAGATCACGACCTGGCTCTACACCTCTCTGCGCGAGAACAAGCCGTACGATCAGTTGGTGCGGGAGTTGGTTTCCCCCACCGGGGAATCGGCGGGCTTCATAGACGGCATCCAGTGGCGGGGGGACGTCAATTCCAGCCAGACCCGGGACATCCAGTTCGCGCAAAACATCTCGCAGGTTTTTCTTGGCATCAACATGAAGTGTGCCAGCTGTCATGACAGCTTCATCGATCGCTGGACCCTGTCGGAGGCGTACAATTTGGCTGCGATTTACGCGGACACGCCCCTCGAGCTCAATCGTTGTGACAAGCCGACCGGAAAGATGGCCACCGCGAAGTGGATTTTTCCGGAGATCGGGGACGTGGACCCCAAAGCGCCCAAGGCTGAACGTTTGAAGCAACTGGCGGGTCTCATCACGCATCCCGAGAACGGGCGGTTCACCCGCACCATCGTCAACCGTCTCTGGGAGCGTCTGATGGGGCGTGGGATCGTGCACCCCGTCGATGCCATGCACACCAAGCCGTGGAACGAGGACCTCCTCGACTACCTTGCGGTGCGATTTGCGGAAGACGGATACGATTTGCGCAAGTTCATCCGTTTCGTCATGACCTCGGAGGCCTATCAGTCCCAGACCGTTGTGTTGAGCGCGGATCCCGGCGAGGACTACAGCTATGCCGGACCGATCGCCAAGCGGATGACGGCGGAGCAGTTGATGGACTCGATCTGGCAGATCACCGGCACCTACCCCGACAAGGCGGCGGCCCAGGTGAATCGTTCGATGCCGAAGCCGGCCTCCCCGAAGGAAGCGGCCTCGGCCGCTCCCGCACCGATCACGGCCAAATGGATCTGGCACGCCGGGACAACCACGGCGAAGACCAGCTTTCGGAAGCGTTTCACGTTGAGCGGGATTCCTGAATCAGGGAAGGTCATCGCGACCTGCGACAATGCCTTCACGATGAAGATCAATGGTGCGTCAGTGGGATCGTCGAAGGAATGGACCAAGCCGGTCCAACTCGATGTGAAGGCCCATCTGGTGAAGGGGGAGAATCTCATCGAAGTGGATGGCGAGATGTTCGGTGGTTCGGCCGGCTTCATTTGTCAGGTGGAAATGGTGAGCGGCGGCAAGCAAGGCGTTGTCGCCACGGACAAGAGTTGGGAAGCGAAGATGCCCGATGGCTCCTGGCAGGCGGCGGCGGAGATAGCAGGTCATGGAGCGTCGCCATGGGGCCCGGTGCTGACCGGAGCCTCCGGTTTGCCGGTCGGTGCGGGCCCCCCGACGATGCCGATCCGTGCGGCCCTTGTGCCGAGTGATTTTCTGATGCGTTCGCTTGGCCGGCCGAATCGCGACCAGGTGGTCACGACCCGCCCCGGCGATCTCACCACCCTGCAGGCGATCGACCTGTCGAACGGCGACATTCTGGCGGGCTATCTGAGTGGGGGTGCGAAGCAGCTGGTGAGCGAGGGCAAATCGAGTGGGGAGTTGATCGAGTGGCTTAGCCTTTACGCGTTGTCGCGGAAGCCGACGGCGGGGGAGCAGGGGGTCTTGGCGGCCGTGGCAGGCGATGGTCGCGATCCGATCGCGGTGGAAGACCTGTTGTGGATGGTCTTCATGCAACCCGAGTTTCAAATCATCCGCTAACGAACGATCATGACGAAGCAAGAGACATTAGCCCGCCGGGAATTCCTCAAACAGCTCAGTGCCGCCTCGGTGGCGGCGCTTGGTTGTGCCGGAGCCCGCACTTGGGGCGCCCCGGAGTCGGTGGTGCTCCATCCCCGCGCCAAGGCGGATTCCTGCATCCTGATCTGGCTGGCCGGGGGCATGGCGGCTCCGGACACCTTTGATCCGAAGCGTTACCAACCGTTCGAGAAGGGCGTGGAGGTGGACAACATCCTCAGCACCTTTCCAGCCATCGATACCTCGGTGGACCACATCAAGATCACCAAGGGGCTGGAGAACATAGCGAAGGTCATGGATCGCGGCACGCTGATCCGCTCGGCGGTGCAACCGGACCTCGGGCACATTCTGCACTCGCGGCATCAGTATCACTGGCACACCGGATACGTTCCGCCGTTGACCGTGGCGGCGCCGCATATCGGGGCCTGGATGGCGAAGGTTCTCGGTCCGAAGAATCCCGTCGTTCCTCCCTTCATCAACATCGGGCAGCGTTTGGAAGGGGTGGGGGAAAAGGAGGAACTGAAGGCCTTCACGACGGGTGGATTTTTCGGTTCGGAGTTCGGCCCGATGAATCTTCCCTTCCCGGAGGATGCGGTGCGTTCGGTGCAGCCCCCCGAGGGGATGGAGGCGGGACGGTTCAGCAATCGCTATCTGCAGTATAAGAAGTTGATCGATCAGAATCCCCATCGTGAGTTGATCAGCGACTACCAGCAGGAGTCCATGCTGCGTTCCATGGACAGTGCGCATCGTCTTTTGCAGTCGAAGGAGAAGCATGCCTTTGATTTGACCCGGGAGCCGAAGGAATCCTACGAGAAATACGACACCGGGCGCTTTGGTCGGGGTTGTTTGTTGGCGCGTCGATTGGTGGAGGAAGGGGCCCGTTTTGTGGAAGTGACCACCGAGTACATTCCGTTTGTCCACTGGGACACGCACGAGAACGGACACAGCACGGTGGATCGCCTGAAGAAGGAGATCGATCAGCCGATCGCGCAATTGATTCTCGATTTGGAGGCCAAGGGCCTGCTCGACCGCACCCTGGTGGTCATCGCCAGCGAGTTTAGCCGCGACATGATGATCGAGGGAGTGCCCGGATCGAATGCCAAGGATCAGAGCCGTGCGGCAAGCAAGACCCTGGAGGAGCCCAAGCACTACGGGCTCCATCGCCACTTTACCGGTGGAACCAGCGTGGCGATGTTTGGTGGGGGAGTGAAGAAGGGCTTTGTCCATGGAGCCACGGCCGACGAGCGGCCGCTGATCGCGGTGAAGGATCCGGTTTCCGTGATGGATCTACACTCCACCATTTTCACGGCGATGGGGATCAGTCCGCAGACGGTTTACGACGTGGAGAAGCGTCCCTTCTTTGCCACCAAGGACGGCCACGGCAAGGCGGTCATGGATGTGTTTGCGTGAGGAATTTCCAGAGCCCAGCGGGGCGGTCCGTGACTCCTGAGGCTCTGCGGGGCGGAGATAAGCTATCTTCTTACTGACTCCCAGGGACTCGGGAGGGGCGGGTGGCGGCACGTTCTCCCAGGGCTCTTACACTAGGGAGATTTGATTCCGAAACAAAGGGAGCAACCGCTGATTACACTGAGTTCACAGATCTATTTGGGATGAAAAAGACAGTAAATCCTGAAGTGGGGCTATTGCCCCGGTTCTCCCGCGATGATCTCCAATTTCTATTCTTAAAAGTCAGAGAAATCAGAGAAATCAGTGGTCAAAATTTCCCTCTGTTTCCCAAGTGTAGGGACCCTGCAGTTTCCCCCCGCAGTTTATTCTCGACCTGTCGAGCCGGATGCGTTTCATCTTACACCATCCCTTTCGTCATGCTCCGCACCCTTGTTATAATTTCCATGGTCGCATTCGCGGCGGCTGAAGCAGAAACGCCAAAACCCCTTGCGCATTGGACCCTCGATGACGAGGGCGAAGTGGCCAAGGATTCAGCGGGTAAGCACCATGGTCGGATCGTGGGTGCCAAATCAGCCGCCGGTAAGCTCGGCAAGTCACTCGAATTCGTGCGCAAGGATGGCAACAACGTTGTGATTCCATACTCCGAAGACTTTGCGCTCTCGACCTTCACCATTTCGGCCTGGGTGTTTCTCACCCGTCCACCGACCTTTTCAGGTATTCTTGGAACACGTCACGGCGGAGAGCAGACCTTCGACATGAAGGTCAATGCGGCCAAGGTGCATGGCGACATTGGTGATGGGAAAAATTGGATCGAAACGGCGGTCAACTTTTACGCCGAGGACACCGGAAGCAACGGGGAAGGCGGCAAGCTCGCGCTTCATCGGTGGTACCACATTGCCTATGTGATCGACGATGCGAACAAGGAATGCCGGCTTTACCTTGATGCTGATCTGAAGAAGCGCATTGAGTTCGCCGGCACGCCCATACTGATGACTCCGGCCCACACGATGCACATTGGACATTCGTCGGGAACGGAGTTCATGGATGGGAGGATCGACGAGGTGAAGATTTGGAATCTGGCGCTGACGCCGGGGCAGGTGCGCTCGGACTGGGCGGGGGATGCCTTGGCGCGGTGAAGCTTTCCCTGGAGCCTGCTTCCTCCGGCGAATCTCACCGTCCGCATCGCGGCGGGTGATGGAAAGAATCTAGTGTCCAGCGCGACAAGTGCGGCACACCATGATCCTATGAGAAAGTTGAATAAATAAGGCGGGGGTGCGGGGCCGATTGTGAACAAGGCGGCGAGCTTTCGTGAATGTCTGCTTGCCCTATGCGCTGCCGAGTGGGTAGAAGATCTGCAATCGTTATGAGAACGCGTTATTGGATCACCACGGGGGTGTTGCTCGCCTTGAACTGCGGTCTGCGGGCCGATTTTGAATCGCCGGGCATTGGTCCGGATTTTGACGCGCTGCCGGGAGGAGATGGGGCACGGGCGTGGACCTTCTGGGTGCGCGGGTATGTGGGTTACGACGACAACGTGCAGTTTGTGCCGGATGGGGGGGTGATCGGGGCGGATCAGGAGAGCGGGTATTTCGGTATCACGGCGGAAGGGGCCTATCGCTTCATGGACAACGGCAGCATGGATGCCGGGGTGGCGATTCGGTTGGACCAGACCTTTCACTTCGACAGTTCGGGGGGGGCCGTGGCGCCGGATCAGTTTGATGTGACGGTGGTGGAACCGGCGCTCTATCTGAACTACCGAAGTGATGGCTGGTATGGTCGGGCGACCTACAGTCACCGTTGGGAGGATGCGGACAGTGCGATTGTCGGGGTGGACAGCAACAACATCGGACTGATGGTGGGGACGGAGTTGACCGGGTGCCTGCAGACCGAGCTTTCCTGGGTGCATGAGTGGGATGATTTTGACGGGAGTGGAGGAGGGGTGACGGACCGGGATGGAGAGCGGGACCGGGTCAGTCTCTCGTTGATTCAGCCCGGGAGCGCCACCGCGCCGCGGATGATCCTGCGCTGTTCGTATTTGAACAATGATGCGGACGGGAGCAACTTCCGCTACGACGGCTACGAGGTGATGTTCCGGGTGGAGTCGCACCTGATGGACAGGGTCGATGGTGCGGTGCAGGTGACCTACGCGGATCTGGACTATTCGACGGGAGCCCGGAAGGAGCAGGAGATCTTTGGGGCGGGGGTGCAGTTGCTTTACACGATTGACCAGAACTGGTCGGCGGATTTTTACTACAACTACCTCGATGTCGATTCGAACGCTTCGTTTTTCCGGGGGGAGCGCAACGATGTGGGAGTGGGACTCCGGTATGAGTTTTGAGGAAGCAAGCGAATAACAAACGAGACGATGAAAAATCAATCGACCATGAAGAGGAACATACTCAGGTGGGGGGCGCTGTTGTTGGCCTCGGCAATGCTGGCGCTTTCGGCGGGTTGCGCGAGTCCGGAGGGACGTTTTCCCGGAGGGGGAGGGCATAACTTCAGCCATGGATAGGTTTTGTGGGGGGGGCGATGGGAGAAATTGCCGCTGGTCAACCCGCAGGGGACGGATAGGAAGGAGGGATGAGATTTCCAGCCCTCTCTGCCCTCTGTTCCCTTGTCCTCTCCCTCGGTGGCCAGGCGGGGGAGGACTATTTGTTCATCCTCTCCGGCCAGTCGAACATGGTGGGACTGAATCCGGAGAGTTCGTTTCTGCCGGAACTGAAGAAGCTGTTGCCGGACGACACCATTCACCACGTCAAGTTTGCCCAGGGCGGGCAGCCGATCCGCAAGTGGGTGGAGAATTTCGACGAGATCGCGAAGAAGAACAAGCTTCCCGCGTTGAATGATCCCGGAAAAGTTCAACGACCTGCACTACACCAAGGAGGGCTATGACCTGTTCGGTCAGCGCTTGGCACGGCAGGCGGTAAGACTGATCAAGGGGGAGAAGCCGGATCCGAAGGGAAGGCCGGAGTAGGGGAGGGTCAGCCGATCTCGATGTTGTCGATGAGGCGGACCTCGTCGTAGAAGACGGCGGTGGCGAGGAGGACGGGGGCGGTAACCTTGGCGACGGGTTGGAGGGTGTGGCGGTCGACGAGTTCGAGGTAGTCGATGCGGACCCCGGCGGGTGATTGTTCGAGGTGTTGGCGGGCGGCGTTGAGGTAGATTTCGGGTCGTTGTTCGCCGGTGGGGGCGATGTCCCGGGCGGCGAGGAGGGCGCGGCGGATGCGGGGGGCGTCCGCGCGTTGTGGGGTGGTGAGGCGGAGGTTGCGGGAGGAAAGGGCAAGGCCGTCGGGTTCGCGGACTGTTTCCACGCCGTGGATGGTGACGGGGACGGCGAGGTCGCGGACCATGCGGCGGATGACGGCGAGTTGCTGGTAGTCCTTTTTGCCGAAGACGGCGTGGTCGGGTTGGAGGAGGTTGAAGAGTTTGAGGACGACGGTGCAGACGCCATCGAAGTGACCGGGGCGGGTGGCGCCGCAGAGGCGTTTGGTGAGGAGGGATTCGGCGACGGTGATGGAGTGGTCGGGGGCGTAGAAGTCGTCGGCGGAGGGGGCGAAGAGGGCATCGACGCCTTCGGCTTTGGCGATGGCGATGTCAGCATCCCCGGTGCGCGGGTAGGCGGTGAGGTCGGAGGGGCGGTCGAACTGAAGTGGGTTGACGAAGAGACTGAGGAGGACGGTGCCGTGGGGGCCGACGAGGCGGCGGGCTTCGCGAAGGAGGGCGATGTGTCCGGCATGGAGGGCACCCATGGTGGGGACGAGCGCGGTGGGTTTCGGCCAGGCGGCGCGCAGGGCAGGGAGGGTGGCGGGGGACTCGATGAGTTGCATGGCGGAGGGCTTCGGGTCTTGGGGAATTTGAATGGCCTTGAGTTTCAGGAGAGGCGTGGCTAGGATGCGACCGACTTGTGGAAGGGGTGATGAAACGATCGTTGATGCTGCTGGGGATGGGGGCGGCCTTGTTGCTCCCGCTGTCTGCGGAAGAGAAGCCGAAGACGGGGGTGGTGCATATTCAGACTCTGTTTCGGGATTACTATAAGACGCTGGAGGCGCAAGCCCAGATCAATGCCGAGCGGGCCCGGATCCAGAAGGAGGAGAACGAGATGCTGCAGCGGGTGAAGGTTTTTGATGAGAAGCTGCGGGACCAGACCAAGCGTCTGCAGGATTCGGAGCTGGAGGAGGCGGAGCGGAGTGCGTTGAGCCGGGATGTGGGGATGCTGTTTCAGGAGCGGGAGGCGTTGGAGCGGCTGAGGAAGCAGAGCATCCAGGCGCGGCATCTGAAGTTGAACCAGAAGATGGTGGCCCGGATGAACGGCATTTTGGAGGAGATTCGGGGGATCATTGCGGAGAGTGCGGAGGGGGCGGGATTCGACTACGTCTTTGATGTGGAGGGGTTGAGCACGGCTCAGGTGCCGTTTTTGCTCTATGCGAAGGATGCCACGGACATCACGCCGATGATCCAGAAGGAGTTGCGCAAGGGAGCCCCGGCCGAATAAATGGGTGGAGAGCGGCCGGGGAAGGGCGTTGACGACCTGCGGATTTCCCTCCAGACTTGCGGCGAACTTACTCAATTATCCTAAATAAATGACTGTCCGCCAACTGACCCTCTCTCTCGCCGGAATGCTTCTCTTCGCCGCCCTGCCTGCCGCCGCGCAGGACAAGCTGAAGATCGCCACGGTGGATATGCAGCAGCTCTTCAAGGAGTATCACCGGACGAATGAGGCGCAGAAGCAGATCAACGTGGAGCGGGCCCGCATTCAGAAGGAGAACAATGAGCGTCTGGCGCGAATCCGTGAGCTGGAGACCGAGTTGCAGAATTTGCGCAAGCAGTTGGAGGACCCCTCGATCAGCGACAAGCGGAAGCAGGAGTTGTTCAAGGAATTCCAGATGAAGACGCAGGAGGGCGTGGCCCTGGACCGGGAGCGTCGTGAATATTTGCAGCGTCGGAATGCAGCCCTGAACGAGAAGATGGTGCAGCGGATGCGTGGCATTCTCGAAGAGATCCGGAAGTTGGTGGAAGACCAGGCGAAGACCGACGACTATGACTACGTGTTCGACAAGTCGGGTTTGAGTGCCTCGCAGGTGCCGTTCCTGCTCTACACGAAGGATGCCACGGACATCACCCCGGGTCTCCTCGCGACGCTGAACAAGGATGCGCCGGAAGTGACCGACGAGGAGCCAGGAGTGGAACTGCCGCTCCAGCCGATCCCGGAGAACGAGTAATTCCAACCTGAACCAACAGGCCATCGTGGAGATTCGCCTCGATGAGTTGGTGGCCCTGCTGGGTGGGGAACTGCTGACGGGAGATCCCGCGACGGTGCTGATGGGCGTGGCTTCGCTTGATGAGGCCAATTCCGGAGAGGCGAGCTTTCTCGGCAACGAGAAGTACGCGGCGGATTTCCAGGCGACGAAGGCGGGCGTGGTGATCGTGCCGCCGATGGTGGAGGCGGGGCCAAAAGGAGTGGCGCTGGTGCGTTGTGAGAACCCAAGCCTGGCCTTCTCGACGGTGGTGGCGCTTTTTGCGGCGGAGTTGGAGATTTTCGAGCCAGGCGTGCATCCCGCGGCAATTGTGGCGGAAGGGGTGGAGTTTGATCCGGAGAAGGTGTCGATCGGGCCGGGAGCGATCGTGGAGGGAGGTGTCTTGATCGGGGCGGGGACACGGATTGGAGCGGGAACGGTGGTGGGCCGGGACGTGGTCCTCGGGGAGGACTGCACGCTTTATCCGAACGTGACGGTGCGGGAGCGCTGTCGTTTGGGAAACCGGGTCATCGTGCAACCGGGGGCGGTGATCGGTTCGGACGGGTATGGATTTGAACTGGTGGAGGGCAGGCACGTGAAGATCCCGCAGGTGGGGATCGTGGTGGTGGAGGATGATGTGGAGATCGGGGCGAACACGACGATTGATCGGGCCCGCTTTGGGCGGACGGTGATCGGGGAGGGGACAAAAATCGATAATCAGGTGCAGGTGGCGCACAACGCGCGGATCGGGAAGCATTGTTTGTTGGTGGCGCAGGCGGGAGTGGCGGGGAGTTCGACGCTCGGGGATTATGTGGTGATGGCGGCGAAGTCGGGTTTGTCGGGGCATGTGTCGCTGGGCGATCAGGTGGTGTTGGCGGGGATGGCGGGGGCGGCGAAGGACATTTCGAAGGCGGGGGTTTATCTCGGGTTGCCGGCGCGGCCGATAAGGGAGGAGTTGAAGGCGCGGGCTGCGCTGGGGCGTCTGCCTGATTTGCTGAAGCAGATGCGGGAGATGCGGCAGGAGATCGAGGAGCTGAAGAAGCAGCGGTGACCGGGTTGTCCGATTGATGGTCTGGGGTGTGGGGATTCTGAGGCCGGCAGATTTTTTTTGGAAGGGCGAGGGGTGGGGTGGGTGAGGGGCGTCTTGGGGGTGAGACCATGATGATTGACACACTTCCCAGCTGCCGGATGCTTGTTTGCGGATTTTTACTTTCCACGATGCTGGCTTTGGCGCCCACGGCGGGGGCGGAGAATGCCCTGAAGATCGCGACGGTGGACATGCAGGAGTTGTTCAAGGACTACCATCGGACCAACGAGGCGCAGAAGCAAATCAACGTGGAGCGGGCCCGGATCCAGAAGGAAAACAACGAGCGCTTGTCGCGGATCCGGGAGTTGGAGGAGGGGTTGCAGAATTTGCGCAGGCAATTGGAGGATCCCTCGATCAGCGACATGAGGAAGCAGGAGTTGTTCAAGGACTTCCAGATGAAGACGCAGGAAGGGGTGGCGCTGGATCGGGAGCGTCGGGAATATTTGCAGCGCCGGAATGCCGCGCTCAACGAGAAGATGGTGCAGCGGATGCGGGGGATTTTGGAGGAGATCCGGCGTTTGGTGGAGGCTCGGGCGAAGGAGGATGATTACGATTACGTCTTCGATCAATCGGGGCTGAGTGCCTCGCAGGTGCCGTTCCTGCTTTACACGAAGGATGCGGCCGACATGACGGCGGGGTTGTTGCTGGATCTGAACAAGGATGCCCCGGAACAGGAAGCGGATGTGGCGGGAGGAATTGGAGAATGAACGGATGGACGTTTCAGGGTTCGAAGACCGGTAAAGATTCGCCCCATGCCTGAGCCCCGTGAAACCGCCCTCACTCCCGAGCATTGTCGTCGGCTCACGGCGGGGATGAAGGCGGGCGAGGAGGGCGCCTGGCGGGAATTTCATGCGCGGTATTTTCAGTTCCTGATGGCCTATGCCGGCTCGCGGGGGGTGTCGGGGCAGGAGGCGGGGGATCTGGTGCAGGCGACCTACCTGCGCATCCTGCGGCACGTGAAGGCGATGCCCGATGCCCGATCGCTGGAGGCGTGGATGCGGTGTTTGTTGCGCTGCGAGTTGATCGACCGGGCCCGCCAGCGGAAACGGCGTCTGGCCTTGATGGAGAAATATGCGCACTGGCAGGAGACGCGGGAAGTTTCGGGCCAGGGGGAACGGACGCGGATGGGCGAGGTGTTGGAGGAATTGTCGGAGGGGGACCGGTGCCTCGTGCTGCGCTCCTGCGTGGAAGGATGGAGTCACCAGGAACTGGCCCGGGAGGCGTGCAGCACGCCGAAGGCCATCGAATCGAAACTGGCGCGGCTGCGGAAGCGCCTGCGCCTGAAGATGATGAACAATGAATAGGACGACAATGATCGACTTTGCAGACCGGCAGGGGGAGGAGATTCTGGGTGTCACGCTCCGGGCGGTGGCGGCCAGGCGTCGGGCCAAGATCCGGAGGCGGGCGGTGGAGGGGGCGATGCTGGTGCTCCTGATGGTGGTGTGGGGTTTGTTTGCAGGCCGGGAGGAAGGGGGACGCAGTGCCTTGGGGGCCATCCTGCCTCCCGAGGTGCCGGCTCCGATCGCGGTGGAGGAGCCTGCGGCCTGGGGTGGGCCGTGGTCGCTGCTGTTGGTGGCGACGGGGGAAGGGGTGGAGATGAGGGCGATGAGCGCGGAGCAGGTCGCCGCGCTGGCCCGGAAGTCCGGGTGCGAGTTTGATTTCACCTCGGACGCCCTGCTGATGGTGACGGACTATGCCGATGAGGTGGAACGGTTCGGTTTTGACGGATCGTTTTGAACGCGGAGGCGACTTGGGGGACTAACATCTGGTGAATCGATCCACGCTGTTTTCATTGCTGGTCCTCTTCTGCTTTGTGGCAGTGGGGATGGGTGCGGTCTGGATGCATGGGGATCGGGAGCGGATGAGGATCGCCACGGTGGACATGAGCCTGCTGTTGGAGGGTTGTCCCCGGATGATCGCAGCGGGGAAACTTGGTGACGAGGAGCGGGAGCGGATCCGTGAAGAAAATGAGGAGCGGTTGGCGCGGTTGCGGGAAATTGAGGCGGAGTTGGGCGACCTGCGGGATCAGATGAGCGATCCCAGGCTGGGTGAAGCGGAGAGGCGGGAATTTGGCAATGAGTTCATGAAGAAGACGCAGGAAGGGGTGGAATGGGATCGGGAACGCCGGGACTACATGCAGCGGCGGAGTGCGGCGTTGGAGGAGGAGAGGAAGTGGCGGATGGAGGGGGTCCGAAAGGAGATTTGCGTTCTGGTGCAGGAGGAGGCGAAGAGTGTCGGCTATCACTACGTGCTCGACAGTTCGGCGATGGGCGGCCGGGAGATGCCGTTCGTGCTGCATCGCTGCGAGGCGACGGACATCACCGCCCTCCTGATGGAGCGGCTTAAAACGGGGGCCCGCTAGAGCGGGGTTTTCTGGCCCGTTTTGGGGATGGTGGAGTGCTCGAGGTGGTCGGCAAACCACTGCATCGCGGGGGTGTCACCGTGGACAAGGATGTTCTGCGGGGCGTTGGTTTTGCGGATGAAGTCGAGGATCTGATCGCGTGGGGCGTGGCCGCTGAAGTCGAAGACCTCCACGTCGCAGTCGAGTTTCACGGGGGCAAAATCCTGGCTGAGGTCGATCATGTCGCCGCGTTGGGCGGTCCTGATGCGGTATCCTGGGGTGGAAGGATCGGTGTAGCCGACGAAGAGGAGGGAGTTGCGCGGGTCGTCGAGGAAGCCCCGGGCAAAGTTGTTGGAGACCGTTTTTTCGGACATCATGCCGCTGGAGAGGGCGTAGATGGTGCCGGGGTTGTAGCGGATGGATTGGCGTTTGCGGCGGTTGCCGGTGGAGATTTTCATGTCGCGCAGGATCCTGAAGCCGGGATGGACGCGGCGGGTGGAGTCGGCGAACTTGTCGTAGACGACGGTCATTTTTGTGCTGAGCCCGCCGATGACGACGGGGACATCGGGGAGGCGGCGGCTGTCCTTGTTCTCGTGGACCATGGTGAGGACCTCCTGGGTCTTGCCCATGGCGAAGACGGGAATGAGGACGGAGCCACCGCGGTCGAGGGCGAGGTTGATGCAATCGATGAAGCGGTTCTCTTCGGACTGGCGGGTGTAGCCGGCCCGCCGTTCGCTATCGCCGCGGGTGGTTTCGACGATGAGGGCGTCGAGGCCCTGGAGGTCCGGGAAGAGGGCACCTTTGGAGAGGGCGTGGTCCTCGAAGTGGATGTCGCCGGTGTAGAAGATGCGTTTGCCGTCGCCTTCGATGAGGATGCCGGCCGAGCCGAGGATGTGTCCGGCGTCGTAGAAGGTGGCGCGGACGGTGCCGTCGAAATCGATGTCGAAGGGTTTGTCGTAGTGGCGTCCCTCGAAGCGGCGTTCGCAGTCGTCGAGTTGTTCGTGGGTGTAGAGGGGGTATTCGTCGATGCCCAGTTCGGTGCGCTGGGAGGTCATGACGTTGACCGAGTTGTGGAGGAGGGCGTCGGCGAGGGCGGCGGTGGGTTGGGTCATGTAGACCCGGGCGCTGGGTTGGTCCATCATGAGGACCGGGAGGGTGCCGACGTGGTCGAGGTGGGAGTGGCTGACGAGAATGGCGTCGATACTGTCGAAGGGGAGGTCCTCGTAGCGGGGCAGGGCGGCGCGACCACTTTCCTTGGGGTGCATGCCGGCATCGATGATGATGCGGAGGCCGGCCAGTTCGAGTAGGTAGCAATTGGCGCCAATTTCGTTGGCGCGGGTGAGGAGGGTAAGGGAGGGGGATGTCACGGGCAGGCGCGAATCTGGGGGGGGCGGCGGGGCTTGTCAAAGCTTCGCGGATGGGCCCGGAAGGGATATTTTGCTGTCGACAGGCTCCCGGCCCCGGTATATTCGCCCCGTCTCGAAGGCGAGGCGGCCCCTCGAAAGTGGGGTGGCCCGGCACAAAATGGCAGAGTAGCTCAGTGGTAGAGCAGAGGACTCATAAGCCTTTGGTCGGCGGTTCAAATCCGCCCTCTGCTACCATTTTGTGCTCAGTGGGTTACGGTGGTTTTTGGAGGCCCGATATTTTCTCAAATTTACCTTCTTGGCCACTTCTTGGCCGTTTCTCGATTCTCGGTTGCGCGATGGAGCCACTTCCCGCTCTCAGTTTGTGCGCCCGGCCGTGGCTCCAACGTCGCCGCCCCCGCTGGCGCGGGCGTTGCATGGTCGGGCTGTCGGGAATTCCGTAGGGATGGCAGACACGGCGGAACGGTGGCGGCAGGTCCGGCCCGTTGGAGCGGACGCGTGAAGAAAAACCTTCGATCCTCGCCGAAGTGAGAAGGCACCACCGGGGGTGGGGGTGGGGGGACCCCAACGGATGGAGCGCCGTTGCGGTGGTGAGGGCCTGTGATGGCGTGGTGATTTCTTCTGTAGGATGGTAGCGTTCCCGCCTCTCCCTACATGAGCGGCTTCCGCTTGGGCGGTTGCGCCGCCTTCTTGCGGACCCGCTTCCGCGCCTCCTTGGCCACGTCTTCGAGTGAGGTCCCGAGGGTGTCGGCCCAGTCGATCCAGAACGGCAGCGCGGGGATGCGGTCTCCCGCCTCCGCCCGGTGGAGCGCCGCCCGGTCGAGGTAGCTCCCCGCCGCGAGGGCGTTCATGGACACCCCGGCGGCTTTCCTCCGCTCCCCGAGAACCTCCGCCATTGCGGCGACCATCTCTCCCGCTTCCTTGCTGGCCATTGGGCAGTATCGCAGGCGCACGGGCTCCGGTGAATGTGCGGAAATGCTGTAGCGGTTACGCTACTCTCTTGCGTCGGGCGCGTGTATGGGTAGAACGGGGGCATGGAAATCCTCGCGTATGCTGTGATGCTTTACGCTTTATTGGGCCGTGGGGATCTCGTCTATTTGCTTGTTGGACCGGTGTTTGCGCTTCCGATCGTCATTGTCAGCGCCTGTTTCAAGCTACCGACCAGCGTTGCGAGGGCGAGAGGAGGAGCGGTTTTTGGCGCGATGCAGGGCATGGGTGGAACCATCGCTTGGTTCTTCATTCTGGGTTGGGCAGCCAAGACGGCATTTGGTGAAGCGCACGCGGGCATTTTGGCGCTTGGTCTTCTGGTCGCTCTCTTGGTGGGTCGCGGCATTTTCAGGTTCTACAAGCTCAAGTTGCTTCGCCTGAATGAGGATCAGGCCATGCGGGATGGAGAGTTTTCTGGGGTGACTGAAGCTCAGGAAGCGACCGTCATGCATCGAGCGATGTGGATAGGAGAGGGAATCGCGCTCGTGGGTTGCCCCTTCATATTCTAGGAGAAGAGTCATGAACCGCGAAACCAAGAAAGCTGACTGGCTCCCTCCGTGGGTCTTGCTGGCGACGGCGATCCTTGCGTTCGTCGCCATCGCGGATTTGCCGTATGGGTTTTACCGCTTGGTCCGGTGGGTGGTCTTCGCCGTAGGGCTCGCCGCCGCGTTTCGCATGAAGGACTCCCCCGGGTGGATGTGGGGCATGGGCTTCGTGGCGCTGGTCTTCAACCCGATTGTCCCGCTCCACTTCGACAAGGTCGTGTGGCGTTTCCTCGATGCGGGGGCGGGTGCCTACTTCGTGGTGGCTTTCCGAAAGCTGAAATAAGGACCTATCATGATGCCCGCCTCCAAGAGCCTCGCAATGGCTATCCTCGATACTATCCCGTTCAGGCTCTCACGACTTTTTTGAACTCTTGAAGTCGGGAAACAATATCCAAGTCCCCCATCCACAAACCGCTCCCGCCAGTAGAAGGAACCCACCATTCACGTAGTTGTGCCGCTTGTATTGCCCCTCAGAGACCTCTTCATCCCATTCCGGCCCATCCGGATCTCCGTATCGAACGGTTCCGCTCCCTGAGTGGCTATGCGCATCCCTCAACTGGGTGACGCCTGAATTGAGCAACAAAATGGAGATTAGCCCCATGGCTAAAAAGCCTAACACTCCGCCAATCGACAGCGGTTCTGGTTCCGTCTTGCTCACAGCTAGCGAGGATGTCAGATGCGCCCCGATTGTCACTCTTAAGTCATCGCGACCTCTGCCACCTCAGACCTGGTGGAGGAGGGGAATTTTCGGGGAAAGGATGCGGAGGTATCCTGGAGTCACGTTTCGAGGCTGACCCTTCCGGATGGGCGGACGGTGTATCTAAAGCGCCAACAGAATCACTACCCGAACAATATTCTTCTGAAGCTGCGGCGCATTTTGACCTTCGAGCTGGAATGGCGGAATTTTCGGCGCTTGGAGGCGGCGGGGGTTCCGACCCTGCGCTATGTGCACTTTGCGACGAGGAAGCAGGGAGGGCATCGGCAGAGCATCCTCGTCTCGGAGGAACTGCAGGGCATGGTTCCGATCTGCGACTACGTGGAGTGGTGTGAGGCGCATGGCTGGCCGCGCCGCGCCCAACGTCTGGCGGTCCTTGGTGCGGTGGTGAAGTTGATCAAGAATATGCACGAGAAGGGCATCATCCACAACGCCCTCTACCCGCGGCATATTTACATCAACATTGGGATGGAAAACGGCCATCCGGTGCATCCTGAGACCTACAAGGCCTGCCTCATTGATTTGGAGCGCACCAAGTATCCCGGTCCGAACTCGCCGAAGATGTTCGATCTTGATCTGGCGAAGATGTATCGACGGATCCCCGAGTGGCCGGCGAAAGATGGGCTTTGGTTTTTGAAGCGGTATCTGGGGATCGAGAAGCTGACTCCGGAGGCGAAGGGGATTGCGCGGAAGATTGCGGCGGGTCGGGCGCCCCGTTCCAGATAGCGGGCCTGCCACGGAATTTGTGGCTGGCGGAGTGTTGCCGATGGGTTGAATTGTTGCCGTTGCGTGGCCGATGGAAGGGGGCCGATTGAGGGGATCCGATTAAGGGTGGCGCTCAAGAGGACGAGCAAGTGTTCGACCAAGAGTGTCAAACTCTCCCCGTCAACCAACACTTCAACGGACCCTTAACCGCAGCCCTTAATCGGATACGCTTAACCGACCAACTTAAACAATCTCGATGGGCCACATGTGTAGTGCGGAAGGGTGGGGCGGAGATTGCCTGCGCACCTTCGGCGCGTGGGTTTGTTGGAAGGGTCCTGGTCATCGATTTTTTCCGGTCCCGAGCAACGCGAGAAACGCCGATTCTTCACGGAAATGATGGAGGTGAGAGAGGGCAAGAATGGTGGAAGTAGTGTCGGTTGATCCACATGCCGTTTTATATGGCGTTTTATGCTGTCATTGCTCCTCGGCGGAATCGTCGAGTGGCTCGAAGCCCCAAGGGGGTGGGTGCGCGGTTATACAGTTTCAGGTGACCTTGAGCGTAATGGCTTTCGGGCCAATTGCTCGATTTCAAGGACTGACCCCTTTCTAGTGTGACCAGAAAATCAGCTAAACTGTTACCCTTTCTAGGACTGCCCCCTTTCTGGCTGCTGCTCAGGCGGTCGCTTCGTGGGGGTAGGCGGAGGCGAGGGTTGCGGGGAGCTTTTCGCGGAGGCGGGCGCAGAGGTAGGTCCAGTCTTCCGGTTCGATGGCGTCGCGACCATATTTGAGATACATGCGTTCCAAGCGTGGCCAGAATTCACGGCGCACGAGGGACTTGGATTGTTTCACGTCGGGATCGATCCAGCAGAGGTTGCCTCCGGGATCGACGAGGACATTGCCGAGGTGAAAGTCGATGAAGAGGACGCCGGCTGCGGCCATGGTGCTGAGATCCTCCGCGAGGTGATCCCAGAACGCGAAGCGGTGGCCCTGTTTCAGGTAGGCCCGTGCCGAAACGGCATCCTCCTGGAATTCGTAGATCAGGGCGCACTCGTATTCGTTCCAGGGTTGCACCAGGGCGATCTTCACGGGAGGGGGGGTGCTGAGGCCGAGGGACCTGAGCAGTTGCGCCGATCGCCATTGCTTGTGGGCCTTGGTTTGGCGGAGGAGTCGGCGGCTGCCGGAGAAGAGGAGGCCTTTGGAGGGGAACAGCTTCACGGCGTGACCGTTGGGCATCTTCAGGATGAGGCCGCCGTTGTTCTCGTTGCGGTGGAACACAACGCCTTCCCGCAGATAGGTGGCCAGGTCTTCCCTCATCCGGAGGCCAGCTCAACTGCCTGGGCAGCGATTCACAAGGCTTTTCTCCCGCCGAGCTCCAAGCTCAGAGGACCTGTCGGTCGTAGAGGTTGCGGTAGATGGGGCAGGAGTCGAGGAGGGTGGCGTGGGTGCCGAGGCCGACGATCCGGCCCGCGTCCATGACGATGATGCGGTCGACGAGACTGAGGGTGCTGAAGCGGTGGGCGATGATGAAGGTGGTGCGGTTTTGCACGAGGGATTCGAGGGCGGCCTGGATCTTGTCCTCGCTCTCGGAGTCGAGGGCGGAGGCGGCTTCGTCGAGGATGAGGATGGGGGCTTGTTTCAGGAAGGCCCGGGCGATGGCGATGCGCTGTCGTTGGCCGCCGGAGAGTTGGCTGCCCCGTTCGCCTGCGAGGGTCTCGTAGCCGTCGGGCATCTGTTGGATGAAGTCGTCGGCGTAGGCCATGCGGGCGGCCTCGCGGACCTCCTCGTCGCTGGCATCGGGGCGACCGACGCGGATGTTCCGGATGATGCTGGTGGCGAAGAGGGTGGGTTGTTGGGGGACGAAGGCGATCAAATCGCGCAGGTCGTGTTTGCGCCACTGGCGGACATCCTGGCCGCTGACTTCCACGCTGCCGGAGTCCGCCTCGTAGAGTCGGGGGATGAGGTTGACGAAGGTGCTTTTGCCGGCGCCGCTGGAGCCCACCAGGCCGATGGTCTCGCCCTCGGCGATTTCCACGGAGATGTCCTTCAGCACGGGGGACTCGGCGTAGGCGAAGTTGACGTCGCGGAAGGTCACCGTGCCGCGGATTTTTTCGGGTCGCATGGGTTCCTCCGGATCGGAAAGGAGGTCCACCTCGTTGAGGACCTCCTCCAATCGTTCGATGGCGGCCCCGCCCTGTTTGAGAACTCCGCTGAGGCGGCCGAGTTTTTTGATGGGATCGTAGGCGATGAATAGGGCCACGGCCACGGCGAGGAATTCGGTGAGGGTGAGCCCATTGCTCACCCCGAGGAAGAGGCCCACGGCGAAACCGAACGCGGCGATCACTTCGATGGAGGGGGAAATCAGGCTCTGGTATTTGACCACGCTGAGGCGGGTGCGGAAGACCTCCTGGACGCGTGCCTTGAAGCCTTCGCAACGTTCCTCCTGCATGTTGAAACTTCTGATTTCCTGAGGGGATTGGAGGGATTCGGCGAGGTATTCGGTGAACTCCCCGACGAGGGCCTGTTCGCGGCGGGCCCGTTTGACCAGTTTTTTGCCGGCCAATCTGATGGGGATGATGCAGAGGGGAATGGAGGCGAGGGCGGCGAGGACGACAAGGAAGGCCTTGCTGGTGGTGGCGAGGTAGATGAGGAAGCTGAGGGCGCCGAGGAGGGTGACGGGTTGGGTGACGAGGTCGGCGGAACCGGCCACGAGGCAGGCGCGGAGGACGGAGGCGTCATTGACGACCCGGGAAAGGAGGTCGCCCGATTTGTGCCGCTGGTAGTAGGACATGGGGAGGTGCTGCAGCTTGGCAAAGACCTCCACGCGGACTCCTTCCAGGGCGATCAGGCCGGCCTTTTGGATGAAGTAGAGGTTCAGATATTGGCCGGCGGCCCGGAAGACGAAAATGAGGGGGATGGCCAGGCAGCTGGCGAGGAGCAGTTTGCTCTCATCGTCGCCGAAGAGGGTGGCCACCACGCCACGGAACCATGGGGAGACACCGGCCAGTGATTCCTGGTCTTTGAAGAGGATCGGAAAGATCGTCTTGGACATGGCGGGCAGGCCGAGTCCGCTGGCGAGGCCGTAAACGATGCCTGCGACGATTCCGATCGCGAAAGGCATCGCGGCGGGGCGCAGGAAGCGCAGGTAGGGCTTGTATCGACTGAGCACGTGGCGGACAGCATCTTTGCCCGGCCCCTGAACGGCAAGCCGAATACGGCTCCGGAGTGGTGGGCTGGGACGCGTTAGATTTTCTTGAACCCGAATTCGTAGCCTCGTTCGGAAATGTAGAAGCAGGCGAACCCCTCCTTTTCGATCCGCTTGATCAGATCGACACCCGCCTCGAAGGATCGTTGGGGAAAGTGATAGTGAATCTCGACCAAGAGATAGTCGAAGCGGCACTTCGATTCGAAGATGTCGGGGATGGCTTCGAACTCGCTGCCTTCGATGTCGATTTTCAGGACATCGATCATCTCATGCCCCAGCTCATTCATGATGGAGCGCAATCGCTTGACCGGAATCTTGATGGGCTTGTGCCCGTCTTCCGTGACGTAGTTCAATTTCTCCTGGGTGAAGTTGAAGCGTCCCGGCTTTTTGGGCGGATAGACGGAGAGGTGTCCGTCCTCGCTGGACAGGCCCACGTCGTGGAACTGGAAATTCTTCGGCAGATCCTGCGTTTTGATCCATGCAATTGATTCGGGAGTGGGATCGAATCCGTGCAGCTGAAGATTGAACCGTTCCATCATCTCCAGATCCCAGGCGATGTCGTTTCCGATCCCGAACGAATAGACGAGGCTGTCTTCGGTCAATCCCTCGGAGGGAATGGGCCAGCCATCCCATTCATTCTCCAAGGTGTGGGATTCCTTGTTGCCACGAACGGAGATCGAATTCTTTGCCAAGCGTTTGCGCCTGAGACGCGCTTTGAATTTTTTGAATGCCATGATCGCTCGAAGGGAAATTGTCCGCGCAACGGTCCAGAGGGGGAATACTGCCGTGCGCCGGGTGAAGCAAGGCGGTTTTGGTCAAGTGGAAGCTGGCTGGAGGCGTTGGAACCCGCGGGTGTTGCCGCCGGGGGAACGATGATGGGATGTGCTCCCGGTCCCCTTTCCGCGCCGAAGGATCCCGCCTTGGGCACCGACTCCCTTCATCCGCGCCTTTCCCCGTGAGAAGGAGCCCTTGGGACAACGAGGGATGAAAGGGGCGTGGGTCCGGAGCGGTAGATTCGGAATGAACCAACATACTCTCCTCGTGGCAGCCGTGATGCTCCTGATCGGACCGGCGGTGGCGGGGGACGCGGTCACACCCAAGGGTCCGGTCAAAGTCTTTTTGCTGGCGGGGCAGTCGAACATGGAGGGGCAGGGGGTCGTTTCGATGGACGATCCGAAGGGTTACAACTGCGGCCAGGGCAATCTGGTCTGGTCGATGGAGCATTCGGTGAGCAAGGAGCGCATGAAGCACCTGCGCGATGCGCAGGGGAACTGGGTGGTGCGGGACGACGTAGTCATCACCTTCAAGGCAGGCGGGCAGGTCCGGAAGGGCGGCTTGACGATCGGTTACACGGGGTACGGCGGGTCCAGCCATATCGGGCCGGAGCTGGAGTTTGGTCATGTGATGGGGGACTTCCTTGATGAACCGGTGCTCCTCATCAAGACGGCATGGGGTGGGAAGAGCCTGCACAAGGACTTCCGGCCGCCCAGCTCGGGGGGGGAAACCGGTCCGTATTACACGCAGATGATCCAGGAGGCACGCGCGGCCCTGGCGGACTTGGGCGATGCGAAGTACGAATTTTGCGGCTTGGTCTGGATGCAGGGGTGGAACGACATGATTTCAAAGGAGGCGACGGAGGAGTACGCGAAGAATCTCGTCAATCTGGCCAAGGACGTGCGTGCGGAGTTCAAGTCGCCGAACCTGCCCATGGTCATCGGAGAGTTGGGCAACACCGGGCCCGCGAAGGAAGGCAGCGGAATGGACCTCTTCCGGCAGGCGCAGCGTGCCGGGGCGGAGAAGATTCCCCATGCCCTCTTTGTGCCCACCACGGCCTTTGCCCGGCCCAAGGATCTGTCGCCGAATGTCAGCCACGGACATCACTGGTTTGGGAACGCGGAGAGTTATTTTCTCGTCGGGGAGGCGCTGGCGGAGGGGATGAAGAAGCTCATCGAGACGCCGTGAGGCACTGCGGCGAGGGGACATCCGGGCCGCCTCACCGTTGGGGCGGGGAATTGCGGCAAGCCGCCGCGTCCCGATGGCGCCACGGTGGACTCCTCCAGGTTTTCAGCGTCAGGATGTCCCTCCGGGATGATTGTCCTGTGGTCCATGGCGTTGTCGCTCACGGCGTCTTGGGCGGTTCTTCGCGGTAGTCTGGGAAGACGAGGACCCGGGGAGTGCGGATGCCCCGTTCGGTGATGACAAAGGCGACGCTGCGGCTTCGCGGGTCGTGGCGCCACTGGGTCTCGCAGAGTGGATAGAGCGGCTCCTTGCCGACGATCCGGAAGGAGAGCTTGACCGGGTAGTTGCCGTTGCCCCGAGCCGGCGGGTCGAGGGTCACCCGGGAGTTGGGATTGAGGACGAGCTTCTCGGATCCGACCATGCCGCCGATGGTGTTCTTTGTCAGGTTGAACCAGAGCATCTGGCCACGCTTGAGGTGCTCGGAGCCGGTCTTGATGACCTGCATGCGGACCGGGGCGACCTTGTTGGCGGGGTCACTGGTGAGGAGCAGATAAAAGTCGGTGACGCCTTCGGAGACCGTGACGGACGGGGCTCCGGGCGGAACCAGTTCCGGATCGTCCAAGGGGGCGGACAGGAGGTGCAGGGTGAGGTTCCCCGGGCGCAATTCGTAGATCTTGGAGAAATTCATCCGCGGCAGATCGACCTCGCGGGAGGTGGCACCGTCGAAGAGGTGGAGGGTTTCGGGTGCCGCATCCGGACCATCGAGAAAGAGGATGCGGCAGGTGCGTTCGGGGGCCTTCTGCGCGAAGGAGACCGCGGTAGAAATGGCGAGGAGGGTGAGGAGGAGTTTCACGTTCTGGTTGTTGACTGTTGGCTATTGATCTTCGAAGCCGACGCCTGCGCTTCCCTTCAACAATCTCAATTCACTATTCATCACACCTCATCTGCGGTGAGCCAGCGGAAGGAGAGGAGATCGAAGCGGCGGCCGAAGCTTCGGTTGGCGGGGAGGACCGGGGCGGTGGTGAGATCGGCGGCCTCGGCGGGATCGACGAATTCGCGGGTGCGGCGGACGACCGCTTCGCAGACGGCCCGGGCGAGAATGGCGCCCTCGGCACTGCGGGCATCGCCGTAGGCGCGGATCGTGAAGGTGTCGTCGCGGGCCGAGAGGATCGGCGCGAGCGGGCGCAGAATGTCCGCCTGGCGGGTCCAACCGGGCAGACCATAACCACTGCTGCCTGCCGCCGCCTCGGGGAACTTGTATTCGGCAAGGTCGGGGCGTTCGGGTTGCGCCATGGCCGTCGTGGAGAGGGCTTCGAGATCGGCAAACAAGTTGGTGGGGGAGGACTTGGCCAACTCATTCAGGGCGGCCTGGATGGTGCCGGCCAGGGCGAGGTCGCCGGAGGAGAGCTGGCGGTTGACGAACTCGGCGAGTGACAGGAACGGCCCGCGGGCGCGGACCTGTTTTACGATTTCCTCCGCCATGGCATCGAGGAAATACCCATCGACGGTGCGGTATCCGGCGAACTCGGTGGCCTCGGGGAAGGTCCCGGAAGTGCCGGGCGTGCCGGCCTCGCTGTCCCCGGCAATGCTGAAGCGGCTCAAGACATGATCGGACTCGTCCGAGAGGTCCGTCTGCCAGCTCCGGGAGGACACGCTGCTGTAGGCGACGCGTTGGTTGCGGACGTGGCCGAGCAGGGCGCGCCACGCAGTGACGGAGGTGGAGTTGACGTTGAACATGCCCTCCACTTCGAGCCGCGAGGCGATGGTTTTCCATGAATCGGGCTTCGCGACCCGTTCGGTGTAGAGTTCGCGGGCGCGGGGATCGTTCCCGGCCGTGGAGAGCCGGTCCTCGAGGATCGGCCGATAGGCGCGGTTGGCCAGAGGGGTCTTGCCGGTGATGAAGTCGGTGTAGTTCTCCTCCTGAGTCCGGCCGGATCGGCCGAAGTGGGTGGGAGCCGGGGTGATGGAGGAGACGAACCAGTCATCGAAAAGGACGTGGTTGGCGCAGTAGGAATCGTCATGCTGGAGGTTCTCTCCAAATCGGGCATCGACCGAGTTGACCACCGCGTTGGCGGGCAACAGCGGGGTGGCGTCGGAGTTGCCGATCAGGTTGATCGCGAAGGGTGGGACCGAGTTTTCGTAGCGCAGGTCCCAGTTGACGAGTTCGCCGAGTGAGGCGAGGGGCTGGCAGGGCAGTTCCCCGATCACGCAGCGTGAGAGACCGTCGGCGGCGGTGAAGCCCGTCACGATGTAGCCGCGGTTGGTGGTGTCGCTGGCATTGGGCAGTTGGCTGTCGCCTCCGGCCGCATTCTTGACGAAGCTGTAGTCGAAGGGGGAGTTGACCGGGTGGCCGGTGCCGCCGTAGTGGCGCCCGATGTCGGCGAGGTCCTTGAAGCCCATGTTGGTGTAATTGACAAAGGGGCTGGACTGCACGAAACCCTTGGCGGCGAGGTGGGTCCGGCTGGCCGTGCGCGCTCCGAAAATGGTCGAGAGGAAAGGGACCGGATTGGCCAGGGATTCGGCGAGGCTTGCCGAGGCGAGATTCCTCAGCGGTTTGTAAACGACGTCGGCAACATCCGGAGTATAAACCATCCGATAGGCGAGGGCGTGGGCTCCGAGGGTGGACACATCGAGGTAGATCCCGACCCCGTCCCTGCCCCGGTCCGTGTAAACCGTGTCGAACTTGGCGTCGGCCTTGATGGTGGTGGAAGCGGGCATGCCAAGCACGAGATCGCCGCGGTTGTTCCTGATCGGGAAGGAATGGCCGCCGCCACTGCGGTAGCCGGGTTTCAGGGTGATCGAGGAGCCATGATTCACCGGGGTGGTGGACTCGGGGCTGAAGATCTGGGACTCGCCGGGTTTGAGGGTGAAGAGCGTATTGATCGAGTAATTCAGATTGCCGGAGCCGAGCGACGGCGTGTTGTTGCTGCTACCCGACATCAGGGCGTTGTAGTTGCTGTTGGCCCGGCCATCGATGGAGTAGCGAAGGGCGACGGGCAACGGCCTCGGGATGCCGAAGGACATGGAGGGCACGCTGATCTCCACGTTGTAGGGGTTCCACATCGTGATCGCCGGGGTCAACAACAGTCTCGGTTCCAGCTGGCGGGCATCCCCGGTGCTGGAGGGAGCCGCGCTGTGCGAAAACACCCAATGCATGCGCGCGATGACCGGCAGAATGCGCACCTTGTGGAGAAAGTTGTAGCTGTCTCCGCCGATCGAGATCGCATAAGGCGATGCCGTGAACCGGCCGTTGTTGGTGGCGGTGACGCGCTTGTAGAAGGTGGCGTAGTCGACGAGGTTTGCCCAGCTGGTGACCGGGCCGTGCTGATAGATAGGGATCGTGTCCCCGCCGCGGTATTGGGCCCAGGGGTAGAGCATTGAGCCCGCCGGAACCGCGGTGCCTGGGGTGGGCCGGCTGGCCTGGAAATTTTCCGCGGGGGTGAGGCGGAAGAGGGGAAGCCGTGAGGTCGGCTGCTTGTCCCAACTTTCGGTCAGCAGCGAGAGGTCCTTGCGCCATCCACCAGTGGCCGTGTTGGTCAGAAGTCCGACCGAAACCGCGGAGAGGTCGTGAAAAAATTGCCGTGATGCCGCCTCCGTGTCCGCGGAGGCAATCAGATCGGCCTGGTGCAAGGTGATCGCCTTGTCCGCCGGCGCGGGGTTGTCCAGCAATGATTCGAGGTGGAACGGCTCCGGGTCGGCGACGGCATGCGACTTGGCGAGCGCCGCCCATCCCGCCGGGCTGTCGTTGTCGGGGGCGTGTGGGCGAGGAAGCCGGGCCTTCTGGTTTTCGCCACCGATCCACCAGGCCAGACCTCCCGTCAGGCGCCCCGAGTGGACTGGTGTCGGGGCCAGGTGAATCTGGAGTTTTTCGCGTTCCGCATCGTCGCCAAGCGAGCCAGTCCCGACCAGAGCCACTTTGCCGGTGCCTCTGGTGGTGTCCGGCAGGGTCTCGGGATCAACGCTGTTGGAGGAGGTCAGCCAGGCCACGAAGCGCTTTTCTTTGGCCGCCTGGTAGTCGCCGGGCGACACCGGGCGCCCGGCAAAGGGACCTCTCGTCTCGTGATCGGTCCCTTCCCAGCTCTTCCAAACCCCGAGGACCGGCGGGTGGTTTTCGTCAAGAATGTCGGCCCGGGCGCTGACCCGCGTGTCCACTCCGGCCTGCCGTTGCAACTCACCGATGGCCAGCTGCAAGGCAAGACGGGCGTTGGCCTGCGCCTCCGCCTGCGCCCCACCCTGCGTGGCACTGCGCACCGTCACCGTGGAGAGGCTCAGCAAGCCCACCGCCACCAGGGCCAGCAGCACCAACAGCGACACGGTGACGATCAAGACAAACCCACGTAGGGAACGACATTCCACGGAATTGGATGCTTGCGGGCGGGTATTCATGCGGCTTCGGAAAAGTGTCCCAATTCCTTCCAATCCCACCGAATCTATCTCCGATTGGCCGCAGGGACACCCATTTTATTGGGTCAGATCTAGAAAAAATGGTTGCCTAGTGAGGCCGGTCAGCTGCCGGGCGGGCGGATTGAAGGGGGCCGATTTCGCCGGGGAAACGGGCCGTGCGTTCCGGGAGCCGGTCCCCTTGCCGGAATTCCCCCCGCCTCCTATTCCGTGGGAACCTTGCGATAAAGAAAGGCGTCGGAGGTGAGCAGCGATACCAACAGGGCTTTCATGCTGCCTCCGCTGTCCTTGTAGGCAAGGTGGGCCTCCTGAAGAATTGGTGCGTCGTTGATGGTTTCGTTGCGCCCCATCCAGAATCGAAAGACGTGGCGGACGAAAACCTGCTCGACGCGTTCACTCGCCGCCAGCTTTCGAATCATATCGATGGCATCGGTCACCGGCCCATCCAACGCCGGATCACCGCTGAGCAGGATCTCGCCGCTGGTGTCG
>JAQCFL010000235.1 GCA_027619375.1 Verrucomicrobiota bacterium | reverse complement strand
AACGGCCTGCGGCGGGACGCCGACAGCCACGGGGCTCTTGACATGAGGGAACGCGGCGGGACGCCACGGTAACTGGCGACGGCATCAGGGCTCACCGCTGGGGCGGCTTGACATGAGGGAACGCGGCGGGACGCCACGGTAACGGCCTGCGGCGGGACGCCGACAGCCACGGGGCTCTTGACATGAGGGAACGCGGCGGGACGCCACGGGAACGGGCCTGCGGCGGGACGCCGACAGCCACGGGGCTCTTGACGTGAGGGACCGCAGCGGGACGCCACGGGAACGGGCCTGCGGCGGGACGCCGACAGCCACGGTGGATGGGGGCCTTACGGTTTTTCCATTTGGGGGCCGGCGAGGAGGTAGTGCCAGAGGGCCTGGAATTGTTTTTGGGCGTCGCCGTCGAGGATGTCGGGGCGGATGGAGGTGCCGTCCTCCTGGGTGTAGCGGGGCATTTTGGTGTCGGGGGTGACCCGGGTGGGGTTGTGCATCCAGCGGTAGAAGTATTCGGGACGAAGGCGCTGGTGGACCTGGTCGAAGTCGATGCCCTGGACTTCGAAGGCGGCGAGGGGTTTGGCGTCGTTGATGGCGTGGCAGAGGATGCAGGCCATGCCGGTCTGGCCGGCGATGAGGTGGCCGGTTTTGGCGAGTTCGGGATCGCGGGGGGTGTCGTCGGGGCCGCCGGGGACGATGCCGTGGGTGAGGGAGAGGCCCTCGGCGAGTTGTTTGGCGTGTTGATGGAAGGCGGGCATGCGCATTTCGAGCCAGGGGCGGGGGCGATCCTGCACGGTGCCGTCGAGCATGGACTCGATATAGGGGGTGTTGAGCATTTCGCCGATGTGGGTGAGGCGGGGGCGGGATTGGTCGAGCTTTTCGTCGTGGCCTTCGATGTGGGCGACGAGGGGTTTGGATTCCTGGTGGAGGGAGGCGAGGAGGGATTGTTGGGCGTCGCGGTCGTGGCAGGCGAAGCAGCGGAGGGTGTGGAATTGGCGCTCGGCGAACTCGGCGGGGGTGTCGCGGTGGAGGGAGGCGAGGGCGTGTTCCGAGGTGAGGAATGCGGCGAGGGCGGCGTGGTCCGATTCGGTGAGATTGGGCTGGGGGGCTTTGCCGTGGACGTTGGCGGCGAGGCAGCCCTTGTCGGTGGAGTCCTTCAGGGAAGAGAGGGGTGGGGCGAAGGGGGCGTCGGATTTCTCGGGTCCGGTGTGGCAGGCGGCGCAATGGAGGGCTTTGGCGAGCTCCTTGCCTTTGACGGGGTCGCCTTTCTCGGGGAGGGGGAGGGGTTTGGTCTCGTGGCCTTGGGAGGAGGTGGTGAGGTAGGCGGAGAGGGAGGAGGCTTCCTCGTCGCTGAAGCGGAAGTCGGGCATGCCGATGGACTTGTAGTGGGCCTGGGGATTTTTGAGGAAGAGTTCCAGTTGGCCGGGGTGGAATTTGGGGGCGATGTTGTTGAGGGGGACGCGGGCGTTGGCGAGGTCGGGTGTTTCGCTGTCGGGGAGGGTGTGGCACGCGACGCAGCCGAGTTCGTGGAAGAGTTGTCCGCCGTGCTTGATGGTGTCGGGGGGGAAGGCGGACTTGGGAAGTTCGGCGGGAGCGCCGAGGGAGGAGAGGTAGGCGGCGAGGTCGACGGCTTGTTGTTTGCCCTCGGGGGTGGTGGGGTCGACCATGGCGGGCATGGTGGTGGTGGGTTTGAGGGTGTGCGGTTGGGCGATCCATTGGCGGAGCCAGGATTCGGTGACGCGGGAGCCGATGGTGGTGAGGTCGGGGGTGTCGTGGGAGAGTTCGGGCATGGCGCCTGCGCCGAAGGGTTGGTCGGGGAGGTGGCACTTGGTGCAGTGGTGCTCGGCGAGGAGGCGGCGGGGGTCGAGTGAGGGTTCCGCAGCGGTGGCAAAGGCGGTGGCGGGGATGGACTCCTGCGGGAAGGTGCGTTCCTCCCAGAAGAGGCGGAAGTGGCCGGAGCCGTCGGCGTTGGAGGTGTAGGTGATCTCGATGGGGGTTTCGCCGGCGTTGAGGCGGAGGCGCTCGGACTTGGGGGTGCCGAGGGTGCCTTCGGCGGTGAGGGCTTCTTCACCGTCGATCTTGAGGGTGGCTTTGCCGTTGCCCTCGAAGGAGAAGTAGAGGCGGGAGCGTTCGGCGAGGGTGAGGTTGGCTTTCCAGGTGACCGTGAAGGGGCCGGGGGCGAGGCCGCTGGAGGCGGATTGGCCTTTTTCGATGTGGAGGGCGGGGAGGCGGACTTGGCGGGTGTGGGATTGGTCGCCGGCGGTGTAGGTGGCGGTGAGGTCGGCGTGGGCGGAGGACGCGGTGAGGAGGAGGGTAAGGGCGAGGAGGCGGGACACGGCGGTGGTGGGTGCGGTTGGAATTTGGGGTGACGTTCTCACCAGCGGCGGGACGCCGATGGCACGGCCTGCGGCGGGACGCCGACAGCCACGGTGAGGGTGAGGAGGCGGGTCAGAGGCTTACTTCGCTTCGTGGACGGTGTTGTAGACGGTGCCGATGAATTCGTCGCCGTCGGCGGATTCGAGATCATAATTGATCTGCATCTGCTGGGCGGGTTTCATGTCGGGGATGGAGAGGAAGACCGATTTCTTGTCCTTGGAGAGGGTGGCGGCGGCGACGGTGACCTTGTCGTGGACCTTGTGGCCCTTGGATTCCTTGGTGAGGGCGTTTTTCTCGGCCTCGAGGTCGGGATTGTCGATGGAGAACTGGCCGGAGCCGTATTGGGGGCCGCGGATGTACTTCCAGCGTTCGAGGGAGAAGGAGCTGGGGTCTTCGGCGAGTTCGGGGTCGAGTTCGGCCTCGAAGCGGAGGGTGATGCCCTTGGCGGAGACCAACAACTGGTCGGGGATGGGGATGGTCTTGCCCTTGTTGTAGCGGACGCGGTGGAAGGCGGCGTCGGTGGCGGCATTGGTCTGCCAGCCGCGGAAACCGACCACATACATGGAGCCGTCCGGATTGAAGCGGGCGCGCTGGGCGGAGGATTTGAGGTTGATGGGGAGGCGGACCACGCCGCCCTGGACATTGCCGTTGCTCATTTCCTGGGGGAGGACGCGGTAGATGCTGGACTGTCCATAGGAGAGGTGGAGGAGTTCGCCGGGCTTGAGGCCGAAGTCGGAGCCCTCGGCGACCCAGACCTGGCCGCCGCCGGAATTGTCGACGTTCATGGGGAGGTAGCAGAGGGGTTCGGTGAGGGGTTTGCCCTTTTGGCTGTGGGCGGCATCCTCGACGCCCAAGAAGGCGACGCCCTTGGAGGGGAGGAAGTAGTTGATTTTGCAGCAGGGCTGCCAGGTGCCTTCATTTTCGCCGGTGGTGACCTGTCCGTCGGGGCCGACGCCCATGCCGCCGGGGGCGCGGAGGCCGGTGCCGATGACATCGAGTTTGTAGCCGTCCTTGGAGACGCGGATGACGGTGCCGTTGTGGGGGACGATCTTGCTGAAGCCGCGGCCGCCGCCTTTCACGGGGGAGGCTTTGGTGAAGTAGAAGTTGCCATCCTTGTCGGTCTGCAGGCCGAAGGAGAACTCGTGGAAGGAATCGGTGATGAGGACGTCGTTGTTGAAGATCTTGTAGTGATCGGCCTCGTTGTCCTTGTTGAGGTCGTGGAGGGTGTAAATGGCGTCGCGTCCGTTGACGTGGATGACATCATCGACGATGCGCAGGCCGAGGGGTTCGAAGAGGCCGGTGGCGAAGCGCTTCCAGGTGAGTTCCTTGAATTCCTTGAGGCCGGAGACGATCCAGACGTCGCCGTCCCAGGTGCAGAGGGCGGCGCGGTCGCCGTCGGCGAAGAAGTCGAAGTCGCCGTAGCGGAGGCGCATGTTGTAGGGGTTCTTGTCGCCGTAGGGGGGGAGGGGGATGGTGTCGACGGCCCAGGTGTCCTTGGTGGAGCCGAGTTCGCCCTGCACCTTGAAGGTTTCAGGGTAGAGGCCGTGGCCGCCGGTGGTGAGGGGGGTGAGGGCCTGGGGAGCGGGGGCCTCGCCTTTGCCGTAGAGGATGGTGAGCAGGGTGGTTTCGGTGGAGGGGGCGAGTTTGAGGCTGGTGAGGCCGTCCTTTTTGACGAGTTCGGCGCCCTTGCCGCTGATGCTGATGGGGGAGTCGGTCCCGGCGAGGGTGGTGGTGAGTTCGGTGGTGTGAGGGGCGACCTCGAGGGTGCGGAGGAGGGCGTCGGCTTCACCGGAGAGGGAGTCGAGGATGCGGGTTTCCTGGACGGTGTAGTCGAGGATTACACGGCTGCCGTGGCGGAAGTAGCCGTTGAAGTCCATGTAGTAGTGGTTGCCGTGGCCGGGGGTGGTGCGCTTGTCCTCGAAGTTGCCGTCGGGGCCGGCCCAGCCTGCGCCGGAGCGGTTGCGGAAGAGGCCTCCGTTGTTGGAGCGGACCTTGTTTTGCTGGCCGTGTCTGCCGGCCCAGGGAGTGTTGTCGAGGGCCACACCGCCGGTGGTGGCGCTGGAGAACTTGAGGTTTTCGCTGTCGAAGAGGGCGACGAAGTTGGGATCGTGGGAGGGGCGGATGACGATGCCTTTCAGGGCTTCGGGGCGGTAATTGTCGTCGGGACCCCAGTCGCCGAAGGTCTGCACGTGGGCGACGCCGACGTCGGCCTTGTCAAACCATTTGGCCTGCGGGTTGAGGGCGGCGTAGTAGCCGGTGAGTTCGGAACGGGGGGTGCCTGCGGAGGTGAGGGCCTCGAGGAGGTTGGCATCGGCGGGCCATTCCTCGATGCGAATGTTGCGGAACTCGACGGGCGATCCGTCATCGTGATTTTGAATGCCGATGTAGCCCTGCACATCGCCGCGGCCTTCCTGACAGCGGTAGATGTTGACGAGCTGGCCATTGACGGAGGAGGCGATCCAGGGACCGGCGCAGGTGATCTGGTAGGTGTTCCAGTCGCCCTTTTTGATGTCGGGGAGACGGACGGCAGCCTGGATATCGTAGATGGCGCCGGTGGAATTTTTGCCGGGAGTGTCGCCGCTGACCTGGAGTTCGTAGCCTTGTTTGACGGCGACCCAGGGGTCGTTGGCGGGATCGGGGAAGCGGACGAAGACTCCGGCGTTCCATTTGGGGTCATCCCATTTGAACTGGAGGGTGAGGGTGAAGTTTTGGAATTGTTTTTTCTCGTACCACCAGAGGCCCATGCCGCCCTTGGCCTTGGCGGTGTCGCCGTTGATTTCGAAGCTGCCGGGTCCGGCCATTTTCCAGCCATCGGTCTTGCCGTTGAAGAGGACGGATTCCTCGGCGGAGGCGGAGGCGGGGAGGAGGAGGGTGAGGCCGAGGGTGAGGGCGGCGAAGGGAGCGGTCATGTTCATAGTCGAGTGGCGTTATACCGTGTGAAGGGTCGTTTTGTTTCTGGGGATTATTGGGAATGCCGTGATTCGGGGTCTTTCTCCTGTCGGCCAGGCCGGGGAGAACAGTGCGGTGGGGGGTGTTAGTAGCGGAATAGCGAAAAGTAGCAACCCCCTGTGCAGGTTGGTTGGGGAGGTGGAAGGGCTTGCGCGGGGGAGGGATCCTGCCAGTTTCGGGCTGCGATGGGCGCGATATTGGCGGAGACGGGGGCGTGGATCCTGACGAGTCTGCTGTTGTTGGCGGGGTTGGCGGGGGTGTTTTTGCCGATTCTGCCGGGGCATTTGCTGATTTTCGTCGCGGCGCTGGTGCACTGGTGGATGTTGGGTGAGGAAGCGGGGGTGGAGTGGTGGACGCTGGTGGTCTTGGGGCTGCTGTTGATTCTTTCCCAGGTGGCGGAGTATTGGAGCGGGGCGCTGGGGACGAAGTGGTTTGGGGGGCCGCGCTGGGGGATGGCGGGG
>JAQCFL010000234.1 GCA_027619375.1 Verrucomicrobiota bacterium | reverse complement strand
CCGGAGTCGGGGGTGGTGCTGCTGTTGCTGCTCGCGGGGTGGGGATTGGTGGGGCGGCGGCGGTAGTGCCGGTCAGAGTTGGTTGAGGAGGCCGAACTCGATCCGTTGGGCCTGGATGCGGTGCATGCGGTGGTGGAGGGCGGCGTATTGGTACCATTGGGTGGCGTTGAGTTCGCCGTACCAGGGGTGAAGGTAGGTGGGGTGTTTGGGGAAGCGGAGGTTGTCGAGGTCCCGGGTGAACCGATCGAGGTATTGGCGCATCAGCTTTCGGGCGTCGGTGCCGAGGCCGCCCCGGGGTTTGACTTTGGCGACGTTGAATTTGCCGCCGGGGCGGTGGCCGCTGCAGAGTTGGATGATGAGGTTGCGGATGCCGTTGCCGACGATCATGACGTGCTCGGCGGTTTCGCTGAGGGACCAGGCGCGGCTGCTGTCCTCGATGCCGATGGGGCGCTTGATGAGGACGGATTCGTTGAGGCGGTATTCGTTGGCATCCTCGAGGAGGTAGATGATGCGTTCGCCTTCGCGGAGGAAGAGGCGGCGGGCTTGGGGGCGGGCCAAATAGCGGGAGACCAATGGGGCGGCCGCTTTGGTAAGAATCCAGGATTCGAACGGCGGGAGGCCGGCACCTGGGGCTTGCAGGACGGGTTGCTCCCGGACGGGGAGCGGTAGGGAGGTATTCATTGCTGGGGGGACGAGCCCCATCCCCCCGCCATGCCAAACGGCTTGCGGGGAGAGTTCAGCAGGGGGGGCAGGGCTCGTTTGGGGGGGAGTTGGCTCGACCAGCCGGGGGCTGATCAATTCGAACGAACGGCCATTCTAGGCACGAAAGCCCTTGGAACAAGTGAGAAATCAGGGTTGTTGAATTATGTTGGTCATTGAGTAAAAATTAACGGGGGACGGTCGCTCCGCGTCGTCCGGTGGAGTGGAGCTCTGTGAAAATCTGAAGCCGATGAGGTCGGGGAGAGGATTGATCGAGGGAAGATGCCACTTGCGGAGGCGAAACAGCCGGACGGCGCGGAGCGACCGTCCCCTACCATTGGGGAGCGGCAATTGTGGTCAGGCGCGCATCGCTTCGAGGTAGCGGTTGGTGGCGCGGAAGGAGGCTTGGTAGTGGGAGAGTTGTTGGGCGGTTTTGGCGGTGGCGGCGGTACCGGCGATGGCGGAGACGAGGAAGGCGGCTTCTTCGGGGGGGCGGACTTCGGGGCGGACCTTGCCGTTGGCCTGGCCGCGTTTCAAGGCGTCGGCGATGGCGCCGCGCCAGAGGGAGTAGAGGTGATCGAGGCGGGTGCGGAAGCCTTCGTCGAGGGGGGACATTTCCGCGGCGAGGTTGCAGATGGGGCAGCCGTTGGTGACGAAGCCGATGGAGGGTTCCTCCTTTTCGACGCGTTGGCGGAAGCGGCGGAAGACCTCCTTGATGGCGGGGATGGGATCTTCGGTATCGGCGAGCGGTTCGACCCACCATTTTTGGACGGCAGGGAGGAGGAACTCGTCGATGATGGCGTAGGCGACGGCGTTCTTGCCGGGGAAGTGGTGGAAGAGGGCGCCTTTGGTGATGCCGGCCTCCTTGACAATGTTGTTGAGGCTGCCGCCTTGAAAGCCGTGGTGGTAGAATTCGCGGTAGGCAGCTTCGAGGACCTTGCGGCGGGTGCGTTTCGGATCGCGGACGCGGGTGGACATGGCGGGAGTCTTACCGACCGCGTGGTCGGAGGCAAGGATGGGGTTTTTGGTTAATCGTTACTGGTTATTGGTTATTGAGGAGCCCGGAGACAAGAGGTCGGAGGTCGGGAGAGGAGAGGCGGGAAGTCTCAAAGGAGAAACGGGATGGGGGGATGGGAGTTTGGGCTTTGGGGTTGGGTGGGGGGTGTTACCTATGGGGAGGGCCGACGTGTTTGGTCTGAATCAAGCCCTAGAAATCCCCATGAACGAGACGCTGTCGGAGGAGAACGTGAAGAGTGAAGAGCCCTGGGAGGTGGTGGTGGAGCTGCTGGAGGAGGGTGATGTGGACGGGATCATGGAGGTGATTGATCCGCTGGGGGCGGACGAGCAACGGCGGATGTTTTCGCGCCTGGATATGGCGCAGCGGCAGCGCCTGCTGGAGTTGATGGGGGCGGATGAGGCGGCAGGATTGTTGGAGCATCTGGTGCCGGCGCAGGCGATCGAGATATTGGAGGAGTTGTCCCCGGAGTACGCGGCGGACGTGATGGAGGAGCTTTCGGAGGAGTTGGGGGGTGAGCTCTTGCGGGAAATGGACGAGGAGGAATCGGAGGCGATTCTGAAGGAATTCGAGGATGTGGAGGATTCGGATGCCCTGCGGAAGCGGCTGGAGTTTGATCCGAAGAGCGCGGGGGGGCTTGATGGTGCAGCATTTTCTTGCCTTCGGGGAGGAGGCGACGATCGAGGAGGTGCTGCGGGGGATCGGGGCGGAGGCGGATGAGGATTCCGATCTGGAGGTGCAGTATGCGTATGCGATCGACCGGGAGGGCGTGTTGACAGGGGTGTTGCCGGTGTTGGATCTGGTGCGGACCTCGTGGAAACGAAAGGTGCGGGAGGTGATGATTTCGAAGCCGCTATCGGTGAGGGTGGACACGCCGTTGCAGGACTTGCGGCGAATTTTCGACGAGAAGGCCTTCCTTGGTTTGCCGGTGGTGGACGAGGCGGGGCGCATGTGCGGGGTGTTGTCGCGGGGGCGGTGCGGAGGGCGGCGAGCACGGAGCAGACGGATGCCTTTCTGAAGTTGTGCGGGATCATCGGTGGTGAGGAGTTGCGGAGCATGCCGTTTTGGAGCCGGTGTTTCCGGCGGCTGACGTGGTTGGCACCGAATATTCTGTTGAACCTGTTGGCGGCGAGTGTGATCGCGACCTTTGAGGGGACCTTGCAGGCGGTGATCGCACTGGCGGTGTTTTTGCCGATCGTTTCGGACATGAGCGGGTGCTCGGGGAATCAGGCGGTGGCGGTGAGCATCCGGGAGCTGACGCTGGGGGTGATCCGGCCGCTGGACTTTCTGCGGGTGGCGTTCAAGGAGGGGTCGGTGGGGATTGTGAACGGAGTGGTGCTGGGGATCCTGTTGGGGTTGGCGGCGTATTTGTGGAAGGGGAACGTCTATCTGGGCGGAGTGGTGGCGGGGGCCTTGGCGTTCAATACGGTGTTCTCGGTGTTGTTGGGCGGGTTGGTGCCGCTGGGGTTGAAGCGGTTCGGGGTGGATCCGGCGCTGGCCTCGGGGCCGATCTTGACGACGTGCACGGACATGTGCGGGTTCTTTTTGGTGTTGAGTCTGGCGAGCGCGTTTTTGGAGAGGTTGGTGTAGAGACCGGAGACCGGTATTCAGTATTCAGTAGTCAGTATTCAGAAGTCAGACGTCAGAAGCCGGAGAGCAGAGAGCAGAGACCACACGCGGGGAGCGGGGAGCGGGAACGGGGAATGGGAAGAGTGGAGGGAGGATCGCGGTTGGGTGGGGAGAGGGACGGAGGGGATGGGCGATGGTTGCCGCCACCCTGTCAGGGTGGGAGACCGTGTCGGGCGGGGATCACCATGGTTGAAACCATGGGCTTTGTGCCCTGTCCCCTTCAGGGACGCAGAGGCCAGAGCGGAGAGGAGAGACGGGGAATTGGGGAGGAGGAGGGATGGTTGGGTTGGGAGTCGATGGTTGGGTGGGCGGGAACGATTCACACGCGGGACGCGCTGTGCTCCTTTCGGCGTTGCCGGGGAGGGGGGAAAGAAGAAGCGGCACGCTCCGGGGGGAGCGTGCCGCGGTGGGATGAGAGGAGGTGTTGAGGGGGCTATTTCTTGGTGCCGAAGGCGGCGGTGAAGTCCTGGAGGAGTTTTTCGAGGGCTTCGACGTTGGCGGCGTCGGTGGATTGTTTGCATTGCATGGCGGTGACAATGATCTTGTGGCAGAGGGTGAGTTTCTTCAGGTAGGCGTCCTTGTCGGGGTCGTCGGTCTTGAGGCGCTGGGCGAGGAAGTAGTTGAGGACTTTGTGCTGGATGTTCTGGGCGTGGGTTTCCTTGTTGACGACCCAGCGGGTGAGTTGCTGGGCGTTGGCGGCGGGGTCCTTGGAGAGGTCGATGATCTGGGTGGAGGCCTTTTGGATGGTGAGCCAGTCGGTCTGCATGGACTCGAGGACGTTGTTGTCGTTGTAGATACCGCAGGGGATCTGGCAGTGGGCATCGGCGCGGGGGGCGAGGGAGAGGAAGGTGAGGGCGGTCGCGGCGAGGGCGGTGAGGTGTCGGATGTTCATAGCGGGATCACGCTAGGGGAGAATGAGACGGGCGCAAGGATGGAACTCGGGGGAAGTCAGAAGAGGATGGCGCTGAGGAGGGTGAGGATGGCGACGAAGGCGAGGTTGAGGCGGATGCCGATGCGCATCATGGATCTTTGGGGGATGAGGCCGGAGCCGAAGACGATGGCGTTGGGGGGGGTGGCGACGGGGAGCATGAAGGCGCAGGAGGCGGCGAGGGTGAGGGGGAGGACGAGTTTGACGGGGTCGACGCCGAGGGAGAGGCCGACTTGGAGGAAGATGGGGGCGAAGAGGGCGGTGGTGGCGGTGTTGCTGGAGAGTTCGGTGAGGAAGATGACGAAGAGGACGACGGCCCCGACGAGGAGGAAGAACGGCCAGCCCTCGGTGAAGGCGCGGAGGAGTTCGGCGAGGTAGGCGCTGGAGCCGGTGGATTCGAGGACCTTGCTGAGGGTGAGGCCTCCGCCGAAGAGGAGGAGGACGCCCCAGTCGGTGGTGCGGTCGATGTCGCGCCAGCGGACCAGTTGGAGAGCGCAGAGGAGGACGAGGGCGGCGATGGAAATGATGCTGTCAAAGTTGCTGGTGATGCCGAGGGCCTTGCTGAGGGGGCCGCTGAGGATCCAGGCGGTGACGGCGAGGAGGAAGACGACGAGGGTGGCGATGCGGTCGCGGTTGAAGTGGAAGTCGAGTTTCTGGAGGGGGACGGGGGGGATGGTGTGGGGTTTGGTGATGAGGGCGAGGAGGAGGACCATGAGGGGGAGGAGGATGAGGACGCAGGGGATGCCGATCTTGAGCCAGCCGACGAAGTCGATGTTGAGGAGGGCGGCGGAGAAGGCGTTGGGGGCGGTGCCGATGATGGTGCCGAGGCCGCCGATGCTGGCGGCGTAGGCGAGGCCGAGGAGGAGGAAGGGGGCGGCGCGTTTGGCGGTGTCCTGACCGGAATTTTCGCGAAGGTCGGAGAGCATGCCGAGGGCGACGGGGAGGAGGAGGGCGGTGGAGGCGGTGTTGGAGATCCACATGGAGAGGCCGGCGGCGACGCCGAAGAGGGCCACGCCGGACCAGAGGAAGCTGCCGCCGGTGCGGGAGAGGATGCCGTGGGCGATCCAGCGGTCGAGGCCCTGTCGGGAGAGGGCCGCGGCGAGGGCGAAGCCGCCGAGGAAGAGGAAGATGAGGGGATGGGCGAAGCTGCTGAAGGCTTCGGCGACGATGGTTTTGCCGGTGCCGGGAAAGCTGCCGGAGAGGGTGGCGGCGACAGGGACGAGGAGGGCGGTGACGGCGAGGGGGAGGGCCTCGGTGAGCCAGAGGGTGGCGGCGAGGGCGAGGAGGGCGAGGCCGCCGCGGATTTGGGTCGCGTTCTGGGGGTCGGTGTCCTGGACGGGGAGGAAGAAGTAGATGAGAAGGAAGAGGAGGAGGGCGAGGCCGAGGAAGAGGAGTTTGCGTGGTGAGGCGGAAGCGGGGTGGGAGGCGGAGTCCTCTCGCTTGATGGTTTCCTTGTGTCCTGTGGCCATGCTGAGGATCGCATTAAGCCGGGGAGGGGAGGCGGTGGCAAGGATGGGAGC
>JAQCFL010000012.1 GCA_027619375.1 Verrucomicrobiota bacterium | reverse complement strand
AGATGTGGTGGGGGTGGCGCTGGCCTCGCTGTTGCGGCGCTTCCTGTGGCTGTGGAGTTGTCTGACTGTCGGATGGCTGCTGGTGGCGATGGCGGGGGTGGGGGTGGGGGTGGAAATGGGAGAGGAGGTTTGGGATCTATTGACGGGCGGAAGTGCACCTGATGGGTGTCACCGTGGAGAACCAGAGGAAGCGGGAGGAAATTCGAGAGCGGACGGGCGGGGCGGTGGCGGACCGGGAGTTTGCGCTGGGGGATGTGGAGGATGGGGAGTGATGCCACCTGCAAAAAAAAATCGTCCGCACCCCGGAGGAAGCGGACGATTTGGAAAACTGGTGGAAGGCGGGAGCCTTACTTGGCGACCGCGAGGGACTGAGTGACCTTCTTGGGGTATTTGAGGAGGTCGCGGATCTGCTTGGTGTTCATCTTGGCGACCGACTCTTCCGGCATGCCGAGTCCGAGGAGGCGCTTGCGCTGCTCGAGTTGGCGGCGGCGCTTTGCTCCGGCGGCCTTGCGGGGACGGACTTTATTATCTTTGATCTCGGAGCGTTTGAGGTTCTTCATGACGGTGAGTGGTTTCGGGGTGGATAAGGGGTCGGGGGCGGCTGGTCAAGCAGAGAAGCCCGACGGGGTGGCCGGAGGGGTCGATTTCTCCCCGACAGAGGGCTGGGCGACTCTCCAGAGGGAGGATGAGAGCGATCAAAGGGGGGTTTGGAGCCGGGGCCATGGGGGTTTTGGGGGGCGGGAAGCCCTGGAGTGGCGGGAAGACGGCTCCTCCGCTGCTGCTGGGCGGCGGGGACGGGAAGCTGAGCTCGGGGGTGGACAGTGCTTCCTTCGTGCTCGATGGCGACTGGAACGGTGTATTCCTTTGGCTGGGTTTCCTGAACCCGCAGGCCGTCATCGTTGCGCGGCCGGGTGTTCACTTGCGGCATGGCTCCCTGGCTGCCTCGCCGTATCGTGGAGGGCTGCTAGGGATGCAATATCTGCCGGGATCTTCGCGCCGGAGGTGCATGATCGGGAGGCTCGAGCATCAACCGGCTCCGGCTGATCCTCCCGCTCGTGCCTGGTGCCGGGCTGACGCGAACACACTGCATTTCTCCGGTCCGTTGAGGGGGTCGGTTGGGCCGATTTAGATTGCTTGAGCAGGGGGGATCTGGTGTCGTGGGTTGCGCCATTCGCTGTTGAAGCCCCCCTTCTGAAATGCTCCCCACGATTTGTCCTCCCTTTTCGGGCGGGTTGTCGAGAACGCTCGCCCGTACTCTCGCCGTTGCCTGTCCTCTCCTCCTGTCCTTCGGACACGTCGCGGCGCAGAGCACCACCGTGCTGCCTCGCATTAGTCCGCCGGTGGACGGGGCGGACCTTTCGTCGAACGAATACCGCTACGCGGACTTCTTTGAGACGGATCCGCTTTCGACTCAATTGGCCGCGGGTGCGCACCTCACCACCACGGGTGGAGAGGTGCTTGAGGCGGCGCGTTCCGTGAAGCTGCCGCCCGGCGGCAGCCTCACCCTTGACCCTGCCGCCCTTGCGATAGGCCCCCTTGAGACCTGTCGGCTGATCTTTCAATTCCGGATTTTTACTGCGGCACCGACCGGCTCCTCCCTCTTGGCCGAGGCGGTCTGGGATGGGGGCTCCGCCGATCTGGGGGCGCTCACGGATGTTGTGTCGGGTCCCGAGGGCAACCAGACCCTGATCTTCCGCTTCGGTGCGGTCAATCAACCTACTTTCCGTGTCACGGCCACTGCGGGGGCGACGGTGGTCGTCGACTCGGTCATCGTGCAGGAGCGGCTCGTATCGACCCGTGCGGCGGGCATTCACCCGGTGACTGCAGGCTATCCGCGGCTGGCGAAGGTCGGATGGGAAAGCGTCCCGGCGATGTCGGATCGTGCCGGACAGAAGCTGGGGCCCTTTCTCGAGTTGCTGTCCCGCTTCCACCATGTGACCGGGTTCGAGGGGGATCCCACCATCGGCAATGAATGGGCTTCCTCGATCCGCGACTTCAGTCCGGACATTTTATTGACGCCCTCCTGGGATGCCTTCGCCTCAGAGCAGGGGAGTTCTTCGCCGGGGGGGGCGCGAATCTTTCAGCGCTCTTCAACGAGGCCATTCCGGCGCAGTGGTCGTTGCTTGCGCCCGAGGGATCGCCTGTTCCCGCGTTGGGGGATCCGGGCACGCGGCTGTTGAATCCCACGGCGGGAGGCGGATTGGTCGGGGGGAGGCGTTTCGGTGAGGTGGCTGCAGCATTCGTGGGTGACTCGCTCCTCCGCGGTGGACTGTTCGACGGCGTGTTCCTTGAACGATTCTCTTCATTGCCTGATGCGGATCGCATCGTGTTCAGCGGGGAGATGACGGATCTTCCTCCGTTGGATCTCGACGGGAATGGGACGGCGGAATCGCTTGGCGAGATTCAGACCCAGTGGCGGGACGGATTTGAAGTATTTCAGGCGGACATGCGCAATGGTCTCGGGGCCGCCGCCCTGATGGTGGGCGACTCCGGCGAAATCGATCTGCCCCCCGGAGAGCAGGGTGCCATGAACGGTTGGCGCCTGGGGCGTGCCTCGCCCTACGAGGTGCTTCCCGGAGGGGACTGGAACACGGATGAGGCCAGCGAGTGGTATCGGCTTCTGGATTCCTATTTGTCCTTTCAGGGTCAGGGTTCAGGTCTCCAGAGTCCGATTCTTCAGTTCACTGGCGCGGGGCTTGGGACGGCGGCGGGTCCGACACCCCTGGGATCGGCGGGGCGCGTCGGGAGCCTTGAGCCCCGCGATTTTCGTCGCCTGCGATTTGGCCTCGCCACGGCCTTGCTGGGCAATGGCTTCTTCGCCTACGACCTGGTCGACCGCAGCAGCGCACCTCTTTGGTTCGATGAATATTCGGTGGACTTCTCTGGGGCCTCGAAGGGAGATCGATTCGGCCGGCACTACCTCGGCCAACCGCTGGCCGATCCGGTGGAGATTCCCCGGCCCGGTGGAGTTACCCAGTTGGAGGTCGACTTTGAGGGAGGGCTCCCGGGTGGGGTCACGGTGGATGGCAGGCTGACCTCGGACCCCGCAGAGCTACTCGACGGAACCCAATCGCTCGTGGTCACGCGGCTCTCCGGCGCAGGGCAGGCACCCTTCCTGAGTGTCGAGCCGGCCACGCTTGGGTTGTCTCCGAATTCTTCCTGCGAACTTTTTCTCGATTACCGGGTTTTGAGTCATGCTCCCGAGACCTTTGGTCCGGTGCTGGAAGCGGGCTTTGATCCGGCGGGCACCTCAATGGGAGCCAATGCCCGGGTCTTCGGTTCGGAGGCCCATGTCGGTCGGGAAGGCCAACTGCGGGCCAGCGTCCGGATCGATGCGGTGGGGGAGACGGTGAGCGCCTGGTTGGGGGACAGCGCCAGCGTGGCAGTGGACAATATCCGGGTGGTGGTCGACGGCGGTGGTGTTTGGCGAAGGGACTTTGAAAACGGCATCGTCCTGATCAATCCGACACCCTCCACCTGCTCGCTGACGCTTCCGGAGCTGGCCGGGCCGTTGAACCGTCTCAACATCCGGCGCATTCTCGGAACGCAGGACCCGGTCTGGAATGACGGGTCGGCGGTCACGGCGGGGCTCGTTCTTCCCGCCGGCGAGGCGATCATTCTTCTCGCCGAGCGTGTCGCGGCAGGCCTCCCCGGCGTGCCCACCGGACTTGCGGGGACGGCCACGACCGACTCGTTGGAGCTCACCTGGGATCCGGCACCCGGGCCGGTCGCCTCCTACCTCGTGGAAAGCGCGGAAGGGAATGGTGACTTCACGACCTTCCAGCTCTCCCGTCCGGTTCCGAGAGCCACCCTGGTGGGGCTTCCTTCCGGGACCGCGCATCGTGTCCGGATCACCGCCCTCGATCATCAGGGCCGTCGCGGGACCCCTTCCGAGGTGTTGTCCCTCAGCACTGCTGGTTCCGCGCCAGCCCGCCCGGTCCTTGAGGGCTTCATCAGTCCGGATCTCCGCGTTGGCGAGCTGCTGAGCGTTTTCGTGTCGGGGCTTTCGGTGAGCGGAACGACGGTTGCCAGCGCCCCGTTTCCCACGGAGTTGGAGAACATTTCCGTGGAGGTGAACGGCATTCCCTCGCAGATTTTTTCGGTTTCTCCCACCGTCGTGTCCTTCATCCTGCCCGAGGAGATCCAGGCCGGCGAGGACGCGATTGTCCGCCTGTTCGACGGGGCGGCCTACAGCGCCGGACACCAACGATTCGTTCGTGACCCGGCGACGGTTTCGGTTGGCAACGTGGTGACAACGATGATCGGCGCGGACACCGTGGACTTCACGTTGGATGGCGGAGCGGTGGCCCGCGTTTCCCTCGTCGACAGCAACATTGCAAGAGTCCGGCTGAATCCAACTGGAGTCTTCACGAGCCGGCTTACCGGGGCGATTGCCACGAGCGGCCTTGGCTCGCCGGGCACGGTCATCTCCGAGGCACCGACCTACGTGGTGCTCGAGACCAGTGCGCTGCGCCTCATCGTCAACAAGACGCCTTTCGGGGTTCGGGCCGAGCGTCCCGATGGCACCTTGATCGTGGAGGACGCGGAGCCTGCGGTGGAGTGGAATGGGGCGACAGGGGTGATTACGAACGTAAAGACGACAGAACCCGGGCAGCCCTATTTTGGATTGGGCCTGCGGGGCGGGCCACTGAATCGACGTGGGGACACCTTCAAGATGCGCAACACCGATCAATGTTGCTATGGGGAATTCGACGGCCCCCTCTATGTCAGTGTTCCCTTCTACTACAGCGAGCGAAACGGCCGGTTCTTCGGTGTGTTCCATGACAACGCCGCGGAAGCCTCCTTCGACATGGACAGTCGGAACCGTGGCGAAATCACCTACCGCGCCGAGCGCGGAGAACTCGACTATTATCTCTGTGCCGGACCCTCCCCGCGCGATGTGGTGCGGGAGTTTTCGCGCCTCACCGGATACTCGCCCCTGCCTCCGCTCTGGTCCCTCGGCTATCAGCAATCCAGGTACGGCTATCAGTCCTCCGCCGAGATCATCAGTCTCGCGAACACCTTTCGCAGTCTCGACATACCGGCGGATGGTCTCTGGCTCGACCTTGACTGGATGAACGACCTCAACTTTCTCGACTGGGATCCGGTCCGCTTTCCCGATCCGGTGGGAATGGGCGACAATCTGCAGGGTCTCGGCTTCCACTACGTCAACATCGTCGATCTCGCGGTGCAACCCGATGATCCGCTCACCCCGTTTCTCACGGCAAATGATCTTTTTCTTGAGGACGCGGCAGGGAACCCGGTGCCGGAGACCCTTTTCGCGCCCTTCAATGACATCTTCTGGCTCGATATCACCAATCCAGCCACCGCGAGCTGGTATATCTCCAACCTGGCGACCTTTCTCACGACCTATCACCCCGGCGGGATCTGGAACGATCTGAACGAAATTGCCAGCAACAACCTGCCCACCGCAGTGTATGACTTCGGAGGGGACCCCCGTCCGGACATCGAGGCGCGCAACATCTTTGCCCTGCGGGAGCTGACCGAAACGCGGGAGGCTTGGGCTCAAGCGAGGCCCAACGAGCGGCCGTTCCTCCTTTCCCGATCGGGTTACCCGGGCATCCAGCGCTATGCCGCGAACTGGAGCGGAGACACCCTGAGTTCCTTCGACAGCATGCGGGTCAGCGTGCAGACCAGCATTCACATGGGGATGAGCGGGAACAACATGTTCGGGCACGACATCGGGGGCTTCATCGGAAGCCCTTCACCGGAGCTGTTTCTCCGCTGGCTCGCCTTTGGAGGCTACACGACCTTCTTTCGCAACCACGCCCTCGACACCACCGCAGCGAAGGAGCCCTGGGCGTTCGGGGAGCCGTACACCACCATGGCCCGCGAGATCATCAATCAGCGCTACCGGATCCTGCCATACTTGTACAGTCTGCACGAGTTGGCGGCTCGCGAGGCGGATCCTGTGCTCGCGGCCACCTTCTTTCACTTCCCCGAAGACGTGGCGACCTATCAACAGGACACCGAATACATGTTGGGGCCCTCCCTCCTGGTCGCTCCGGTATTCACGGCGGGAGCCACCGAACGGACCCTTTATCTGCCGGCCGGTACCGATTGGTATGATCTTGGAACCGACCAGAAGTACGCCGGCGGGCAGGAGATAACGGTGGCCGCTCCGCTGGACCACATTCCGGTGTTTGTCCGTGCGGGAAGCATGCTTCCCCTCGCCTCGGTGCGCCAGCATGTGCATGAAACGTTGGCCGAGGACCGCATTGCCTTCCACCTCTACCCGGGCAGCCTGGAGAGTCCCGCGCTCTACGAGGACGACGGTATTTCCAACGAACACGAAAGCGGCGGGTTTCTGCGGACCTCCGTCCAGGAAACAGCGAACTCCTTTCGCCGCGACTTTCAGTTTGTCCGGGAAGGGAGTTACCAGCCCGCTCCACGCTCGACATGGTTGGAGCTTCACGACTTTCAGGCGGACCCGGTCGCGGCGGTGATCGACGGACGGGTGTTTGCCCGGGAACGCACGGTTGCCGCCCTCGATTCCCTTGAGGCAGGCTGGTATTTTGATGAAGCCACCGGTCGGCTGACGGTGCGGGCCGGAGAACTGGTGCAGACCGTATCCATTGTGCTGAACCAGCCGCCGGCGAAAGGCAGCGTCCCGCATCTCTTCTACTTCGACCTCGATGGGGACCTCCAGGGGGACCCCAACAACTCGGTCGTCCTCCCCTCTGCGGAGCGCATTCCGGGCCTCGTCCTCTGGGGCAACGACCCCGATGACTCGAGTGCCGCGGTGACGGCACCGCTCGTAGATCGCGGGCCCCGGCTCATCGGCTATGATCTGTTGAGTAGCCCGCAGAACGGTTCCCTCGAAGCCGAAGTCCTGCGCGACATGGGTGTCGAAGTGGGGGCGGTGGAACTGCAATGGGCTCAAATCGAGACGGGGGGCGGAGTGTTCGACGGTCCGCAGAACGGAACCCTGGGGCTCCTCAATGCCCTTCTGGCGAGCCGCAACTGGCAACTTGACCTGACTGTGGGACCGGTCGGAGACACCTCCTTGAGTTTGCCGACCGATTTGGTGGGCTCCGGACTCACGGGGGCCAGCCTTCCGGCCCGTTTCAACGCCCTGCTCGATCACCTGCATGCCTCACTCCCCGGCATTCCGCTCCACAACCTCCGCCTTGGACAGAATGTGGATCTCTACTTCGCGACCGAAACCGATCCACTGGTGCGGGCGGCCTACCTCAGTTGGCTTCAGTCAGCGGTGGCCCATGCGAAATCCCTGTGGGGTTCCGGCCTGCAGGTCAGCCTGACAATGACCGCGGAAGGGATTCGGGCGACGGAACCAGGTGGCTACCTGCAATCACTTCTCGCAGAAGTCGACGTGGTTGCGGTTTCGTATCAACCGCTGCTGGACGGGAACGGTCTCGCCGCTGTTCCGTGGGAGATCGGGAGCCTCCTCGACCGACTCGCGGCCGCTTTTCCCGGCAAGCCGATTCACCTCGTCGACATCGCATTCTCGGATTCCCGGGCGATCGGGAGTAGTCCGACGCGGCAGGTCCAGTTCATTGGAGAGCTGCTCCGGGCCTGGGACCGGCACCTGTTTCAAATGCCCTACATCTCGTTCGCCCCGGTCGTTGACCGATCGGCCGCCGCAGCGGAAGCCGAGGCGCTGCTCCCGCGTTATGGAGCCACCGGGGGCGACCTTGCGGCCCTCGAAGTGCTGCTCTCCAGCCAGGGGCTCCGTACCTTTTCGGGGGACAGCAGTCCCAAGCCGGCCTTCTCCACCCTGCGCAACGGGCTCTTTGACCGCGGCTGGTGGTTGGTGGCGCCGCGAGCCAGCCGGTCGTTTCTGCTCGGTCTCTCGGCGGAGCCCTACGACCTCGAACCAGGCAATCTCGACCCCTCCAAGCCGTTTATCGATTCCGTGATGGATGAATTGTTCGCGCTCCTCGATGTCCATGCCGACCTCGTCATGTTCAACTTCGACAACGGGGTCCCCTGGGTTGAAGCTGAAAGCGACGATTTTCTTTCGCCTGAGCTTCCCTACAGCGAGAACGTGAAGGCCACCTGGGACGGCTTGCGCAGACGAGCGAATCCAGGGCAGTTCACGGCGGTTTCGATCGGACCTCTCGGCACTCCCCGAGGGGGGCCTGCGGCATATTGGGGCTTCGGGGAGGGATACTATCTGGACTTGAGCAACGAGCGTGTCCCGAACGGCATCATGCAGGACTACCTTCGGCGGCTCCCTCCCGGCGTGTGGGCGAGCCGGGATCTCGACGCCCCGGCCTTGCGTCAGGCCTTCGTCAATTACGCGAAGCGAGCCATCGATTATTTTCGGCCCGAATACCTGATCGTGGGACTGGAGACGAACGAGACACTCGACGAGGGTCAGGCCTATGCCAACAAGTACATCGCCTTCCAGAAATTCGTTTACGAGTCGCTCAAGGCGGATCCGGCCTATGCCGGGACGAAGCTGGTGGTGAGCATTTCGGGTGAGTTCCTGATGCTCGACGAATTGGGCTACGGCCATTTACAACGGGTGAAGGAGAACCCCATTCTCTTCGAAGCACATCGTGACTTTGTGCAGGCGCTGCTTCCCTACACGGATGTTCTGGGGCTCTCCTTGCATCCCAGCAAACTGCGCCTTCCGGCCGAGTCTCTACCAGTGGCTGCCTACACGCGCCTCTTTGCGGAGCTTCGCTCCCTCACGACCAAGCCCTTCGCGATCACCGAGACCGATTTCCCGGCGGCATCCTTCTCGATTTTCGGAACGGCCTACCATGGCAGCCTGACCAAGCAGGAACGCTACATGCGCATGCTGTTGGAGGAGGTTGAACGGGACGGCAACTTCGAGTTTGTGCTCAATTACGCCATCAAGGATCTCACTCCGCAGCTTGACCGCATGCGCCTTCGCGCCCAGGAAGATCCTCCGTTCATCAGTCCGGTGCTCGTGGAGTTCTTCAAGATCTTTGAATTCACCGGTCTCTACGACGACGACGGGACACCTCGCCCGGCCGTCGACACGTGGATCAACCGATTTTTGCTCCCCTTCGCGGGCTCGCCCTCCCTTGGCAGCCCGGTCCGGGTGGAAAGTCCTGATGGCACCCTGCAGGCGGAGTTCTCCATCAATACGGCCGGACGGCTGGTTTACCGGGTTCTGCAGAATGGCAGCGAGGTTCTCCTGCCCTCGCCACTGGGGGTGACCGTCGATGGCGTCGATCTTGGAAGCAGTGCGCTCAACGTGAGTCTCAAGAGCCTCGTGGAGATCAACGAGACCTATCCGCTCCTCGCGGCGCGTTCTACTGCCACCAACCACTGCCAGGAAGCGACCCTGGCGGTGCGCCGGACCGGCGATCTGGAGTTCTCCTTTGAATTGCAGGTCCGGGTCTATGATGACGGCGTCGCCTACCGCTACGTCATTCCGGCCCCGCGGCTGGGGGACCCCCTCGCCCCGCGGACCTTGAGCGGGGAAGCGAGTGGCTGGGTGGTTCCGGACGGGAGCATCGTGTGGCATCAGGATCAGACCGAGAACTATGAGGCCGATTTTCGTTCGCTTGAAGTGGGCTACTTCGACATCGATGTGGGAGGACAGCTCACCGTGGAGCTCCCCGGATCCCCTCCGGCCGGATACCTGTTCATCTCGGAAGCGGCCATGCGCAACTACAGCGGCATGACCCTTCGCGGCCAGTTTCTCAGTGGGCTTTTGCAGGCGACCTTCCTCGATGACACCACCTGGCAAATGGATCCGGGTCAGTGGTCGCCCTGGCGCTTCACGATGGTCGGAGAAACCCTCGCCGACCTGGTGGCATCCGATCTCGTTCCCAATCTCAATGAGGCCCCGGACCCGGTTCTTTTTCCGAACGGGTCCAATGCGCCGTGGATCAAACCCGGACGCGCCCTCTGGTCCTGGTGGATCGATTCGAATTCCGGAGCGAATTTCGAACTGCAGAAGCACTACATCGACGAGGCCGATGCGATGGGGCTCGAGTTTGTGACAATCGACATTTATTGGGAGCTGGGATTCCCGTCCGGCGGGAAGGACCAGTTCGAGCGCCTCGCGGACCTGGTCACCTATGCGAAGAGTGACGGGCGCGACATCGAGCTGTGGGTCTGGAAGAACTGGTATGAGCTCCTGGATCCCTTCGCACGCCAGGAGTTCCTGCAGAAGGTCAAGGCCGCGGGCGTGGTCGGAGTGAAGGTTGACCCGGTCTATGGCGAGGCCAGTGAATCCCAATTGAGTGTGGGGCTGCACGAGGCGATCCTCCGGGAGGCCGCCGCCCAGGAGCTCATGGTGAACTTCCATGGCACCCACAAGGCCCACGGACTTTTCCGCACCTATCCGAATGCGATCACCCATGAGGGTTTCCGGGGCCTGGAGGACACCACCCTGATCTACCAGACCAATCCGGAAGGCCTTGTCCCTCCCGAGCACAATGCGACGCTCGTTTTCACCCGATTCCTGGCCGGTCCCGGGGATTACACCCCGGTGACCTTCGATCCCCTCAAGATCGGCAAGACCACCTTCACCCACCAGTTGTCCCTCGCGGGCTTGATGACCTCCCCGCTGGTCCACTTTGCGGATTCCCCGGAAATTCTGCAGGGCGAAACGGATGTGCTCGATCTGCTCACCGCGATTCCGACGGTGTGGGACGAAACGATCGCGGTTGGGCCCAACAAGATCGGCGACTTCGCGATGCTGGCGCGGCGCCACGGGCAGGAGTGGTGGTTGTTCGGGATCAACGGTGACTCCGAAAATCCGAAGAGCATCACGGATCTCGACCTGCCCTTCCTGGGGGACGGATTTTTCCAGGTTTCCCGGGTTGCCGACGACACGGCGGTTACTTTTGACCGGGACGATGAATTGGTGGTGTTCGGAGGCAGCACGATTGGCTTTGATCTTCTTCCCGGTGGGGGATACGTGGCGCGATTCCTCCCCGCCGCCGCGCTGGACTACCCGACCTGGGCCTTGGCCACCATGCCGGACGATCCCGCCCTCCGGGATTCCCTTCTCGACCCGGATGACGACGGATTGGTCAATATTCTGGAGATGGCCCTAGGCGGAAATCCGCTCGTCGCGGATCAGGGATTGCTCCCGACCGCCACAGTGGTGAAGGACGGCGGCACGGATTACTTGGAGTATAGTTTCCGGCATCGGGCCGACCCCTACGCCGAAGCGATTGGAATCCCGGGAGTGGAATTCACTCTCGGGGGGCTGTTCTATCGCGTGGAGGTCTCCGGCGATCTGGCGGTCTGGAGTCCCGCTGCGGGGGTCGCCACAGCGCAGGGCGTGCCTCAATCGAATGGCGACGGCACGGTCACGGTGCGGATCCGCATTCCCCTTGCAGCCCTCCCCATGGGTGACCAACAGTTCATCAGGCTCCATGTTTCGCTCGCGCCGTGAGTCAATCGGCAGGGCCGCACTACGTAAATATTGATATTCCGGTTCGCGTGGCATACCAAGCCCCGTGGCACAGGGCCGCCTAGTTAGTCATGGGAACATTCATCACCATCGAGGGAATCGAAGGCTCCGGTAAATCCACCCTGATCCGGGGACTTGCCGCCGTATTGGAGTCCTGGGGGCACGAGGTGGTGTGCACGCGGGAGCCGGGAGCGACCGAGATCGGCAGGGCCTTGCGTTCCATCCTTCTCAAAGCGGTTGATCCGGCACCCGGGACCCTCACCGAGGTGTTTCTCTTTGCGGCTGATCGCGCCCAACACGTGGCGGAAGTGATCCGGCCCGCGCTGGCGGCAGGCAAGGTGGTCTTGTGTGATCGCTACACGGATTCGACCCTTGCCTACCAGGGAGGCGGGCGGGGGGTGGACCGCGGCCTTTTGGAAACCATGAATGAGCTGGCCACCTCCGGGCTCAAGCCGGAACGGGTGCTCCTGCTCGACCTGGACCCGGAAACCGGACTTCGGCGGGCCCGGAACCGCTGCGAGCAGGAGGGGACGGGAGAATCCTGGACTCGCTTCGAGGCGGAGGAACTCGCATTTCATCAGCGCCTGCGTGACTGCTTCCTTGCGCTGGCCGCCAGCGAACCAGGCCGTTTCCAGATCATCGATGCGACCCGCAGCCCCGAAGAACTCGTCGCCAGCGCGATGGACGGCATCCTTGCGCTGCTGGATGTATCACGGCCCTAGTCGAAACCGTTCCCCCGCGTTGCGACACTCCCCGCGCCTGGGGGAGGCCCGTGGCGATGAGGCCCGTCAGCGCTGTCCGACCAGTTCGCGATAGGTGTCGGCGAGTAGGCCGACGGCGAATTCCATCGAGTATTCCTCCACAACGAAGCGCCGGGCTTCGGTGCCGAGTTTTTTGCGAAGGTCCGCGTCGGCGATCAAACGTTCGGTACTTTCCTGGATCGCCGCTTCGTCGTCGCGGTCAACCAGCAGTCCGGAACGTTCGTCCTTGATGACCTCTGGAATCCCGCCGACCGCTGTTGCGACAATCGGGAGGCCTGCCGCCATTCCGGCACAAATGGCGATGGGAATGCCCTCATTGTAGGAGGGATGCCACTGCATCTCGCAGAGCTGCAGTTCCATCATCAAGTCGGAGGCAAAGCCCATGAACTTGACGGAGTCCTGCAGCTCCAGCTCCCTCCACAGGGCGAGCAGTTCCTCCTCCAGCGGGCCCACCCCATAGATCCAAAGACGGGCCCGTGGGTGTGTGGCGACGATGCGTTTCCACATGTGGAGCATGCGGACCTGGCCCTTCTCCGGATAGAGGCGGGCGATGTTGCAGACCACGACATCGCCGGGCTTTGCGCCCCGCTCGAGGCGCGCCGCCTCCCGCTTTTCCGTGCTTAGCTCGGTGGAGGCCTGGATCTCGTAACCTGAAGGAAGCACCCGGACCTCCTCCTCGCGAAATCCCCAGGCCTTGCTCTCCGCCTGGGCCTTCTCGCACTGTACCGTCAGGAGGTCGAAACGCTGGATCAACCATGCGCTCATTTTTTGCAGCACGAATCGTTTGAATCCGAAGTCCCGCCCGGCCCAGACGTAAACGGTGGTCAGGATTTTGACAGGGTGGAGGCGTCGCGTCACCAGGCCGACCAGCTCCGCATAGGCGTTGTGGGTGTGCAGCACCTCGGTGTGGTGGCTGGCCATGAGAGCGCGGAGAGCGCGGGCTGCCTTGAGGACCGGCTTGCGGCGTGACCAGGGGATGCATTCCACCTGCAGATCATGTTTACGGGCCTCTTCGATGAACGCTAGTTCGGATCCGCCGGGATTCGCGAAGACCACAAGCTGGATGTCGAGGTCCTCCGGACGGCTGTATCGAATCCAGTTGATGATCACCGTCTCGATGCCACCGTAGGCGATGGTGTGCAGGAGGTGCGTCACACGGATCGGCTTTCTGTTGGTCTCCTCGTTGCTCATGGGCTTCCTGCTCACTGAATTTCCCGATAGGCTGCCAGCGTTTCCTGAGCCGCCTTCTGCCAGGTGAACCGGCCGGCCCGGGCGATTCCGTCCAACCGCATTTTCTTGCGCAGATCCGCGTCGGCGTGGAGTGTTTTCATCGCTCCGGCGATTTCCTCCACCTGGTAGGGATCGACCAGCAGCGCCGCTCCACCGGCCACCTCCGGGATGGACGACAGATTGGAGGAAATCAGGGGGGTTCCGCTGGCCATGGCTTCGAGGACCGGCATGCCAAAGCCTTCCCACAGGCTGGCGAAGGAGCACATCAGCGCACCCGCATAGAGCTGATTGAGTTCCTCCTGGTGCAGATATCCCGTTTCAATGACGTGTTGTTGTAGATTGTGCCGTGCGATGGCTGCGTCGAGCATGTTGTTGTGCCAGGTCCGTTTGCCGACCAGGACGAGCTTGATCGGTTCGCTGACCTCCGCCAACCCCGGCTTCACCGGCCAGACCGTGGTCTATAACGGGGCCACCCTGACCCTCAGCAACGCGGGCGCGCTCGGCGCGGCCCTCGACTACGACAACACCGGCACTTATGTGGAGTCCGGCAGCACCCTCGCTCTCAACGACCTTGGCGGGACCGACCTCAACGAGGGCATCACCCTCTTCAACGCAGCCCGGTTGATCAACAACACCGGCAACAATACCCTGACCGCCCAGCTTCTGGTTGAGCACGATATCCTGAACCTCGGCTTGCCAGGGACGACCGCCCATATCGGGGTGGTCGATGGCCAGCTGAACCTGCTTGGCGGCATTGAGGACCACAACACTCCCGGGGACATGAGTGTCGGCCTCAACACCGAGGCTGGTGAGAATGGGATCCTCGTGGTGGCCGGCCCGATCGGCTCGTCCATCCAGGATGTCATCATCGGGGAGACCGCCAGCACCGGTGCAGTGATCCTTGCCGCAGCCAACAGCTTCGGTGGGAACACCACCATCCTCGGCGGCACGGTCGTTGCCACCAACAACGGCGCCTTCAGCACCGGTCTCGTCACGGTCGGCGGTCCGGTCACTCTGAGCGCGGCGGGCACGCAGCTCGCCAACAACTTCACAGTGAACGGAGGAAGCATCCTGACAACCGTGGGGCTCTTCGAAATCAACGGTGATATCTCCGGCTTCGGCGGAGTCACCGTTGCCAACGACATTCTCGTTCTCAACGGCGAAAACACCTACAGCGGAGAGACCGTGGTCAACGGCGGTGGCATCCTGCTGGTTGGCAACTCGTTGTCCTCCACTCAAATCACGGTGGATGCCGCTGGACTTCTTGGAACGACCCAGAGCAACGTGCTCAATGATGCGGCGCAGCTGACGGTGAACGGCCAGGCCAGCCTCGGTGGCAACGAGGAGATCCGCTCGATCAGCGGCATGGGCCTCATCGACACCAACATCTACAACCTCGGCATCAAGGAGGGCTCCTTCGACGGCGACATCATCGGCCTCGGCGACCTCAACAAGACCACCAACGGTATTCTCACCCTGAACAACCCGGTCGGCCTGCTGGGCGCGGTGAACGTCCAGGACGGCACCCTGAACCTGGGAGGCCTCGGAGGTCTCGCCACGACCGAAATCAACGTCAGCAACGGTGCCTTCTTCAACACCGGCGGCGCGGATCAGCTCAACGACCTGGCCGTTCTCCTCGCCAACGGCACGGTGAGCCTCAGTGGCAATGAAACGATCCGGACCCTCAACGGAAACGGCACCATCGACATCAACACCTTCGCGCTCACGGTTTCGGACGGTGTCTTCAACGGTTCCATCAACAACGCCCATGGTGACCTCAACAAGGTCGGCGCGGGCACCCTCTTCCTCGGTGGTGCCAACGGCTACGTCGGCGGCACCCACGTCCAGATGGGCACCCTAGAATTGAGCGGCACCCTCGCCTCCTCCTTTGTCGAGATCGACGCCCTTGCCACCCTGGACCTGGTCGGCAATCAGCGGATCATCGACACCTCGGCCCTCACCATCAACGGCACCCTGAACCTCGGAGGCAACGAGACGGTGGCCACTGTCACCGCCACCGGCACGATCGGTGGTGCGGGTGTCCTGACCGCCGGGACCTACGCCCTGGATGGGGCCACGGTTGATGCCAATCTTGGCACGGGTGCCCTGAGCACCGCCGGGTCCACGACCCTCAACGGCAATTCAAACGCCAACACAACCACGGTGACCGGCGGCACGACGACGCTGAACGGAAACCTGACCAATGTGACCGGCGACGTGGCCGTGAACAGCGGAGGCACTCTGGACGCGAACGGCACCATCGCCGGCGATTCCGTCACGGTTGACGCGGGCGGCACCTTGAACACCGGCAGCGCCCAGCGCCTCGCCAACGACACCGCCCTCACCGCGAACGGGGCGGTCAACCTTGGTGGTGCGGAGACAGTCGGCACCCTCGGCGGGGCTGGCACGGTGAACAACAACGGAAACCTCTTCACCGTGAGCGGCGGCACCTTCGGCGGCGTGATCAGCGGCGCGGGCGGGCTCGACAAGAGCGGCTTCGGCACCCTCACCCTGGACGGCGTCCAAACCTTTACCGGCCCGACCAACGTCCAGGCAGGCACTCTCGCCCTCGGTGCAACCGGCGGTCTGGGTTCGACCACCATCAACATCAGCGCCGGAGCGATCCTCGGCACCGGCGGCAACGAGCAACTCTCCGATCTGGCGACCGTCGTTGCCAACGGCAGCTTGAACCTCGGCGGCAACGAAACCATTCAGACCCTGAACGGTAACGGCGTGGTTGACCTCGCCACCTTCGGCCTGACCGTCTCGAACGGCACCTTCAATGGAGCGATCATCAACGCCCACGGCGACCTCAACAAGGTTGGTCCGGGAACCCTGATCCTCGGCGGTGCCAACACCTACCTCGGAGAAACCCACGTGGAGGGCGGCGTGCTCACCCTGAGTGCCACCGGCAGCCTCACCGCGACTTCCGACATCGATATCAACAGCGGAGCGACCGTGAACCTCGCCGGCAGCCACCAGGTCAGCGATGCGGCGAATGTTAACCTCAACTTCAATGCGGCGGGCAATGCCATCTTCAACGTGGCCGGCGCGGAAACGGTCGGCTCACTCACCGACGTGAACGGAGGCGGCTTTGTGAACGGCGGCGGGACTTTGACCGCCACCACCTACGCCCTCAACAACACCACCGTGAATGCGAATCTCGGCACGGGTGCCTTGACCAGCACCGGGGCCTCGATCCTCAACGGTGATGCCAACGCCGACACCGCCACGGTGACCGGCGGCACCCTGACCCTGAACGGCGACCTGACCAACGCGACCGGCGACGTGACCGTGAACAACACCGCGACGCTCAATGCGAACGGCACGATCACGGCGGACGATATCACCGTTGACGCGGGCGGCACGCTCAACACGGGCAGTGCCGAGCGCCTTGCCAACGACACCACCCTCACCGCCAACGGCGCGGTCAACCTCGGTGGCGCGGAGACCATCGGGACCCTCGACGGTGCTGGCACGGTGAACAACAATGGCCACCTCTTCACCGTGAATGACGGCGCCTTCGGCGGCGTGATTAGCGGCGCAGGCGGCCTCGACAAGAGCGGCGTCGGCACACTGACCCTGAACGGAGCGAACACCTACACCGGTCCGACCCAGGTCCTCAACGGCACGCTTGATCTGACCACTGGTTCAATCGCCTCCAACGAAGTGACGGTTGCCCCTCTCGGGACGCTGGACATCGTCAACGGCAGCCTCCTCACCAGCGCCGACGTGACGGTGGACGGCATCCTGAATGTCGGAAACAACACCACCATCGCCAACCTCTTCGGCGGGGCGACCGGCCAGGTGAACCTCGGAGCAAACACCCTGACCCTCGGCGGTGTTGACTTCGGCGGGGTCATCACGGGCACGGGCGGCATCGACGTCCAGGGCGGTGATCTCACCCTCGGCGGCAACAACACCTTCACCGGCACGACCCTCATCTCGACCGGAGTGACCACCCTCAACGGAACGATTGATTCCAGCGTGGTGACCATCTCCCCGGGTGCCGAGCTGAAGCTTGGCTCCTCACACCGCATCATCGACACCGCCACGGTCAACGTGAACGGGATTCTGAACATGAACGGGAACGAAACGGTCACCCTCGTGACGGTTTCGGGTGTGGTGAACGGCAACGGCGAACTGAGCGCGGCCAACTACACCCTCACCAATGGAGCGCAGATCGATGCGGACCTCGGCATGGGTGCGCTGACCAGCACGGGGACCACCACCATCAATGGTAACGGCAACATGGACACCACCACGGTGACCGGCGGCACACTGACCTTGAACGGCAACCTCACCAAGAACACCGGCGACGTGACCGTGAACAACACCGCGACGCTCAATGCGAACGGCACCATCGCGGCAGACGATGTCACCGTGGCCTTCGGTGGCACGCTGAACACGGGTAGCGACGAACGCCTCGCCGATGACGTCAACCTGACCGTGGGTGGCACCGTCAACCTGGGCGGCGAGGAGACGATCGGCACCCTCGACGGAGCCGCTACCGGCGTTGTCAACAACAACGGCAACGACCTCACCGTGGATGACGGCACCTACTCGGGCAACATCACCGGCGCGGGCAGCCTGAACAAGACAAGCAACGGCACCCTGGTCCTCAACAACCCGGTCAGCTACTCCGGCGCGACCAACGTCATGGAAGGGGTGCTGACCCTCGGAGCGAGTGGCGGATTGACCAATTCCCTGAGCCTCAACGTCGACAACGGCGCCACCCTCAACACGGGTGGCCACGAGCAGCTCAACGACCTGGCCGTTCTCCTCGCCAATGGCACGGTCAACCTCGGTGGCAACGAAACGATCCTGACCCTGAACGGCAGCGGCGTCGTTGATCTCGCCACCTTCGGCCTCACCGTTTCCAACGGCGACTTCAGCGGAACCATCCAGAACGCCCACGGTGACCTCAACAAGGTCACCGGCGGCACCCTCATCCTCAGCGGAGCAAATACCTACAGCGGCACGACCCATCTCGAGGCCGGTATCCTGGAGCTCTCCGGCACCCTGGTGAACACCGACGTGGTCGATGTGGACAACACCGCCACCCTGAACCTCCTGGCCGGTGAGCGGATCAACGATGCGGCCATCATGAACGTCGAGACCGGCGGCACGGTGAACCTCAACGGCATCGAGACGATCGCCGACTTCAACCTCGGCGGTCTCCTCCGCGGACTTGGCCGGATCAACGCCGCAACCTACGACCTCACCAATGGTGCCGTCACGGAAGCCGGCGCGGACATGGGCGACGGCATCCTCACCAGCAACGGCACCACCCTGCTCGGTGGCAACTCCGGCGCGAACACCGTGACGGTGCAGACCGGCACGATGACGGTGAACGGCTCGATCACCAACCCGCTTGGCCTGACCGTCAATGTCGATCCCTTCGCGACCATGGTCCTCGGCTTTGACGAGCGCATCGGCAACAACGCCGTGTTCAACCTCAATGGCACCCTGACCCTCAATGGCACGGAAACGGTGACCACCCTCAACATGGATGGTCAGAACCTCCTTCCGGGTGCCATCCTGAACGGCACGGGCACGCTGGTGGCCGAGACCTACAACCTGATGAACAACGCCACCACCCAGGTCGGCGCGAATCTCGGTGCCGGAGTCCTCAACACCGGGCCCGGCACGGTGACCCTCAACGGTGATGCGGCTGCCGAGGACGTCAACGTTCTCAGCGGCATCCTCAACCTGAACGGTGAACTGACCGACGCCCTCACCGTGGACGTTTCTGTCGGAGCGACGATGAACCTGGGCGGCAGCGAGCGGATCAACGACGCCGCCGTGCTGACCGTCAACGGCAACCTCAACCTGAATGGAGTGGAGACCGTTTCGACCTTCAACCTGAACGGCCCCAACCCGAACGGGATTCTGGGCGGTGCGGGAACCTTGATCGCGGACACCTACAACCTGACCAATGCGACCACCCTTGCCGGTGCGAACATGGGGATGGGCACCCTGAACCTCGACGGGGTCAACCTGATCGGTGGCAACTCCGATGCGGACATCGTCAACGTCAACGCGACGCAGACGACCCTGACCGGAATGTTCACGAAGGCTGGTGTGGTGATCAACATCGCCGACCCGACCGACGTGGCGGAAGCGACCCTCGTCCTGGTGGGTAATGAGCGGATCAACAACACGGCCATCATCAACAACGACGGCACGCTGACCCTCGGTGGCAACGAAGAGATCGCCACCTACAACTCGACCGGCCTCCTCAATGGCGCGGGCATCCTGACCGCCTCCGGCAACACCTACAATCTCATGGATGGTGCGGTGAACAACATCGGAGCGCACCTTGGCCTCGGCGACCTGACCAGCAATGGCGCGGTTCTCATCAACGGAACGGCCAACGACGTGACGATGGGCAACAACTCGACCATGAACGTCGACACGGCGGACATCCAGAGCGGCGTGATGACCCTCAACGGCCTGTTCATCAACGACGACGTGATCATCGACATCCGCAACGGTGCGAGGCTGGTCAGCGGCAGTGCCAACCGGGTGAACGGTGATTCGTCCATGGTGAACATCGAGACCGGCGGCACCTGGACGCTGGGCGGCAACGAGACCATCGGCGTCTTCAACTCGGGTGGCTTGCTCAACGGAGGCGGCCTCCTGAACTCCGCGTTCAACCAATACAACCTCACCGACGGTGCGGTCACCGCGGTTGGCGCGAACCTCGACACCGGCACGCTGAGCTCGAGCGGTTGGGTGGTCCTGAACGGCAACGCCAACACCTCGGTGGTGAACGTCGATTCCGGCACGCTGAACCTCAACGGCCAGATCCTCGTGGCAAGCACGGTGAACGTCGATCCGTTGGCGACCCTGACCCTGGGAAGCGCGGAGCGCATTCATGACGGTTCGACCCTGAACAACAACGGGGAAGTCAACCTGAACGGCACCGAGACGGTGTTGACCTACAATTCGACCGGCGGCCACCTCGACGGATCGGGCCTGCTGACCGCGACCACCTACAACCTCAGCTTGGGAGCTTCCTCCGATTTCGGTGCCAATATCGGCAACACCGGGAACTTCAACAGCAATGGAGGAACGGTGACCCTGAACGGCAACCTGAATGTTGACACGATTGACATCAACAGCGGCAACCTCGTCACCAACGGCTCCGTGGGCAACGTCAACCCGAACGCGGTGATCACCGTCGATGGTGGTGCGACCTGGAACGTCAACGGATCTTACGCCTATGACACCGTTCGCGGCACCGGAACGATCACGCCGGGCAGTGGCGCTCCGAACTACGGCACCTTCCGCAACGATTGGAACATCAGCCCGGGCTACAGCATCGGGACGCTGACCATCAACGGCGACTACGAGGAGGACGGCACCTACCATGCCGAACTTGCCCCATCGCCCAGCAGCGACACGATCCGTGTTTATGGATACGCGGCCCTCGACAACAACAGTGTCCTTCGCCTCACCGCCATCAACGGGCTCGACTCCGGCAACGTCCTCTGTGGCGAGCGTTGGAACATCATCGACTCCTACGGGGTGATCGCCGACTACAACGGGAACTTTGACCGCACCGGTTGGAACGAAATCACGGATGTCGACAACGCCGGCCCGAACGGGGTCACCTTCAGCTCTCAGGTCCTCTTTGACCGCGGCAGCGGTGATGTGGTGGCCCTTGGCCTGGGTGCGGGCGAGACGATTGCGGACTACGTCGGCATCGACTCCCACCACCTTGAGATCTTGGGCGCGGTGCTTGACGGCGCGACCGACGGGATTGGCAACTACAACAGCCAGGACGGCGGAGCGGGCACGGTGCTTGACGCGATCTACACGGCGGGCAGCCCCGGCGACAAGGATTCCCTCCTTGGCGCGCTCGACGCCCTCTCGCCGGAAGGCTATGCCGGCACGGTGGACTACGCCCTGCACGCCACGCGCAGCTATGCGCAGAACGTGATGGCCGCCACCCCGCAGATGGCCGGACGGGATTGGGAGCTGGTGGCCGGTTGGAGTCACTTCGGTCTCCAGGCTGATTCCTCGCACCACAGCCACGACTACGACCTGAACAGCAACGGCGGCTACCTCGGACTGCGGGTGAATTGCCACCCGGACCTGGTCTTCGGTGGCTTCATTGCCGCGGACAACGGCTCGATCGATAGCGGTCGTCTCGACCTGGATGCGGATGGCTTCATCCTCGGCGGCTTCGTCGAGTGGACCCCGCAGGGCGAAGAGGGTCCCTGGAATGTCTGGGGCAACCTGGCCTACGGTTCCTACGAGTTCGACGGTCACCGCCGCGGTCTCATCAACCGCCTCTCGGTCCCCGCCTTCGACGCCGACGCCTTCCAGCTCGGAGTGGGTGTGGACTACGAGGTTTACGAACAGAACGGCCTGCGCGTCGTTCCGGGAATCGGCCTGCGCTACATCACCGCAAGCACGGACGGCTTCACGGAGAGCGGTGGTGCGGATGCCCTGCACGTGGGTGGTTTGGATGAGGACCAACTCCTCCTCGACCTCGCCCTGCGTCTCTACTACCAAGAGGTCGGTCAGCCCTACGCCTTCCACGGCGAGATCGGCTGGCAGCACGACTTCTCGGATGCATCGCGCGACGTGTCGGCCACCTTGGCCAACGGCGGAGGGATTCCCTTCTCGGTGGAAGCGCCGGGTCTGGGTGAGGACGCCTTCACCTTCGGACTGGGAGCCATCTACGACCTTGGTGAACGCTACCGGATCGGCCTGAGCTACCGTGGGGAAGTCCGCAGCGATTCGGACATGTTCAACGGTCTGGACCTCCGGGTGACCACCGGCTTCTAAGAAGCGAATTGCTCTGGTAAACAATCAATGGCCTCGCTACGAGGCGCTCTGCCCGGGGGGGCTACCCCCGGGCAGACTGTTGATCGGGGAATGGAAAACCACGAACGGGATTTGAGAGACATGAATCAGAAGCGAAGAGCAGAGTCGAAGAAGGGACCGATCATGCCGGTCCTGGTGGTGGGCGTCGTCCTAGGCATCGTGGTGGCTCTTGGAGTGGGAATCTACATTGGACGAGAGGGTGGCGGCCCCGATCCGGAAGCTCCCGGGGGCTCGGGGGCCGGTGCGTCGGCTGGGGCCCAGGCCGGCGGGCTGAGCCCGGCGGACGTGGCCAAGGCGAAGAATGTGCCGGAGATCCTGGAGGATCCGACCGGCGATTATCAGCTGGTGGCGGTGGTGGAAGGCGGGGAGCAGAATCGCAAGCTGACCCAGAATCTGCAGGTGGTCGGAGCACAGCGGCAGCGCTTGTTGGCCCTCGCCCAACAGTATGAGCGATTGCCCGCCGAGGCGGAAGCGCAGCGGGAGTTGCTTGGGATGGAGGTCAATGGGCTGCGCCAGACTCTGGAAAAGAACCTCGCCTTCATGGCGAAGAGCTATGGATACTCCCTACGCATGAACTACCGTTTGGTGCCCCATGCCGCGACGATGCTCTTGGTGGAAAATGGTGCGGACGGGACAGCCTCAACGACAGTGGCCCATGAGTTCAAGGACTCCAAGAGCTACGAAAACTTTCAGGCCCTGCGGGAGGAATTTTTGATCCAGTCCGTGGCGGAAGCCAAGCAGCATGCGGGAGGAGGATCCGAGGGGCCGGCGGTGGAAGGTGGGGAGCCAGGGACCATTGCCGACAGGTCGGTGGCTGATGATGGCTCTGCGGCCCCGGCCTTTGAGCCGAGTGCGGAGCTGAAGGCGATGGCCGGCGACCTGAAGACCCTTTACAATTACGATTCGGCGAAGACCTACCAGATCAATTTGGAGAAGACAGCGCTTTACGCCAGACAAGGCACCCAATGAGGGAGAGGCACCGCATAAATTTGAAACAACCCCAAGGAATGAACTCGAAACTATTGGCAACGACATTGGTGATGGGCGTCGCAGCGACGCTGAACATTGGCACGGCCTCGGCCCAACAGGCCCCGGCCCCGGCCGCACCGCAAGACAAGGGAATGACCCCCGAACAAATGGCGGCGGCAAAGAATGTGCCCGCCACATTGGAGGATCCTGCCGGAAACTACCAGTTGGTGGCGGTCATCGAAGGCGCGGATGCGAACCGCAAGCTGACGCAGAATCTGCAGGTGGTGGGTGCGCAGCGGCAGCGCTTGTTGGCGCTCACCCAGCAGTTTGACCGCTTGCCCGCCGACGCCTTTTCACAGCGTGAATTGGTGGCTGCGGAAATCCTGAAAATCCGCAAGACCCTGGAGCAAAACCTGCGATTCATGGCCCAGGCCTACAGTTATTCGCTGCAGCTCAATTACCGTCTCGTGCCGCATGCCGCGACCTTGCTCGCCGTGACCGAGGAGGCGGATGGCAAGCCGAAGACGGAAGTGGTGCATGAGTTCAAGGACGCCGAGGGCTATGAGAAGTTCCAGAAGATGCGGGATGACTACCTGATCCAGACCGTGACGGAGGCCAAGGAGGCTGCCGCCGCCGCCGGGACGGAGCCTGCGGCACCCGCCGTGGAGGGTACCGAGCCGGGAGTGATCGCTGATGAGTCGGCCCCCGCCACCCCGGATGCCCCGCCCTTCGAGCCGAGTGCCGGGCTCAAGGCCAAAGGTGCCGAGTTGGTCTCCCTCTTCCACTACGATCCCATGAAGAACTATCAGGTGAATCTGGAGAAGACCGCGCTCTATGCGCGTCCTGCGGGTCGTTGAGCGAGGAGCTCAAGCGAGGGGGGCGAGGAGTTGCTTGAGGGTTTCCGCATCTGGGGCGGTGACCTGGTTGGTGTTGGCGAGAAGGGACTCGGCGAGTAGGGTCTTGCTGGCCTGGAGGGCCTGAATGCGTTCCTCGACAGTGCCGGAGCAGATGAGTTTGTGGACGAAGACGGGGTTCTTCTGGCCGATGCGGTAGGCGCGATCGGTGGCCTGCGCTTCGGAGGCGGGGTTCCACCAGGGATCGTAATGGATGACGGTGTCCGCGGCGGTGAGGTTGAGGCCGGTGCCGCCGGCTTTGAGGGAGATGAGGAAGAGGGGGATGGTGCCGGTCTGGAATGTTTCGACGAGCTTGCCACGGTCCTTGGAATTGCCGGTGAGGATGAGGTAGGGGATGCTCCGGGCGTTGAGTACCTGCTCGATGAGGGCGAGCATGGAGGTGAACTGGGAGAAGACGAGGATGCGGCGGCCTTCCTCGAGGAGGGTGTCGATGAGGTCGGTGAAGTAGTCGAGCTTGGCGCAGGGAACGGGGGTGTCCGGCGCGACGCTTTCCTTCAGGAGGCGTGGTTCGCAACAGATCTGGCGGAGCTTGAGGAGGGCGTCGAGGAAGACCATGCGGGACTGCTGCAGGCCGCGGGCCTCGATGGCGTCGCGCACCCGGGTGTCCATGGTGGCGCGGACGGTTTCGTAGAGATCCTTTTGCTGGGTGGTGAGCTCGATGGGGTGGGTGAGGATCGTCTTGGGCGGCAGTTCGGGAGCGACCTGGTCCTTTGTCCGCCGGAGGATGAGCGGGGAGAGGCGTTCCTTGAGGAGTTGCTGGCGTTCCTCGTCCTCTTCCTTCTCGATGGGGTTCTGGAAGGAGGAGCGGAAGGCCTTGAGCGTCCCGAGGAAGCCGGGGATGAGGAAGCGCATCAGGGACCAGAGTTCGCCGAGGTGGTTCTCGACGGGGGTGCCGGAGAGGCACAGGCGGGTGGTGGACTTCAACTCGAAGGCGGCCTTGGCGACCTTCGCGGCGGGGTTCTTGATGTATTGGGCCTCGTCGAGGACGACGAGGTGAAAGGAGACCTTCTTGAGCAGATCGATGTCGCGTTGGAGAAGGGCGTAGGAGGTGAGGACGAGATCGGCGTGGGGGATGGTGTTGAAGAGCTTGCGGCGTTTCGGTCCGTTGAGGACGAGGACGTTGAGGGAGGGCGCGAACTTGGTGGCCTCGGCCAGCCAGTTGGGGACGACGGAGGTGGGGGCGATGACGAGGGAAGGCTTGCGCTGGTTTCGGCCACTGTCCTTTTCGGCGAGGATGTGGGCGAGGGTTTGCATGGTTTTGCCGAGGCCCATGTCGTCGGCGAGGATGCCGTGCAGGGAGTGATCGGCGAGGAAGCGCATCCAGCGGAAGCCGGCCAGTTGGTAGGGTCGGAGTTCGGCGAGGAGGCCGGGCGGGGGGTCTTCGGATTCGGTCTTCGTTCCGAAATCGCGGAGGCGTTTGGCGAGTTTGGCGAGGGTGGGGGAGGGATCGATGGGGAGGTCGGAGTCCTCGGCGAGGGTGGCGGCGTCGAGGGGATGGAGGAGGGGCTGGGAGGGATCGACGAGGGCGGAGAGGTGGCGGAGGATGTTGCGCAGGCGGCCGATGGGCACGTGCAGGGCGGCTCCGTCGGGGAGGTAGATGAGGTGTCGCGCGGTGTCCGGGAGATCGGAGATCAGGTCGAGGGTGTCGTCTTCAAGGAGTTTGGCGAGGATGGGGAGGAGGTCGAGGGTCCTGCCATCGATGTCGAAGCCGACGGAGAGTGAGAACCAGCCGCTGGGGAGCTCGTCGAGGGTGGTTTTCCACTCGGAAGGCTCGACGGGATAGACGGCGTAGCCGATGTCGTCCGCGATGGTGACCTGCCAGCCCTTTCGTTTGAGCTTGGCGCTGGCTTCGGCGCGGAACCAGGGCCAGAAGACATCGGGGGTGGAGAGGTTGGGTTCGGGAAACCAGGCGTTCGCTTCGCTCACCTGTTCGCCGGTGTCCTTGCGGGCCATGCCGAGGAGGAAGCGGTAGGAGGGATTTGCGGCGAGGGTGGTGAGGCCGAGTTGGGTGAGGGTTTCGATGGCGTTGCGCTCCGCGACAGGATCGCGCTTCACGATGGCCTGGCCCTTGGGGAGTTTGACGACATCGGGGACGCTGTGGTCGTGGAGGAGGGGGAGGTCGTGCCCCCCGTAGCGGACGGTGGGTCGGGCCACGAGCCAGTATTTGCGCTCCGGAGTGCGGAGGGCCTGCAGGAGGAGCTGGACGGGGCGGGAGGTGGCCGGTTCGAGGTCCACGACGAGGTGGAATTCGGGTTTCAGGCCCTCAAGGATGGGGAGTTCGGGCTTGGCAATGGGTGGGGCCGGCTCGTCGGCGAGGAGGACCCGGCTGGAGCCACCCTTGACGAGGCGATCGAGGGTGCTGGCTTTGCTGGCGGCGAAAAGGAGGGCCGCGGCGTGAGGGCAGTAGGGGCCGAAGGAGCAGGAGCAGGTGGAGTCGAAAGCCAGAGTGCCGGACTCGGCCCAGAAAGAGATTTCCACCTCGGCGGTGGCGTCGTCTTCCACCGCGCCGGTGAGGAGGTAGCCGTCGTCGAGCGTTTCGAGGCGCAGTTCGGAGATGGCGCGGGGCTTGGCCAGCTTCTTGCCCTGGGCGAGGACGTAGTCGTCGAAGCGCGGGAGCCAGAGTTGGCCGCAAAGAAAGGAGCGGATGGAAGGGGTGGGCGGCAAGGAGCGGGAGTGTGGGGCAGGTCTACAACAGTGTCATCTACTTCTGGACTCCGCCCCCGGCATCCGCTTCAACACTTCGGCGAAGGGGCTTTGAAAACGCCAGGATGGTGTCTCGTCGGGCTCGGACTTCTCCGCGCCGCCTCTCGATCAGCGCCAACTTGACCAGAACGTTGACATCGCGCTGAACAGTCTTGAGCGTTTTTCCGGCGTAGCCAATGGCAAGACGCTCTGAAAGTTGATTTAGAGAGCTGATGGAAACCCAAGCGGTCTCTTTTCCGAGATCGAGAGCAAGGTGTCGTTGTCGAACCTGGCTTTTGCTGTCTTTGCCTCGAAAGTGAGTGTAGACATGGTCCCTCCACGCGATGTCCCATTGCTGATCCCAGACGTATTTTAGTTGTTCGCGCAAGCCTGCCACGAAGCCTCCGACCGCATATTGGACGAAAGGGAGAATGTCACCGCAGGACTTGGACGCATGATCGAGAAGTCGATAGTATTCAGATCGCGTCTGGTTGTAGTGATTCGATAGAAGGTGCGCTGCAGGCTGCGGAACACCGGCGTTGAGCAAAATATGAAGTTCAAGGAGACGAGCGGTGCGACCGTTGCCGTCTCCGAACGGATGGATCCACGCGAGGTAGAGGTGGCATACGACGGCCTTTAGAATGGCGAAGGGGATATGATAATTCTCGCGAGGAGAGAAATCGTCTCCGTTTAGCCAAAGGCAGAGTCGGTCGAGAAGGTATTCGCAGTCTTCAGGAGGGGCACCTCGATACACCGTCCCAACCAACACCGATTTAAGCCGCAGTTTTCCTGGTGGCTCGGTTCCCGGCTCCTCAGCCAGTTGATTTCGAACTTGGCGATTATAGTCGGCGATGCATTCGGTAGTAAGCGGAAGAAGTTCGTCATTGGCCGCGAGCTTCTGACTGATCCCGTTGCAGGCGGTGATGATATTTTCGACTTCCTGTTGAAGATACTTCTGAGATGGCGCTACCGTTAATTTTCCCTGAACGTGTTGAAGAACCTCCTCCTCGGTGAGAGTGTTTCCCTCGATCGCCATAGTAGCCGCTGCGCCCTTTGCTAGATAAAGTTGGTGAAGTTTCTGAGCTGTTTCGGGCCGCATTGAAACGTTCGCGAGGTGGATACACTTTGACGCGGCTTCGCCTAATCTTACCCAGAGGAGCCATTGGGCCTCTGAGAAATTAGCCCTGAATGTGATCCAAGGATGGGTGCGGGCGTATTTTTTCACCTAACTGAACTATTGGGAGGTAAGAAATTCTACGTGGGCTGATTGCTCTCCGGTTGGGCGATGTCCCTGAGATGTCCTTGGGAGGACCCGACGAGAATACTTCTTTTGAGGAGGAAAACCAACGTAAAGACAAAAACAGGGTGAAAAATGTCCCCGAATATGTCCGGACAAATGTCCCATTTTGTTTCAATGCCAGCTACAGAGGGAGCTGATGTGGTTGGCGGAGCCGTCGCGGAGCCAGCCGTCGAGTTGGGCGGGGTCCTTTAGTTGCTGGCCGCGGAGGCGGGGGACGACGAAGTAGCCGCAGTTGACTTCGGGGAGGGTGGTGATGTCGCCCCAGATTTTTTCGAACTGGGTGACGGGGAAGATGTCTTCCTGGCCGTGACCCCAGCGCTTTTTGACCTCCTTGAGGGTGAGGTAGGTGGGCATGCGAGAGGCGAGCCTGTGCACGCCAGCGGCGATTTTGGCCTCGTCGTTGGCGAGGATGTCGGCGCGGGTCAGGGAGCAGAGGGCGAGGAGGGCGTCGAGATCGATCCAGGTGGTGAGGCTGTTGTAGTAGGAGAGCCGGAACTCGGCCTCCTCGCGGGGCATGGCGAGGCCCTCGACGAGGCGGGGGCGGCCATCGACGCGGGCCAGGCCGCCGCCGCGGTCTTCGAGGCGGCGGGTGATGACCTCGAAGTTGAAGCCGCGTTCGGAGCGGAGATGGAGGCCGAGGATGGTGGGATCGACGTTGGCACCGAGGGTGTCGATGTTGTGGAGGAGGAGGGTCTTGAGCTGCGGCCGTTCGGTGAGGAGGGTGCGAAGGGTGCCGTTGAGGATGAGATTGGGAACCTCGAAGAAGTGGCCGACCGGGTGGAGGCACTGCAGGGGGAGGTTTTCGGTGTAGTCGGCGGCCTCACCGGCGGATTGGGCCCAGCGGATGAGGGCGGCATGCAGGGACTCGCGAACTTTCTGCTGTTGTTCGTCGAGTTGTTGTTGGGCGGTTTCCTCCCAGGCGAAGCGGAGGTCGCGCTCGGTGGGGATCATGCGCAGGCCCACGGAGCGGCCGCGGGACAGGTGGAGGGGGCCGTCGTAGTGGTAGTTTTCGACGGAGGCGAGGAAGTCGGCGGTGGGTTGGTGGGTGAGGTAGGAGGTGGTGAAGACGTGGGGGATGGCCCTGTCTGCGGCGCGGCCGGTCTTGCGGGATTTGGCGAGGTGGGCCTCGACGAAGGTGCGGTAGGCACCGTCGAGGGGGGCGAAGGGATTGAGGGCCTTGCAGGTGCCGGCCCCACCGGTCCAGCGGGAGCCGGCCCCGGCGGCGAGGCTGATGACGGCGACTTCCCCGGCGGCGAGGGCGGTGACGCCGCGCCGGGTGGCGTCGAGCCATTCTGGTTGGTCTGCGTTGGTTTGTAAGGAGGAGAGGTCCAGAACGTCGGCGGGGAGAACGTCTTCGATTTGCGCGGAGGCGGGCAAACGGTTCTGGGCTAGGCCGAGGCGGCCGGCGAGGAGGTCGAGGCGGACCTTGATGTGCAGTTTGCGGTCGAAGCCGTTCTCGGCGAGGAGGGTCTGTAGGGAGGTCGTGCCGGAGTCGCCGCCGCTGCTTTCCCTGGGGAAGAGGGTGTCGAAGAGGGTCCCGACCGAGCCTTCGAATTCCGGGCGGGAGCGGGAGGCTTCCGCGAAGCGGTCGAGATCGGTGCGCTGGGTGTTGGTGAGGGTGTCGGGGTCGCGCTTGAGGAGGGCGGGGACGGTGATCTGGTAGTAGGCGGGCGGGAGGATGGCCGGCGCCTGATCTTCCGCGCCGAGGAGATCGGCGAAGGTGCCGTTGGAGTTGATGGCGAAGTCGTAAACGACGGGCTCCATGGCGAAGGGGAGGGCGCACTGGAGGCGCGCCTTGGTTTCGCTCATGATCTCCTGCATCTTCTGCTGCGCCTCGGCCTTGCGATGGGGGGCGAAGATGAAGCCCATGCCGCCTCCGGACATGCCGCCGAGCATCCAGAAGCCCCAGAAGTCGTCGCCGAAGTGTGCGCGGGCCTTGCTGATGAGCGTTTCGGTGAAGAGGTTGGTGGCCCAGGGGATGATGGTTTGGAGAGGGCCCTGGAAGTTGCGGGTGGTGGCGTCGCCGAGGGCCTTGATGTCGCCGCGTTGGAGGGCGGCGATGAGTTCCTGGAAGAGGGCGAGCGCTTCTTGGCGTCCGGTCCATTCGGCGGCGGAGCGGAGGAGGTATTTCTCGGTGACCATTTCGAGGACGGGGCCGACATTCTGGGCCATGCCGCCGTGGACGAGGACGAGGGAATCCTGCAAGGCCTGCCGGGCGGAGGAGGGGATCTTGGATTCGTCGTAAACGTGGTGGGTGGGCAGAAGGCGACCGCGGGAGACGCCGAACTCGGGGTCGTTGGCGGTGGCGGGTTGGCCGGTGATGAGTTTGATGCCGGGCCAGACTCCGCCGGAGTCCTGCCAGCCGCCGCCGGAGCCGCCGATCCATTCACCGAGGACGGCCCGGGCGAGGACGATGCGGCGTTCGTTTTCCTGGAGGGGGCCGGTGAGCGCAGTGGTCTGGCCGGTGGCCCGCATGAGGACGCCGATGAGGGCGGCGAGGAGATTGGTGGAGACGGCGAGGCGCGAGCCTTTGGGGATGTCGTTGACGGAGGAGACCAACTCGATGCCGCGGCCGGGGCCGACCACGCGTTCGAGAAGGGAGGAGAGCTTTGTGCCGGAGCCTTCGATGCCGGGAGGGACGATGCCGGAGGCGATGACGGCGGCCTTGAGGAGGCCGAGGTGATCTTTGGCGAAGTCAAAGATCTCGCCGAGGGAATCGATCCGGGCGGAGGCCTTGAGATCGACCGAGGTGAGGCGGAGGACCGGTTCGTCGATGACGCGGAGGTAGGCTTCGACGGGGGGGCGTGTTTCGGTGTCGCGGCCATGGACGCCGAGGTCGACGGAGACGTTGAGGACTTTCGCGCCGGCGGGAAAATCCATACCGAGGAAGAAGATGTCCGACCAGCCGGAATGGGAGAGGTCCATACGGACGGGGGTCCGTTCGCGGAGGATGGGGTGGGAGCCGTTGGGGAGGGGCTCGAGCATCTCTTTGCGGATGCGCAGGGGTTGGTCGGCGGGATGGCCCATGCGGAACATCCATTGGTTGCCGCGGACCGTGCGGACGGATTTGCGGACCTGGTTGGCGAGGGTTTGGAAGGCGAGTTGGTGGTAGGCGGCGGCGAGGGCGGAGGAGATGGCGTCGCCGGGTCCTTCCTCGTGCATGGTGCGGAGGAAGGCGTCGATGGTTTCCTGAAAGCGGCGTTTGAGGAGGTGCTGGTAGCCTGCGAAGGGGATGCGGCCGATCTGATGGACGTCGAGTTTCGCGGGGAGGTGGAAACGGTGGATGGCGTAAAGGAAGAAGAGGGCGCGGACGCGGTGGTAGAGGTTTGTCTCGACGCGGCGGAAGGCGTCGAGGGCTTCGCAGTCGTTGAGCAGGTCGCCGAGGGAGGCCTCTTCGCAGGCGCGGGCGAGGGCCACGTCGCGGGTGGCGGGGTCTTCGCCGCGGATGATGGAAACGAGTGTGTTGTCCATGGGGCCCTACTTGGTCGTGGCGAGGAGTTCGACGAGGGAGGTGAGGACTTCGTCGCGATGCGGGCCGGCGAGGGCGAGGGCGACCTGGGCGCGAAGCAGTCCGTAGCGCTCGCCAAGGTTGAAGCGGGTGCCGTCGAGCTGGGCGGCGAGGAACCGTTCGCTCCCGGCGACGAGGGCGAGGGTGGGGCTGAAGCCGAGGGTTTTCCCGGGAGGGATGTCGGTGACCATTTGATCGAGCAGTTGCATGACCTTTGGGGAGAGGACGTGCATGCCGAAGAAGCAGAGGTAGTTGCCGTGGCGGAGGCCGGGGATGATGAGGTCCTGTTCGGCGAGGGTGGGGGTGGGTTTCTCGATGATGGTGTGGACCTCGAAGAGGTGGTCGTCGCCAGTGACGCGGGAGGCACCGACCGTGCCGTAAAGGTGCAGTTGGCTTTCGTGGGTGGCCTGCACCGCGGAGACCTGGCAGTTGCGCTGGGCGGCGACGGCGAGGAGTTGCTTCACACAGGATTCGCCGCTGTTGCTGAGGTAGAGGTGATCGCCGACGAGGAGGACGAAGGGATCGTCGCCGGTGTAGTCCCGGGCGCACCAGACGGCGTGGCCGTAGCCGAGGGGGGCGGCCTGCTCGATGAACTGGAGGCGGTTGTTGTAAGGGCCGGCCGCGGCGGCGTAGGCGTCGCGACTACCGGGGACGATGATGACGGCGGCGGACTCGAGGCTGGCGGAGAAGAGGTCGTCGAGGATAATCTGCAGGGCGGATTTCGTCTCACCGTTGGAGTCGGTGATCGTCTGGAGCGGCAGATGTTGTTCGGCCGGGTTGGCGGCGGTGATGACGGCTTTGGTGGGAGTCATTTGGATGGGGTGGCCGTTCCACGAGGTATCCGCGACACGGGGCACAGCCCAGAATGGGGAAGTGTGAATAAGATTGCGAGGCGAGAATCGGCCGATGGGGGCGGCGGGGGAGGCCTGCTGGAGAGACGGTCGCGAGGGACTTTCCAAAGCCCTGTCTGGGGAAAATCGGAAAAAATAGGGTGATTTTCATTCCTCTGATGATTTGTCCGGGAAACCATCGATCCCGGCTCCGAGAGCACCACCGGAATGCGCGTCCCCGTCTTGCGCAGCTTGACTCCGAAGATCGGATTCT
>JAQCFL010000233.1 GCA_027619375.1 Verrucomicrobiota bacterium | reverse complement strand
CCCGCGAAGCCGTCGCCGCCGACGCCGCCGAGCCCATGTATTTCATCTGAGCTAAATCTCGCTCACCGGCAAATTCGCGCACTCTTCCCGCACCGCCTCCGCCAACGGCGTGCTCAGGTAGCGCTCCGTGGAACTGCAGCCGATCGTCACGATCCGCTTGCCCTTCATCTCCGGACGCCGGGCCACCTGCAGGGCGGCCCAAACATTCGCGCCCGTCGAAATGCCCGCCGGAATCCCCTCCAGCGCGCTCAGCAACCTCGCCGTCTCAAAGGCGTCCTCATTGCTCACCTGGATGACCTCGTCAATGACATCCGTGTTCAGGTTGCCCGGAATGAATCCCGCCCCGATCCCCTGAATCTTGTGCGGCCCCGGCGCACCGCCCGAAATCACCGGGCTCGCCATCGGTTCCACCGCCACGCTGTGCAGCTTCCGCCGCGACTTGATCACCTCCGACACGCCCGTCAGCGTCCCACCCGTCCCCACGCCCGCCACAAACACATCGATCTCCCCACCCGTGTCCCGCCAGATCTCCTCCGCCGTGGTCCGCCGGTGAATCTCCGGGTTGGCCGGATTGTCAAACTGGCTCGGCCCAAAGGCCATCTCCCCCTCCGCTTCGATCAGTTGCTTCGCCTTCGCAATCGCCCCGCCCATCCCCTTCGGCCCGGGCGTCAGCACCAACTCCGCACCCAACATCCGCAGCAACACCCGACGCTCCACCGACATCGTCTCCGGCATCACCAGGATGCATCGGTAGCCCTTCGCCCGCGCCACAAAGGCCAGCGCAATGCCCGTGTTCCCCGAAGTCGGCTCAATGATTGTTCCACCCGGCTTGAGACTGCCGTCCTTCTCCGCCGTCTCGATCATGGCCTTCCCGATCCGGTCCTTCACGCTGAAGAGCGGATTGAAAAACTCCGCCTTCACATCCACTTCGGCCACACAGCCCTCCGCGATTGCATTCAATCTAATCAAGGGGGTGTTCCCCACCGTCTCGGCCATGTTCGCTGCGATTCCTTTGCTCATAATTCTGTGTTGTTGATTGATGCTCTTCTAGGACCTCCCTCGGAAGGCCGCAATCCCTTAAATCTGAAAATCCTGCACGCCGGAGTCCTGATGCAGGCCACACTCGTACTTCTCGCCGTTGAAGCGCGTCCCTTCGGCCGTCTCGCCCTCTTCCAGGGGCTTCGTCGAATGCCAGTCGCCCATCGTCGCATAGCCCTCGTCCGCCAGAGGGTGCGGCGGCAGACCATGCTTCTTCATATACTCCTCCACATCCGCGTCACTCCACTCCAGAATCGGATACACCTTCACCGTCTTCGACTGCTGCTCCACCACGCCCCGCGAGGCCCGGGTCTTGGAATGCGAACGACGCAGGCCGCTGATCCAGATATCCGCGCCCAATTCCTGCAACGCCCGGCTCATCGGCTCGATCTTGTTGATCCGCGCATACTGTTCCATTCCCGCCGGACCCTGCTCCCAGAAACGCCCATGAAGCGCCTCCTGCCGCGCCGGCGTCAACTTCGGCATATACACCCGCGCCTCCATCCCCAATTGCTTCTCCAGCGCATCCGCATAGCGATAGGTCTCCGGAAAAAGATAGCCCGTGTCCACAAACACCACCGGCACATCCGGCGCATGCGTCCGCATCAGGCGCAGCATCACCGAGGCCTGCAGGCCAAAACTCGTCGTCGCCGCCACCCGCCCCGCAAATTTTTTCCCGAGCATGGTGATGCGCTCCTCGGCCGAGAGAGGATTCAAATCCTCCCGCAGGGCCTCCGCGTCGATCTGTGCCAATTCGCTCGTGTTCATGATCGTCTTCATGCCTTGGCCGCCACCGGGGAATCCTCGATGTCGGCGTGGAAATCCTTCCCTTCCTTCGTCGCCTTCACGTAGCCCGCCCGGATCACGAAATCCCCGAAGCGCTCCCCGTCCTCCCGATTCCGGGCGTAGTCCCGGATCACCGGAGCCAGCAACTCCTTCGCTTCGGAACCCTTCACATCCTTCCGCCAGAGCTTGCTCAAACGGTCGCCCACGAAGCCCGCCCCAAGGTAAAGGTTGTAGCGATCCGGTCCGCGTCCCACGAATCCGATCTCCGCGATGTAGGGCCGCGCACAACCGTTCGGACATCCCGTCATGCGGATGGTGATCGCATCATTCCGCAGTCCCGCTTCCTCCAGCACTTCCTCCAACTCCCCGATCAAGTCCGGCAAATACCGTTCCGCCTCCGCCAGCGCCAGGCCACAGGTCGGCAAAGCCACACAGGAAATCGAATTGAGCCGCAGACCACTGAGTTTCTCGGGATCATTGAGCCCATACTCCGTGATCAGGGCCTCCACCGCCGCCTTCTGCGCCGGCTTCACCACCGCCAGAGTCACATTCTGGTTCGGAGTCAGACGAAACTCACCGTCCAGCATCTCCGCCACCTTCCGCAGGCCGGTCCGGATCTCCGCCCCCGGCGTGTCCTGCACCCGTCCGCCCGGAATGAACATGGTGTAGTTCCAGGTCCCGTCCGCATTCTCACTCCAACCAAAATCATCACCATTGTGCGTGAACTTGAAGTCCCGCACCGGACCCAGCTTGTAGCCCAGCCGCGATTCCAACTCACCCACAAACCACTCCACTCCGCGATCATCAATCGTGTACTTCATCCGCGCATGCTTCCGCTCGACCCGATCCCCGAAGTCGCGCTGCACCAGCACCACCTTCTCCGCCAAATCGACCACCTTGTCGGTCGGCACAAAGCCGATCACATCCGCCAATCGCGGAAAGGTCTGCTCGTCCCCGTGCGTCATCCCCATCCCTCCCCCCACCGCCACGTTGAAACCCTCCAGGCCCTTCTCCCCCGCGATCGCGATGAAGGAAAGGTCGTGCGCATACAGGTCCACGTCGTTGCTCGGCGGCACCGCCACCGTGATCTTGAACTTCCGCGGCAGATAGGTCTTCCCGTAGATCGGCTCCTCCACCGCTTCGCTCGACTCCACCTTCTCGCCGTCCAACCAGATCTCATGATAGGCCCCCGTCGCCGGCGTGAGGTGCGCACTGAGGTCCTCCGACACCTTCAGCACCTCGGCATGAATCTCCGATTTCTCCGGATTGACCACGCACATCACATTGCGGTTCACATCCCCACAGGCCGCGATGGTGTCCATCGCCGCATCATTGATCTCCTTGATGGTCCGCTTCAGGTTCGTCTTGATCACCCCGTGCAACTGATAGGCCTGCCGCGTGGTCAGCTTGAAGGTCCCGTTCCCGAACTGCTCGCACAGCCGGTCCGTCTCCAGCCACTGCCGCGCGGTCGACACTCCGCCCGGCACCCGGATGCGGATCATGAACGAATACGCCTTCTCCAGCTTGTGCTTGCGCCGCGCCGCCCGGATGTCCCGATCATCCTGCTGATAGGTCCCGTGAAATTTCAGCAACTGCTGGTCATCGGCCGAAAGTCCCCCCGTCGACAAATCCTGCAAGCCCTCCGCGATCGTTCCACGCAGGTAGTTGCTCCGGGTCTTGATGCCTTCGTTGGCAGACAGCTTGTTCTCGTCACTCATCGTCTTCAGTCTTGTTCGCTTAATAAACGTCGCGCTGATAGCGGCCGTCCTTCTTCAGTTGCTCCACAAATTTTTCCGCTTCCTCGCGGCTCTTGCCTCCATACTCCACCACGATCTCCAGCAGCGCCTCATGCACGTCGCCGGCCATGCGATTCGCATCACCACACACGTAGAAATGCGCCCCCTTCTCCAGCCACGCATAAAGATCCGCCGCCTTCTCCCGCATACGGTCCTGCACATAAACCTTCTCCGGCTGATCCCGCGAGAATGCCACGTCCAAGCGCGTCAGCGCCCCGGCCTTCAGATGCTCCTGCAACTCGAGCTGATACAAAAAGTCATAGCTGTAGCGCTGATCGCCAAAGAATAACCAACTCCCTCCCTTGTTGCCCGTCACCCCGCGCTCCTCGATGAAGGCACGGAACGGCGCAATGCCCGTCCCTGGACCGACCATGATGACCGGCGTCTCCTCCTGCTCCGGCAAACGGAAACGCTTGTTGGGCTGCACGAAGACCGACACCTCATCACCCACCGAAACCAGGTCCGCCAAACAGGTCGAAGCGACCCCCTTGCGCGACTTGCCATGGCTCTCATAGCGCACCGCCGCCACCGTCAGATGCACCTCTCCCGGATGCGCCAGGGGACTCGAGGCGATCGAATACAGCCGCGGCGGCAAGGGCCGCAACGCCAACACCAACTGCTGCGCCGTGGTCTTGCCCACCGGAAAATCCTCCAGCAAATCCACGATCTGCCGTCCCTCCACATACTCCCGGAAGGCCTCCTTGTTCCCGTCTTCCAGCAGCGCCGCCAACTCCGCCGAGCCGTTCAGCTCCGCATACTTCTTCGCCACCGCCCGGGAAAGCGCCGTAATGTCCAGATGCTGCGTCAGCGCCACCTGAAAACTCACCTTCTCCCCGCCCTTCAACTCCACCTCTGCCTGTGCATCAAAGCCCGTCGCCTTCAGGATCCCCTCCACCACATCCGCCGCATTGTTCGGCACCACTGCCAGCGCATCCCCCGCCTCATAGCTCAAACCAGAACCCTCCAAATTCAACTCCATGTGCCAGGTCTCCTTCTTCGTGCCCTCACCATTCAGCAACACCTTGTCAAAAATTTCGGCCGGAAAGGGATTCTTCTTCCCGTACTCCACCGTCGGTGCCTCCGGGGCCGCCACCGCCGCCGCCCCATTCGACGACACATCACCGAGCGCCACCAAGACCTTCTCCAACCACTCCGCATGCGGCTCGTCAAACTCCACATCGCAATCCTGCCGCGCTGTCAAACGGCTCGCACCCAACTCCGCCAGGCGCCGGTCAAACTGCTTTCCGATCTCGCAAAAATCCTCGTAGCTGGTGTCCCCCAACGCACACACCGAATACCGCACCTTCTCCAAACGCGGACCACCTTCCATGAAGCTCTTGTGAAAGCCCACCGCGGTCTCCGGCGCATCGCCCTCGCCCCACGTGCTCACGATCACCAGCAAATTCTCCATCTTCGCCAAGTCCTCCACTGAGGTCTCCGCCATGTTCCGAATCCGTGCCTTGAACCCCCGCTTCTTCGCCACCGACGCACTCAACACCGCCAACGCCTCGCTGTTCCCAGACTCCGTCCCATAGAGGATGGTCAAGGGCTTCCCACCCGCCGCCACCGGTGCCGCCACCGCCCCCGCCGGAGAAACCCCCGCCAGGTAACCACTCAACCACAACCGCTGCTCCGGACTCAACCGGCTCAACAATCCCTCCAAGGTCTCCCGCTCTCCGGGAACAAAAGGCGCATGCTCTGGAAATCTAATCATGAGTTACTTGCTCAAGTAAGTATTGATTGACGAAATACACACCCACCCAGCAATAAACTCAACCCAAAAAATTATTTTTTACCCTCCCCTCCCCGCGTAGCGGCGCCTCTGCGAGGCGTCGGCTGTTCCACCTCCGCGACTCCAAAGCCTCTCCCCAACCTCGCCCACCGCCTCCCCCACCCGTGGCGGCGGTTTCCAACCGCCCAGCCGACCTCTCCCACGCAGTGGCGTGACCGTCCCGGTCGCAAGCCCTTCTCCCCGCGTAGCGGCGCCTCTGCGAGGCGTCGGCGGCTCCCCCCCCGTCTCCTCCCGAGCCCCTCCCCATCCTCGCTCACCACTTCCCCGCCGTGGCGGCGGTTTCCAACCAAACGTGTTCGGCATGGTGAATGACATCCATGCGGGTCCCAGACGAGGCCTCTCCTTCGGTTCGTTTTCCGACTTGGAACCTGATGACTGGAATTTATTTCCGGGATAGGGCCGCCCGGCCCAAAGG
>JAQCFL010000232.1 GCA_027619375.1 Verrucomicrobiota bacterium | reverse complement strand
TTGGGCGGGCGATGCATCGCGAAGCCCCCTCCCCGATCCTCCTCTCCCCATCACTGCGGAACTCCCTCCTCCCGACCGCTCCCCAGAGAAAGCCAGTCACCCAAAAACCCCTGGATTTGAGATTGGCTCCCTCCGCCTTTCAAGCCATCACTGGCTCATGCCTGAGGCTCACCAATTTGCCTGCTCCGCCCGGACCGAACTGGACGGGATCATCTACTTCCCCCGCATGCTGGACAAGATCCGGCTGATGGAAGCCGGCAAGCTCCACCCCGAACTCCACCAGAATCTGGGAAGAGGCATGGACCTCTGGCTCTGCCAGTTCCTCGGGGTCGACTACGAGGAGCTCAAAGCGAAGGTCCTCGCGGGGGCCTCCGACCAAGAAGCCCTCGCCTGGGCCCGGGAGCACGGCGTCTCCCGACCCGACTACGAACGCGCCTGGTTCACCGCCTACATGAAGTCCCGCGGCTTCCGCGACGACCTCAGCGACCGCCTCGCTGAACGCAAGAAGGAAGCCCCCCACACCGACCGCGAAGACATTCTCTCCTTCATGGACTACATCGAAGCAGACGAGGGCCGCACCCTCTGAACGCGTGCCTCCCCTCCCCAGCCTCACCCGGCCCGGCTATCCAAAGTCCCGACCTTCCAACACCTTCACTAGGTCCCGCAGCCCGCGCTCGAAGCATTCCACCAACTCGGTGCCCTTCAGGAATCCCCCGCCTGCAAACGGATCCTTCATCCCCGACAAACGGAACGCCGCGTTCAGGGAGGTCATCTCCCCGCGAATCGCAATCGCCTTCGCACTCTCCGACGCCTCGGGCATTTTCGCAAGGCGGTCCGCAGTCTGGATCGCATACAGCACCCCCAGGTAGAATGGTCCCTGCGACAGCCAGTGAAGGTCCCCAAGTCCCAGCGTGGGGTCGAGGATCCCATTGCGTCGCCTGAGCGCAAACACCTTCCGCTTCCCTTCCGGGTGGCTGATCACCAATCCCGCCAGTTCCAAATCATTCAGGATCGCCTGCACCGATTTCGAGAACCACCCCGTATCCCGGGCAATCTCCGCCGCATAACCTTCCTCGTGAGTCAACAACCAGGTCAGCACTTCCGGCCGGGCACTCACCCCGAACACACTGCGCATCCGCAACAGAAAGCACTCCTCGCGTCTCAGATCCGGCACGACACTCATCTCCCGCAACTCACTCGTCTCTGACACCCAGGGCTGTCCACTTTCCGACGACACCTTGCCCGCCCATATCGACAACGCTTTCCCGTTCCGGAACCCTTGCTGCTCCATGAAACTTCCCAATCCCACCAATCCTTCCCGAGTGCCCACCCGAGAACTCGTCTGCAGATTCTTCAACCGCTGCAAACTGATCAATCCTCCATTCCTCGACAACCAATCCAGGACCTCATCCGTCAGTCGCGCCTCGCCGGCCCCAAAGCGCATCGTCGCCAAGATCAACGCTTCCGGATCCGCCACGAAGGGCACCTTCTTCGCCAGAGACAAGCCCGCCGCCCCAAACGCCCCCCACTGTTCCCACAGTAAATCCAACACCGCCTCCCGCAAACGCCCCGCCTGTTCGTTCCACTCAACCATGACCCACCTCCTTCAACACCTCCGCCAGACGTTTCTCCCCGACACCGTCCAGTAAGCCACAAGCCCGCAGCCAGTTCACCACCCGTCCACATTCCTCTGCGGTCGGGGCGAGAGCCACCAGATCATCCACGTCCCGTTTCGCCACCCGGCCAATCGCCGCATACATCTTCAAATGAATCTGCCCCACCCTCCCCACAAATCCGATCCGCAAGCAGCGCCCGAACTCCTCCTCCTGAATCTCCGACCAAAGCTCCGCAGGCAAGTCCCCCAGCGGCACCATCATCATCGATGTCGAGGCGTTCAGCCAGTTCGTCGGCAAGCGCATCTCCGTCGCCACCTCCGCCGCAGCCTCCTTCACCACATCCGGCAAGGGCCACGCAGTCATCAACTCGCCATCCACCTCCCCCCGGCGCGCCAACACATCCACATCCTTCGTCACCCGACCAACGATCCCCCTGGCCCGCAACGCCGCCCCACCGCACACGACCAGATGAACCGGTGGCGCCTTCCGCCCTTCCAGCACCTCTCCCAACAGGGCGAGCGCCTCGCCCAATTCATCCATCTCCGGCCGCATATGGATGGTTATACGCCTGTTTATGGATGTTTGAAAGATGTATTTATTCCGATCCCTCTGATGGCTCGGCACCTGAGGGAAAGGGGTCGGAATAGAATGGCACTGTTTTAAACGGAGTCTCGGAATGTTCTTAAGCCGCACCTCATCCCGGCCTGACCTGTCCCGGCGTAGCTCGAAGAGCGTAGACGGAAGGGTCGAAACAACAAAGCCCAGGTCGGAAACCCGGGCGCACCGCAGGTCCGGTCGGGTTGGAGGTCTGGGTTGTTGGGACCAGACAAGGAGGCGGGCTGAAAGTCCGCGAGAATGCCGAATAGAGAGGCTGTGGCTTTCTTGCGACCCTTCAGGCCGCTGGCACCGGGGGTGTCGATACTCAGGGCGGCGTTCGTTTCTCAAATAGCCGCGACCAATAACGCTTCTCGCCATGGTGGCAGGACGCACCCTCCTCTCGAAAAGGCAATGCTCGCCCGCCCCCCTCCCTCCGATCCTCTCGACGCCTCCCTCCAGCCCCTCATCCTGATTTGAGCGTTGTTTGCGCACCGGGAACGCTTCGCGTTCCGAGAAGATGGCCGAACGGGACTCCGATCTTGACGAAAGAAATGGGGCTCCAGCCCACGTCTACATCCTATGGAACAATCCCGTCGCCACTTCATCAAAAAAGCCGTCGGCGCTGCTGCGTTCGGCTCATACGCCTTCGCAGGATCCCCCGCGTTCGCCAAGCCGATCGGAGCCAACGACCGCCTCCGTATCGCGGTCGCCGGTCTCAACGGAAGAGGAAGCAGCCACATTGGTGGTTGGCTGGGCCAGGCGAATGTCGAAATCGCGTATCTCATCGACCCGGACGAAAACGTTCTCCGAAAAAAGATCGAGGAAGTGAAAAAGAAAACGGGCAAAGCTCCCAAGGGGTTCTCCGATGTGAGGAAGGCCCTGGAAGATCCGGAGCTCGACGCGCTTTCCATCGCCACCCCGAACCATTGGCATTCGCTGATGACCATCTGGGGGGCGCAGGCCGGGAAGCACGTTTATGTTGAAAAGCCGATGAGCCACGATGTCGCCGAGGGCCGGATCGCGGTGGAGGCGCAGGAAAAATACGGTGTCGTCATCCAGCACGGCACTCAGAGCCGAAGCAGCGATGGGATCGCCGGACTCCATGAGGCGATCAAATCGGGCAAATGGGGGCCTCTGAAAATTTCATACGGGTATTGCTGCAAACCGCGTGCCGGAATCGGGGTCAAGGCCCCGGGTAACCCACCAGAGAACCTCGATTGGAATCTCTGGCGCGGGCCGGCGGATATCGAAAAATTTCACGGAAACTTTGTGCACTACAACTGGCACTGGTTTTGGAAGACCGGCAATGGTGACCTCAACAACCAGGGAACACACCAATTGGATATCGCGCGGTGGGCGCTCGATGACGACCAGACCAACCCGGTGAGGGCGATGGCGATCGGTGGCCGATTCCAATGGGACGATCAGGGAGAAACACCGAATACAATGTTCGGCCTCGCCGAATACCCGAACGGCCAACAAGCGTTCTTCAACGTCCGAAATGTGAACTACAAGGGATATCAGCGGCAGGTGGAGAACGAGTATTACTTCGAGGACGGCGGCAAGATCATCCGGGGCCTCTACTACCCCAAGGGCAGTGACAAGGGTGAGAAAGTGGAGGTTCCCAAAGGCAAGGTGACCCCGGGTGGCAACTGGGGAAGTTTCATCGCGGCGTGCCGGGCAGGAAAGCCGGAGATGGCGAATGGAACTGCTCACGATGCCCATTACGGCTGTGTGCTGGGCCACCTGATGAACAACTCCTACCGCCTCGGGGAGAAAGTTCCCTTCAACAAAAAGGCGGGTCGCTTCGGTGACAACGCCGATGCCGCAGAGCATTTCCTGAAGCTGCACGAAACCATGCGGGACGGGGTGGGCATCCCTGAGGACGGTGCCGAGTACACGGTCGGTCCGTGGCTCACCTTCGATCCGAAGACCGAACGACACACGGGAGAACACGCCGATCAGGCGAACGCGCTGTTGAAAGACACCGACCGGGCCGGGTTCGAGATCCCTGAATCAGGAAAAGTGTGAAACGCAGCGGCGGCATCAGCGCCCGTTCCATAGCTGGGACGGTCGGCGAGGGATGAGGAAAGAACATTCCATCTTCCTCGTTGAGCAATCACCTCCCCCCTTCCGCACCATTCCGAAACGTCAGGTGCTCGTTCCGGTCGTGCAGGCTCTTGATCAAGTAGCTGGCCGGCAACAACACCACCCATTGTCCGTCCTGATCCCGGGCGAGGGCGCAACCCGAGGGAAGTTTCACCGCAGGGGGATCCCGGTCACTCCTCGATGGCTCAGGCTCGTTCTCCTCAAACCACTGCACCACCGTCCAGGGCGGCGCTTCAAGTCGGGTTTCGACCTGATACTCCGAGACAAGACGCGCTTGCATCACCTCGAATTGAAGCGGTCCCACCGCCCCCAGCAAGGGAACAGCCTGAGTGGTTCCGTGCACATGGTAGGCTTGGGCCACGCCTTCCTTCATCAACTGTTCCATGCCCGAACGGTAGGGTTTGACGTTGGCGGTATCGCTGTTGAGGATGTAGGTGAAGCACTCCGGGGTGAAGCGGGGCATCTCGTCATAGACGACGCCCGGATCGCTCGTCAGGGTGTCTCCGATGAGGAAATTGTAGTTCCCCACGAGGGCCAGAATGTCTCCGGCATACGCCGTGTCGAGAGTCTCGCGATCCTGGCCAAACAACTTTTGCGCATTCGCAAGCCTCACTTTCTTCCCGGAGCGCTGATCGATGACCTGCATATCCCGCTCGAAGATCCCCGAAACGATCCGCACGAAAACCGCCCGGTCGCGGTGGCGCGGATTCATGTTGGCCTGAATCTTGAAAACAAAGCCCGAAAAATTGTCCGTGGTTGGAGCGATCATCTCGCGATCGCTCACTCTCCCGGCGGGAGGCGGGGCCATCTCCAGAAAGCTCTCCAGCATGTTCTGCACCCCGAAGTTGTTCATGGCACTGCCGAAATAGATCGGCATTTGTTCGCCGGCCAGAACCCGCCCGAGATCCAATGGTTCGGTCACGCCGTCGAGCAGTTCGACTTCCTGGGTCACGGTCTCGTAAAGCTCCTCTCCCAACACCTCGCGCACTTTTTCATCCTCGATCCCGGCCACTTCGAGCGGAGCCTTGAACGCGCCGTGCGGGGTTCTCTCAAAAAGATGCACCTCCCCCTTCGTCCGATCATAGACCCCACGAAACCGTGGCCCGTCCCCCAGCGGCCAGTTGACGGGAGCCGGAGCCAATCCCAGCACCTTTTCCAGCTCGTCGATCAACTCCAGGGGCGGACGCGAAGGCCGGTCCATTTTATTGATGAACACGAAAATCGGCACGCCTCGCCGACGACACACTTCGAACAGTTTCAAGGTCTGCGGCTCGATCCCCTTGCCGGCATCGATGACCATCACTGCCGCATCGACCGCCGAAAGAACCCGGTAGGTATCCTCGGAAAAATCATGGTGTCCCGGAGTATCGAGCAGATTGACGCAGCAGTCGTTGTAATCAAATTGAAGCACGGTCGAGGAAACCGAAATCCCCCGTTCCTTCTCCATCGCCATCCAGTCACTGGAGGTGGCCTGCTGCTCTCGTTTCGAAGTAACGCTCCCCGCCAATCCGATCG
>JAQCFL010000231.1 GCA_027619375.1 Verrucomicrobiota bacterium | reverse complement strand
CCCCACCACGCCTCCCGGAGGGATGCGGCAGACCCCCTGAGAGCCCATTTGCCTTGCGAATTTCCCTCCCCCCCGGATAACCAACAACCGAGAACACCAGCTTCGCACTCATGGCTCGAAAACTCATCATCGTGATCGCCCTCGTCCTGGCTCTCGGCCTCAGCGGAACGATCGGCTTTCAGCTCGGAGTGGTACGGCGACCCTCCCCAGAAGCCAAGGAGGCCTCTCCCCGTGTCTGGGACCCCGAAGACCTCCCCAGCTTGACCTCCCGAGCACTCTTTCTCGGCATGGCGCTACGTAAAGAGAGGAACGCCGATGCAACGGAGGCTGCCGATCTTCGAAATCGGGTCCTTTTGGGGACACTTGCTCGAATGGACGAAATCTTGAAGTCCCCTGACATCGATCCCGAGAAAAGGATCAATGCAGAGAGATTCCTCCGATCACTCATCGAAGAGCTCGAAGCGAATCCCAAGGACCTCGAATTTCTAGACAGGCTGGATGTTGGCAGCGCGAATGCCCGCCAAGAATGGGAAGACCGGTTCGCAAAATACCGAACGTCCTTGCCCGTAGATTCCTCCCCGCCCCAATAACAAATAACCAATAACGCGCAGCCCATGCCCGAACTCGCCGAAGTCGAACTCGCCCGCCGCCTCTGGCACCCCGCCGTCGGCGAAATCATCACGTCCGTCGACACCCACCCCAAAACCCGCATCTTCCGCGACTGCCCCGCCAAACTTCTCCAGCAACTCCTCCCCCACACCACCCTCACCGCCACCCGCGCCCACGGCAAACGCCTCCTCTTCACCTTCTCCCCCCCAATAACCAATAACAAATCCCCAATAACCGAAGTTCCACTGCAAGTGGAACTTCACCTCGGCATGTCCGGCCGCCTCTACGCCACCTCCCCCGACCACCGCGCCGAAAAACACGACCACTTCCTCCTCCGCACCGCCCACCGCACCCTCGCCTACAACGACTACCGCCAATTCGGCGGCCTCAAACTCCACCGCCACCCCGACCCCTGGGCCGACCTCCCCCCTCAGGTCCTCGACCGCGCCTTCACCCTCCGCTACCTCAGCGCCCTCCTCGATCACCGCCCTCGCGTCGCCCTCAAGGCCCTCCTCCTCGACCAGGCCGCCTTCCCCGGCGTCGGCAACTGGATGGCCGACGAGATCTGCTGGCGCCTCGCCGCCCACCCCTCCACCCCTGTCGGCAAACTCGACCCCGCCGCCCTCCGAAACGCCTCCCGCACCGTCTGCTGCGGGGCCCTCCGCCACGTCGCCGACCGCAATTTCGCCCTCGCCGGGACCCGCACCGAGGCCTTCGCCCCCGGCTCCTACGTCCACCTCGTCCCGCCCTCCTCCTGGCTCTTTCAGCACCGCTGGAAGCCCGGCGGAGCCTGCCCCACCTGCAAAAAAACACTCTCCCGGGCCACCATCGCCGGCCGCACCACCGCCTGGTGCCCGGCATGCCAGCTGCTGTAGGCAACCTCAGCCTTGAGAAAGGCTTGAAAAAAGGTAACCTTCCGGCCCAAGCAGTCAGTCAGCACCTTCATGACCCTCCCCAAGCCCACCCTCCTCCTTGCCCTCCTCACCGGTTTGATCGCCAGCTGCGCCAGCGGCCCGCCCACCGCCAACCCGGAGCAAACCCAGAAAATCACCGCCGTCTTCGTCAATCCCCACCCCGCCGGATCCTACGAGCACTTCAAGGCCGACCCCTCCTATCCGAAGACCTACAAGATCTACAAAAACGAGGCCGTCTTGAAGAGCGGCGGTTCCCCCCGCATCACCATCGACCTCGGTCTGCAGCGCGCCATGCTCTACAAAGGAGACGAATTGGCCATGGACTACCCCGTCTCCACCGGCAAGTCAGCCTACCCCACCCCCCCGGAAACTACACCGTCCTCGAAAAACTCAAGTCCGGCAAAGCCTCCAACCTCTACGGCACCATCTACGACGCCGAGGGCAACGTCCACAACTCCAACGCCGACGCCGGCGACCCCGTCCCCGAAGGCGGCTACTTCAAGGGCGCTTCCATGCCCTACTGGATGCGCCTCACCTGGAGCGGGGTCGGCATGCACCGCGGCAACGTCCCCCGCTACCCCGCCTCTCACGGCTGCATCCGCACCTACTCCGCCGCCGTCGCCACCGTCTACTCCAACGTCAGCATCGGCACCCCCGTCAGCATCGTCAAATAGCGCCCTCAAAAAAGAGCGCGACCCCTCGGCCGCGCTCTCTGGTAAATTAGTTCCTTCAGACGACGATCATTCGTCCTCGATGTAGGCGTCGTGACCTTCCTTCTTCAGGTCCTTCAGCTTATCGACAACCGCGTCCGCCTTGGCATCATCCTCATCGAGAAACGCCAGCTCCAGTTCCGCGAACAGGCTGTAAACCTGACCAACCAACCGCTTGTAATCCGCCGTGGCCTTGGCCTTGACCTTCTCGTCCTTCATCCCCGCGAACATCTTCGGAAGATACTTCAGCGAATTGAGCGTGGACTCCTGGCCCTTACGCGCCAACTCCGCCTTCGCTGCGAAATCAGGTGCCTTGCGCAACCCCTTCAAGGCCGCACTGGTCTCCTCCATTTGCTCCGAGAGTGGGGTCTCGTCATCATCCGCCCTGACCGGGGCCACCGCCACCAATCCCATCATCGCCCCAAGGGCGAACATCTTGCCAATCGACTCGATTTTCATCACGCCCCACTACTCTCCCACTCCCGCCCTTCTGTCAATCTCCCCTTTTTTGAGTGCGGGGGCAGCGTGGAGCGCCGACAACGCTCTCCAAACTCAACTCACCTCCACCCGCCCCCCCTCCGAGACCAGTGCCCTCAGGCGCGGCCACTCCCGCAACTCCGGATCCTTCTCCAGCACCTCCTCCGCCAACCCCCGCGCCTCCCTTAACAATCCGGTATCCGCCAAATAGTCCACAAAACGCAGATCACTGATCCCACTCTGCGCCGTCCCCAGCACCTCCCCCGGCCCCCGCAGCCGCAGATCCTCCTCCGCGATCTTGAACCCGTCCAGCGTCGCCACCATCACCTCCAGCTTCTCCATCCCCTCCGCGCTCTTCCCGTCCGTCAGGAGGATGCAGTAGCTCTTGAACGCCCCCCGCCCGATCCGTCCCCGCAGCTGATGCAACTGCGCCAGCCCGAAGCGCTCCGCATTGTGCACGATCATCAAATTCGCGTTCGCCACATCCACCCCCACCTCCACCACCGTCGTCGCCACCAGCACCTGCAACTCCCCCTCCCGAAAGCGCCCCATGACCCGGTCCTTCTCCTCCGGCGGCATCTTCCCGTGCAACAACCCTACCTCATACCCGCCCAAGCGCTTCGCCCACTTCTCATACTCCGTCGTCGCCGACAGCCCCTTCACCGATTCACTCTCCTCCACCAGCGGATACACCAAATACACCTGCCGCCCCTCCGCCAACTGCTCCTTCACAAACTTCGCCACATCGCCCACCTTCGGCTTCACCCGCAGCGCCGTCACGATCTTCCCGCGTCCCGCCGGCAACTCATCCAGCACCGACACATCCAGGTCCCCGTAAATGGTCAGCGTCAGCGTCCGCGGAATCGGCGTGGCCGTCATCACCAGCGCATCCGGCATCACCCCCTGCCGGATCAAGCGCCCCCGCTGCGACACCCCGAACTTGTGCTGCTCATCGATCACCACCAGCCCCAGATCCTCAAAGGCCACGTTGTCATAAATCAGCGCATGCGTCCCGATCACAATCTGCGGCGCCCCCTCCAATTCCAGCGACCCGCTCTCCTGCTTCGCCCCCGTCACCAACGCCACCCGCACCCCCAGCGGCTCCAACCACTTCCGAAACGTCAGAAAATGCTGCTCCGCCAATATCTGCGTCGGCACCATCAGCGCCGCCTGCGCCCCCGAATCCACCGCCAACAGCATCGCACACATCGCCACAAAGGTCTTCCCGCTCCCCACATCCCCCTGCAGCAAGCGATTCATCGGCCGCCCCTCCCGCATGTCCGCCGCCACCTCCTTCACGCTCCGCTTCTGCGCCCCCGTCAGATCAAACGGCAGGCTCTCATAAAACGCCTTCAACAACACCGTCCGCTTCCCCTGCGCCCGCCCCTCGTGCGCCTTGAACAACTTCCGCCGCCACAGCACATTCACCTGCAGCACCAAAAACTCCTCCCGCGCAAACTCCCTCCGCGCCGCATTGGTCGCCTCCATCGACTCCGGAAAATGCACCGCCCACAACGCCGCCTTCCGATCCTGTCCCGGCACCAACGGATACACCGGCGCCACCGACGCCCCGTCCAAATTTTCCAAACACCGATACACCAACTCCCGCAAGCGCCGCTGCGGGATTCCCGACACATTCCGATACACCGGCACGATCCGCTCCAAATGCAACGACTCCCGCTCCCCCTCCTTCACCACTTCAAACTCCGGATGATCCATCAACAGCCGCCCCCCATACTCCTTCGGCTTCCCATACAGGATCACCTCATGCCCCGCCGCCACCATCCGATGCAAATACGGCATGTTGAACCAGCGACACGCAATCGTGTTCGTCGACAGCACATTTCCCCCCTGCTCCTCCACCACGATCTCATAAAACGACCGCTTCCCGCCCAACCTCTTCTTCATCGAATCAATCACCAGCCCCCGCAAACACACCGCCCCCCCTCCCGCCTGCGCCGGAAACGCATCAAAATGCCGCCGATCCTCATACCGCCGCGGAAACCAATCCAACAAGTCCCCCACCGTCCGCACCCCCACCCCCACCAAGGCCTCCGCATCCTTCGCCGGCACACTATCCAGCGCCGCCCACTCATCCGTTGATTTCCACGTACATTCCATATTCCTAGTCACTCCGCCCACCCGGGGGCCTCCATTTCAAAACCTGACCGCAATGCACACAATGACTCTTGGGCTGAACGAGCACCAATCCGGCCCTCTTATAAAACAGCTTCCGGCACTTGGGACACCTCTGCGACAACATCCAAATCGCCACCACCATCCCAGACATCCCCGCTCCGATCATCGCGAACGGAAGCACATCGAGGCCCGGAAAACAGAGCATCAGCACCCCGGCTAACAGCACCACTCCCATCAACACCATCCAAAGCAACTGAACCCGCCTAATCTTCGCTAAACCCCGCAGAACCGCTTCCTCACTCATCACACCCCCCCTCCCCGAAAAAATCTGCGAAATCAGTGTAATCAGCGGTCCTCCTCTTCATCACCACCTCCTACTCCGACGCCCGGATTTCCCGCACCGTCAACTGCAACGACACGCGCCCCCGAAAGACATTACGATCAATGGTGAATGCCAGATCCCAGGGCGGGTCCGGCAAATTCTGATCCCCGGCACCGAAAAAAATCGCATCGTGCTCCACCATTTCCTGCCGCAGGAACAGCTTCAGGTGCTTGTTCTTCAAACGCCGCGGCGCCTCCGTCAGCCACACGTTCTTCGCCATGAACAACGGCTGCGGATTGCTCTGCCCGAAGGGATGCAGCAACTCGTAGCTGTCCAAAAACTCCAAACTCAAATCCGCGAACGGCACCACCGCATCGATCCGCATTCGCGCCTGCCGCTGATCCTCCGTGGAGGTCTCCTCCACAAACTTCTGAAAGTGCTTCCGGAACGACTCCATCTTCTCCTCCCGGATGCTGATCCCCGCCGCCATGTGGTGTCCACCTCCCGCCACCAGATCATCCCCGCACGCCTCGATCGCCTCCACCAACGACACCCCCTCGATGCTCCGCCCACTCCCCTTGCCCATCCCCTCGTCATCGATCGCCACCACGAAGGTCGGCTTGTGATAGGCCCGCATCAACCGCGAGGCCACAATCCCCACCACCCCCGGGTGCCACCCC
>JAQCFL010000230.1 GCA_027619375.1 Verrucomicrobiota bacterium | reverse complement strand
CGTTGAGTGTTTGGGGTGGGCGGGGTAGGGTGGGGGATCAGATGATCCGGTATTGCTGTTACTTTGTGGGTGGGGCGATTGTTACGCTCGGTTTTTGCTCTTGTGCGGGGGATCCAGGGGAAGGGGGGGCGCCGCCGAGCCTGATGAAGCCGTTTGTGGATCATCCGGGCGGGTCGCGGATTCACTATCGGGACGCGGAGACGGCGCATGTGATCACGCTGCGGGAGGACGGGACATATCAGTTCGAGTCGATGGGGGTCTATGACGGGACGATGATGAGCCGGGAAGGAGGCTGGGGTTGGGGGAAGCTGGATTCGCATCACGCGGAGCTGGTGCTGGATGAGGACAAGTGGCTGCTGAGCTTTGTGAGCCCGGACAGCGCCATGGCGACGAACGAGGCGGGGGGCGCGGCGGCTGCGTTTCAGTTTGAGCGGTAGGGGGAATGCGGGAGGGGAGGAACACCCAATGTCGAACACTCAATGTCCAATTTCCAAGGGGGGAGGGAGGAGCGTTGAATGTTGAATGTAATAAATGGAGTTCGGAATGCAGAATGGGGATGGAGGCCTTTTGGGTCGACAAAGGGGGGAGGGTCGGAGAGGACACTGGGGGATGGCAACGGTGCGGTATCAGCGGAATTTGGCGGAACGCTGGTGGACGGTTTTCCTGTGGCTGCCTGTGGGGGTGCTGGTGGTTCGGTTTCTGACGGGGATCGCCCTGGTTGTGCAGCCCTACGTGTATGAAAGCGTCGTGGTGCTGACGGAGACGCCACCACCGCCTGCCCGCCCTTCGGAGGAACTGAAGCTCCGGGGTCCGCTGCTGGAACGTGTTGCGTTTGGCCTCGATCTGGCCGCGCGGTGGGGCATGAGCGAGGAGGAGGTGTTGGCCTTGTTGCGGGAGCAGGTTTCGATCCGGCGGACGGGTGATGGCAAGTGCACCGAAATCGTGGTGAGATCGACCGTGGCTGGTGATGCGCGGGACATGGCGAGCTTCCTGGGTCACGTCTATGAGGGTTGGCATCGGATGGAGGTGCTGGAGACGAGGTCGGTGGAGGAGGTGAAGGGGATGCGGTTGCGGGACTTCCTGGCGGAGCGCCGGCAGCATGACGCGGCCAATGTCGAAGCTTGGGCCGAGGCGGCGGCACGTGATGAGGTGACCCGCTTGGCGATGAAGGTTGTGGAGGAGGGGCTGGAGGAGTCCGAGGCGGTGCGCTTGTTGGATGCGGAGCGGAAGGGCGGGGCGGGAATTCGGCCAGACGGGATCGACCTCGTGCCCGCCATCGATCCTGCCGAGGAGGAAGAAAGAGCGGTGGCACGTGCGGCGGAGATCCGCGACTATCGTGAGTTCAAGGATCGAATGGCCGAGGTGGAGGCCGAACTGGCGAAGTTGAAGGAATCGGGGGTGGGAGCAGGGATCCCTGCGCCCGCGGCTGTGGGGATCATGGTGGAAGCGGAGGTGGGACGGTTTCCGGTCTCGCCGCGGACGGCACTCTGGATGACCGTGGCGATTTATCCGGGGGTGGCGTTGGGGTTTCTGCTTTGGCATCTCTATCTTTCCCGGTGGCGGGATCCGGAGAAATCGGCGGTGCGGGCCGCGCGGAAAGACGAGGAGCGGAGGAGTTGTGAGTATTGAGGATTGGGGAGCGTTCTTTCGGCTTGCGGGAGGGGCGGAAATGGGCGAGGAGATTGCCGTTGTCGGGGCGTGGCGCAGCTTGGTAGCGCGCTTCGTTCGGGACGAAGAGGTCGCAGGTTCGAATCCTGTCGCCCCGACCAATCAAACCCGCCCTTGGGCGGGTTTTTGATTGTTGGGGGGAGGAGATGTTTTGGGTGGGGAGGGGGTGGGACTTGGATTGTGGAGCTTTGACAGCACAACCGAATGAACTTGGGGAAATTTCCAACCCCCAATTTCCAAATAAATTTCAAATCCAAATTCCAAGAGTCAAACTTGGAAGGGTGCGGCCCTCATCCGGAGGCCGATGCGCAACTGCGGGGCGGGACGCCGCAGCTACGGGGGGATGGCAGCGGAGGTGTTATCGGGTCGGCGGGATGCGGGGATGGTCAGGGGAGGATTTCGAGTTGGTAGAAGCGGAGGTCGGCGGCGGAGCCGGTGGGGTCGGTGAATTCGAGTTGGGGGCCGGTGGCGAGGAGGTCGCCGGCGGGGCCGAAGGTGAACCAGGATTGCAGGGCGGGACTGTAGCGGACGCGGTAGGTTCGTCCGGGGACGGTGTCCCAGCGCAGGATGACGTTGCCGGCCGGGGAGACTTCGATTTCCCGGATGCGGAAAAAGGAGGAGGGGTCCTGCGGGTCGGTTCCGGCGAGGTATTCGGCCTTGTTGTTTTGGCCGTCGTTGTCGGCGTCGAGGAAGGCGTCGGTGGGATCGTTGTCATCGAGGCCGTTGGCGGCTTCCCAGGCGGCGGGCATGCCGTCGCCGTCGAGGTCGTTCGGGTCGTTGGCGAGGGTGTAGGTGAGGTCGGCGTCCCAGACGAGGTCGGCACTGGCGGGTCCGAACTGGTGGACTTCGACGGCGAGGGTGTTGGTGCCTTGGACGAGGAGGGGACGGAAGGCGGCGAGGTCGACGGGGCTGTAGTCGGTGGTTTCCCGATCCTCCGAGGCGAGGGTTTCGTAGGCGACGGCTCCGGCGGGCATGGCGGCGCGGGTCACTTCGGTGCCGTTGAGGTAAACGACCACGCCGTCGTCGTGGAGCATGTTGAGGTGGAGGGTGGCGAGGTCGGCGGGATCGTCCCCGATGACGAACTGTTTGCGGAAGTAGGTGGTGGGATATTTCGCGGCGGGGTCGGGGCCGAAGGGGACGGAGCCGACGATGAAGGGTTCGCCGTAGCCGGCGGGTCCGGCGACGGTGGGCCAGGAGGTGGCGTTGTAGGCGGGGTCGATCCAGGCGGTGCCGAGGCCGGAGGCGTTGGCATAGACGTCCCAGAAGGATCCCCGCGCGATGGGCAGTCCGCCGTTGGTGCTGCCGGGGCCGCCCGGGGTGCCGTTGATGGTCACGGCTTTCCAATGGAGTGGTTCGTTGGCGAAGTGATCGGGAGGGAGGCGTTCGAGGGAGGGGCCGGATCCGTCGGCTTCGGTGGGCCAGGGGGCCTTGTCGTTGTAGCGGAGTTTCTCGATGAGGATGTCGGGCTGGCCGGCCGCCGGGTTGGGCTTTTCGAGGCGGAGTGATTCACCGCCATTTCCGAGATCGAAGAGCGCACCGAAGATGGGCGCGGCGGCGGGGACGCTGAAGTCGAGGCGGAACTGCGCCTCGGTGGTTTTGGCGAGGTCGAGGAGGACGAGGAATCCTCCGGGCGGGAGGGTGGTGCCGCCGGGGAAGGAGAATCCGGAGATGCCGTCGATGTCCCAGCCGGAGATGTCCACCGGGCTGCCGGAGAGGTTGTGGAGTTCGACGAACTCGCTGCCGGCGTCGAGGGGGTTGTACATGACCTCGCTGAGGACGACGGGGCCGATGAGCGGATTGGAGTTCGGGGCGCCGTTGCCGTTCCGGAAATCGGGCACGTCGGCCGGGGCGGGGATGCCGAAGGTGGGGGACTCCATGACCGCTTCGCGTGGTCCGCGGCTGGTGGTGAGTTGGCCGAAGCTGCGGTTGGGATCGGTGGCTGGAAACTCGAGGGCGATGAGGTGGCCGGTGAGGTTGCCGGCGGGATCGGCGGAGGAGAGGTAGATGCGACCGCCGTAGGGACTGAGGGAGAAGGGGGTGAGGGGATTGCCGGTGCCGAAGGAACCCTCGTAGAAAGCCGCGTAGCCGTTGGCGGGGACGATGGTGCCGTCGGGGATGCGGTATTTTTTGAGGAGGATCGGATCGAGGGTTCCGCTGACGTTGCGGGCCGCGTTGCTGAGGAACCAGCCCCCGAGATCGGCGGTGGTGCCCAGGGTGTTGCGGAGTTCGACGGCATCCTCGTAGGGGCTGGTGCTGTGGGCGAGGACTTCGTTGAGGACGAGGCCGGTGGCGTAGGTGAGCGGGGGATCGGCGGCGCCGGGGGAGCCGCCGGGATCCCGGCTGGCGGTCCAGTTTGCGGCGAGGTCGGGATCGCCATCCGGGTTCCGGTTCACGAGCGAGTAACCCATGCCGTCGGGCGAAAGGACCCAGTCGGGGTCGTCATCGTATTCGACGGAAAGGACGGTGGTGTCGAGGGGGGTCTTCAGGCGGATTTTTTCTCCGCTGTTGCTGAGTCCGCCGAGATAGACGCCGTTGGCGGAGACTCCCGGATAGCGGGCCGCGAAGGCGGTGGAGTTCCTGACCAGCACGAGGTAGTTTCCGGCGGCGAGGACGCTGCCCGGAGGAAAGGTGTAGGTGATGCCGTCGAGGAAGTAGCCGCTCAGGTCGAAGGACTCGGTGCCGCTGTTCCAGAGTTCGAGGAATTCGTATTCGTCCTTGTCGATGGTGTCGCCAGGATTCGGGTCCGAGGGATGGTACATGATCTCGGTGACCCGGATGGGAGTGGTGAAGCTGGCGAGTTGGAAGTTGATTTTCGAGGCGAGGCCGCTCCAGTTGCCGCTATTGAGGGTCCGGGCGGAGAGGCGGGTGGCGCGATCGATGAGGACCGGGCCGGTGTAGAGGGTGGCGGTGGGGGCGACCGCGCCACCGGGGAGGCGGGGGTCGCTGCCGTCGGTGGTGAAGTAGATTTGTCCGGCGGGGGAGGTCATGGTCAGTCCGAAGCCGCTGACGACCTCGCCGCCGGGGTGGTTGAAGGTGGGGCGGGGGACGTAGGGGAGGGTGAGTTGGCCGAGGACGTTGGCGTTGCGGGTGACCACCCAGTTGCGCAGGCTGGTGAAGGAGCCTGGTCCGGCGCTGATGAAGGGGTCGCTGGCCAGGGCGGGGGCGAGGACGGGTTCGAGGTCATTGAGGAAGGCGTGGAGGGAGGCCGCAGAGAGGGGGCCTTCGATGAGTTCGCGGAGGGTGTGTTCATAGACCCGCCGGAACCAGGGATCCAGGATGATGGTGTTCTGGAAGAAGTTGCCGTAGATGTTCTCGTTGCCCTGCCTGATCCCGGTGTCGAGATCCCAGGGGAAGTATTTTCGGAGTCGTTGGTTCGGTGGCAGGAAGTCTGCGGCGAAACTGTTCTTGCCGTTTCGTTTGAAGAGGCCGTCGGTGTTTTCGATGTAGGCGTTGCAGGCACCGAGCGTGAGCATGCCCTCCATGTCGATCCATTGGGGGAGGTCGGTCTGGAGGTCGGGGGCCTGACCTCCGGAGACGAAGGGGGGGAAGTTCAGGTGGAGGAAGGTGGGGCTGTCCCCGACGCCTTCCTGCAGGGTGTGGCTGCCATCGACCTTGTAGAGCCAGGTGTTGGTGAGGCTGTAGAGGTCGCGATTGCGGAGGAACTGCTCGTCGCGTTGTTCGGTGGTGGTGAAGACCCCGTTGAATTCGCCATTCACGTAGAGCTTCACCCAGGCGGCGTTGGCGGCATCGTAGTCGTAGTAGCCGGCCTCGGCGGCGAGGCGGTGCACCTGCCAGGCGAAGCCCTAGGTCAGTGGTCCGCTGGCGCTTCCGATCTCCAGACTCAATTTCCGCAGGTCATGCCAGAGTTGTCCCGGGACGAGGGCGTTGATGTCGATCTTGAGGCTGACCTTGGTATGGGCGCCGTTGGTGAGGACGGGATCGGTGGCACCCTTGCGGCGGATCTCGACGAGGATGGGCGCGTCGCCATCCTCGTTGAACCAGGCGTCGGCCCGCTCCTGCGAAACGGTGTCTCCCTCGACCGGTTGGTCGTTGATGACTCTGGTCCAGTCGGCGGGGTCGACGGTCAGGTGGAGGGTTCGGACGGTGAGGGGGGCGTAGACCTCTTTCCATGCCGGGGCGGCGCTGGCTGTGGTCAGGGTGAGGGCGAGGAACGCGGAGGTCAGGGTGTTCGAGGGGGGCATGGAGTGGGGAGGGGGG
>JAQCFL010000229.1 GCA_027619375.1 Verrucomicrobiota bacterium | reverse complement strand
CCGCTCTGCGGCATACCCCCCCCCCAGAACACAAACAACCATTCCTCCTAAAACCATGAAATCCACAAGAACCCCCGCGAACACCATTCGCCTCCTCCGCTCCTCCACTCTGGCCACTCTTCTCTGCCTCTGGGCTGGCTCCGCCGCCGAGGCGGGCGTCGTCCCGGTGGCACAATTCGGGGCGGCCCCCCTCACTTGGGACACCGGCACCACCGCAGCGTGGTCTTCCGTCACCGGCGGCCCCTACAACGACATCTGGGCCTCCGGCAATGACGCGGTCATCGAGGGCACTGATTTCGCGGTCGTCGACATCGACGCCGGAGGCGTCACCGCCCACAACGTCAAGTTCGTCGCCGACTACCTTGTCATGCAGGGCGGGCCCCTCATCCTCACCGGAAGCTCCCCCACCATCACGGTTGGTGAGTTCACGACAGAACTCGATGCGGAGATCACCTCGGACATCGCCGGCAGCTCCGGTCTGATCAAGGCCGGACTTGGCGGGTTGAAGCTCAACGGCAACTGCTCCTTCAGTGGCGCCACCGAAATCAACGGCGGCATCGTGACCTATGTCGGCGACCTGAACCTGGTCAACAGCACGTCCATCGATGTTGACGGGGCGTCGACCATCCTGCGGACGATCGCCACCAACATCAAGGTCACGATCGGGGACGACTCGGTTCCCCACAGCCTCACGGTCAAGAACGGTGCCGAGTTTTCCGGGTTCACGGGCATCACCGTAGGTGCCTCGGCCACATCCAATGGCAACTCGATCACCTTCACCGGTGCGGGAACGCTGGCGCAAGTCGTCATTAATACCGGTGGGAACAAGAATCTCCGCGTTGGGGAATCCGGATCAAACAACACCTTGACCGTCTCCGATGGTGCGACCTTCAACTTTCGGAAAGGAAACGGCACGAACAGCCAGGAGATCGGCTATCTGGCCGGCGCGGATTCCAATGCGATGATCGTCACTGGAGCCAATTCTTCCTATGTCACCACGGCGCCCCTGAACGTCGGGAACGCCGGAAGTGATAACAGCCTGACCGTCAGTGCCGGCGGATACACAAATCCCCAGAGGCTCGCCATTGGCGGCACCGGAAGCAACAACTCGGTCCTCATCGATGGTGCGGGCTCGTTGGTTAGAGTCAACAGCGGCACAAATGGTGTCTTCACGGTTGGCCTGAATGCTTCCTCCGGCAACAGCCTGACCATTCAGAGCGGCGGCGCGGGGGAATTTCAGAGCACTCGCGACATCCGGCTCTTCGCGATCGGCGCGACGGATGGCTCCGACAACAACGTCGTCACCGTGGCCGGTTCCGGCTCTTCCTTGGATCTCAACCACACCAAACTGGCGATTTCGCTCGGCGGACAGGTGGCCGGCGCTGCGAACACCGTGACCGACTCCACGGCCAGCGGCAACCACCTGGATATCTTCTCCGGCGCATCCGCAATCCTGTCACCCGTCTATCTGCTGGGGGTCAACTCGGCGATCAATCTGGGCAACGGCACGGGTGTCAGCACACTGACGATGAGAACAAACGAAGCGGTTACCTCCGTTTCCATCACGCCAATCTCATTGGTCAAAGCCGATTCGCGCCTGAACATCAACGGCGGCGAATTGATCGCCAATGTCGATGGCGTGCTGGTATCCGGCGCGGGCCAGGTCCAGCTCAATGGTGCGGCCGCGGTTTCCACCCCGTTCAGTGGCAGCGAGATCGGCGCCGTGATCGCCGGCATCGGCAGCCTCACCAAGGAGGATGCCGGGACGCTTAGGTTGCTCACCGGGACCAACACCTACAGCGGCGATACCACCATCAGCGAGGGCACCCTGGCGCTCGACAGCGTCAATCCCAACAACGAGTCGTCCACCGTCACGATCGCCTCCTCCGGTGCCACCCTCGAGCTCAACTTTGTCGGCACCGATTTCGTGCAGAGCCTCGTCATTGGCACGGACCCGCCGATGCCTGACGGCGTTTACGAAGCCATCGGCAACCCCGGAGGCGGCACCGAGATCCCCCAGATCTCCGGCCCCGGCACCCTCACGGTCGGCACGCCCGCCGCCTCCGCCTACGACACATGGGCGGTCCTCAAAGGTCTCACCGGCGCTCCGGGTTCCGGTACCGATCCGGCCTTCGGTGCCGATCTGAATGGCAACGGCCTCGGCAACGGTCTCGAGTGGATTCTGGGCGGCAACCCGCTCGTCAGTGATCCTTCCGTGTTCCCCATGGCCTCCGCTGACGGCAGTGGCCTGACCGTCACCTTCACCCGCGAGGAAGATTCTATTGGGGAAGCCGTCCTGATCATTGAGTATGGCACCGACCTCAACAGCTGGCCGAAGTCCGCCACGATCGGCGCGACCAGTTCGGGACCGGACGCCAACGGCGTGGTGGTCACCATCAACACTGTGGCCTCACCCGACGCTGTCAGCGTCTTCATCCCCGCCTCCAACGCGGTCGGAGGCCAGCTCTTCAGCCGCCTCAAGGCGACCCAGCTCTGATTTCGGAACAGCGGGGATCGGGGGCCACCCCCGATCCCCCCTTCCGGCTCCCCTTTTCTCAAGGAGCACCGTTCGCCGGGTACCGCCCTGCCTAACCGTGGGGCCACCGTCCCCCATCCATCGACCCCGTCGGAGTCTTTTCGCCGATCGCAGTTTGTCCGGTCGCAGTTTGTCTGGGAGATCATCTGGGAGATCATCGGGGAGATCATCGTGGGGAGATCGGTGTGGAACCACACCGATCCGTGCTGGGGAGATCATCGTGCTGAATGGACCTTCGCCGAAGCTCTGCTCCGCGATGTAGTTGGGAACGAAAGCCGGAATGTCAGCATGCCTCGCCAGTCAATGCTTCCTTGCTACGCGCCCGATTGGGCTAGTGGCTCCTTGTTTCCCTGGTCTCTCGTCACCGACTCATTTCCCGTGGCTGGTCGCCAGCTGGGCGCTGGGATTTTTCTGTAAAAAAAAAACGACCCAAATGGGCTAAAATGCTTGCGGTGGCGTGTGAATTGTTATTGGCTTGCGAGCCGTCAGAACGGCCAGTTCAGATCCATCAAATGCAAACAAGAAACCCTGAAAAAATGAAACCGCACATGCCACTGCGATACGTCCTCGGCTTTTCCGCTCTGCTAGCAGCCTACTCCGCCCAAGCCGCACCCCAAGTATGGGATAATGGCGGGGTCACCGGTAATTGGAATACCACGGACCTCAACTGGGATGCCGGATCCATCTGGACCAACAACAACGATGCCCAATTCACTGGGTCCGGCGTTGGCCCGATCACCATCACCGAGGTTGGCGGTGTTTCGGCCGCCTCGCTGAGTTTCACCGCCAACGGCTATTCGGTCGGCGGCGCTGAAGATCTGACCCTGACCGGCCCGGCCGGAGTAGCGGTGAGCAGCGGTTTCGCCGCGACGATTGGTGCCAATATCGCCGGAAGTGCGGGTCTCACCAAATCTGGTGGCGGCGACCTGACCATCAACGGCAACAGCACTTACAGCGGCACCACCACCGTGAACGACGGCACGCTCTACCACGCGGGCAACTTGGATCTGGCCAACAACACCTCGATCCTCGTGGATGGAGGGACTTCCGTTCTCAGAACCCTCACGAACACTAATGGCATCACGATCGGTAGCGGTTCTTCCGTGCAGAGCTTGACGGTTCAAGGCGGCGGCCAGCTCCTTGATTTCACGTCCATCACCTTGGGTGCCACCGCCACGTCCAACGGCAACTCGATCACCTTCGATGGTGCGGGAACGTTGGCGCAGGTCATCATCAACTCCAGTGGCAACAAGAATCTCAGAGTTGGTGCTGCTGGGGACAGCAACATCCTGACGGTCTCCGGCGGTGCCACCTTCAACTTCCAAAAGGGCAACGGAACCAACGCCCAGATAATCGGCGATCAGGCCGGCGCGGACAACAATTCGATGGTCATCACGGGAACGGGGTCTTCCTACCTGACCACGGCCCCCTTGACCGTCGGTAATGCCGGCAGTGGAAACAGCCTTCAAGTGCTCGCTGGTGGCTCTTCGACCTCCCAGCGCCTTGCGGTCGGGTCGGGAGGGGGAGCCGGCAACTCGGTTCTCGTCGATGGCGTGGGGTCGCTCGTTTATGTGGCCCCTAGTAGCAACGGCGTGTTCACGGTCGGAGGCACTACCTCCGGCAACAGCCTGACTGTCCAGAACGGCGGCTCCGCCAACTTGAACAGCACTCGTGACAACCGCCTCTTCGCGATTGGCGGGTCGGAAGGTTCCGACAACAACGTGGTCACGGCGACCGGCAGCGGTTCGTCCTTGAACCTCAGTCACACCAAACTGGCCATCTCGCTCGGTGGCACAGTGATCGGCGCTACGAACGCCGTGACCGACTCCACGGGCAGCGGCAACCGCCTGGATGTCCTCTCCGGTGCTTCCGCGACCCTGACGCCGGTGTTCCTTTTGGGCACTAGCTCGGCGATCAATCTCGGCGATGGCACGGGCATCAGCACCATCACCATGGGTGCCAACGAAGCGTCCACCGCCTCGACGATCTCCGCGGGCATCTCTCTCACGAAGTCCGACTCCCGCCTCTACATCGACAGCGGAAGGTTGGTCACCGCCGTGGACGGCAACTTGGTTTCCGGTTCCGGCGAGGTCGTCCTCTCCGGTGCCGCCTACATCTCCACCACCAGCGTGGCCGGCAGCAACGTGACCACCGTGATCTCGGGAGGCGGCAGCCTCACCAAGGAGGACACCGGCCTGTTGGTCCTGTCCGGTGCCAACAGCTACACGGGTGACACGACCGTTACAGGAACCCTGAGCCTGCAAAGTGCCTATCTGGCGGACGCTTCCACGATCAGTGTGTTTGGTGTCCTTGACCTTGACACCGCGGGTGCCACCGACGACGTCGGAGCCTTGTATCTCGGTGGGGTCCTGCAGACACTCCCGGGAACCTATGGTTCGCTTGCCAGCGCTGCCGATTACAAGAGCGACACTTACTTCAGCGGAACCGGCATGCTGCAACTCGTCCCGGAGCCAGGCGTCGCCCTGCTGGGTGGTCTGGGCCTGCTGACCCTCCTGCGCCGCCGCCGCAACGCGTAAGCGTTCAGGAACGAACGGGCACTCCCGTCTCACAACTCTCAGGGCCGTCGGCGCAAGTCGACGGCCCTTTGTTGTGTCCCCGAATCCGGCCCCGGCCCCGCGGAGTGTTCCGGCAGAGTCGCCCTCGGTGTCCAAAGGTGGCCATTCGCGGGAAGCATCCAGCCAAGCGATTGTGGATTTCCTGCCCGGGCGGCGAGTAAGAGCCAGGCCAGAATGGCACGTAGTTAAGATCGATATCAAGACAGGTAGGGGACGGTCGCTCCGCGCCGTCGGTTGGGTTGGCGCATCGAGAGCATCCGAAGCCGATGTTGTGCGGAATAGGATTGATCGAGGTGATAGGTCTCTTGTGGAGGCGAAAGAGCCGGACGGCGCGGAGCGACCGTCCCCTACCATCGATCAACCAAGTCGCGCTGACCTGGACCACGGGCCGCCTGATAAAATCAATGAAAAGGCTCCTATCGACGCGGCAATCGGCCGACGTGCCATACGGGACAGGCCATCCATCCCGCCGGGTTTGGGATGGAAGACAATGGCGGGTGGTCCTGAAGGGACCGAGGCATGGAGACCAGGGGGCTTTCAAGCCCTGGTTTCGGAGTCGTCCCTGAAGGGGGACAGGGCACATAGGCGTGCGACCGGGACCCATCCTTCGCCTACGGCTACGGAGGGCAGGCTGGTCACGCCACGGGCGGGGGAGTCGGCTTGGCGGTTGGAAACCAAGCGTGTTTGGCATGAATCGTGCGTTGACAAGTTGCCGTGTTGGCTTGGATGCAGGGTTGAATTTCCACCGGCCAGTTTCCATATAAATTCCAATCAGCAGGTTCCAATTCGGAAAACGACTCGAAGGAGAGGCCTCGTCTCGGACTCTCGTGCTTGTCATTCGCG
>JAQCFL010000228.1 GCA_027619375.1 Verrucomicrobiota bacterium | reverse complement strand
TATCCGTAGCGAGACCCGGAGTGCGCCCCCCGGTTCCGCACTCCGCATTCCGCATTCCGCATTCACTGATGCCGGATATCCTCCGCCGATTCGATAAAGACCACTTCTTCCCCGATGTTCACGGCCAGATCTCCCACCCGCTCCAGACTGCGCAGCACGAACAGCAGGTGGATCAACTGCACCACGTTGCCTTCCTGCCCCTCGATCAACTTACTGATCCCCTTCGCCAGCTTCTTTTGCGCCCGATCCAACTCCGCATCCTTGTCATGCAATCCCAGGGCCCGTTCCACACTGCCATCCGCATAGGCCGTGATGGCATCCCGCAACTCCAGTGCCGCCATGGTGTAAAGCGGCTCCACCATTTTCACCTTCTCGTTTTCCCCGGCCCGGAGGATCTTCCGAGCCCGCCGCGCGATGTTCACGGCATGATCACTGATCCGCTCCAGACTCCGCGCGACATTCATGGAGGAGATCACCATGCGCAGATCCGTCGCCACCGGATTGAAGCGCACCATCAGCGACATCGCCATCACGTCGATGTCCTTCTCATACTGGTCCACGGTCTCATCATCGGCTATCACGCTGTTGCACTCGTCCATGTTTTCCATCAGCAGCCCATGCACGGCCCGCTCCAGGTTCATGGTCACGGCCGCGCCCATCCCCAGCACCTCGGATCGCAGGGAATCCAGGCTGGCATCAAAGGCCCTCAATGTATGACGGTTTTGGTTCATTTGTCGGAAAGATCAGTTCGCATCCCCTATCCAAAGCGTCCACTCACGTAGTCTTCGGTCTGTTTCTTCGAGGGATTGCCAAATATTTTCGTCGTCGGCCCCACCTCGATCAACTCGCCGAGGTAGAAAAAAGCCGTCCGCGCCGAGACTCGCGTGGCCTGCTGCATGTTGTGGGTCACGATCACGATGGTGTAGTTCTCCTTCAGATCCGTGATCAGTTCCTCGATCCGCGCCGTGGCGATCGGATCCAACGCCGAGCACGGCTCGTCCATCAGAATGATCTCCGGCTGTACGGCGATGGCCCGCGCGATACAAAGCCGCTGTTGCTGCCCCCCCGAGAGGCCGAGGGCGCTGGAGTTGAGCCGATCCTTCACCTCATCCCACAACGCCGACTGCTTCAGGGCCCGCTCCACCGCCTCCGCCAGCACCTTCTGGCTCTTCACCCCCTGAATCCGCATCCCGTAGGCCGCGTTCTCAAAAATGCTCTTCGGAAAGGGATTGTACTTCTGGAAGACCATCCCCACCCGCTTGCGCAGCTCGATCGGATCGACGTCCGCGGCATGTATGTCCTGCCCCATGATTTTGATCTTCCCCCGCGTCACCTTCGCCGTGTCGATCAGATCGTTCATCCTGTTCAGACAACGCAGGAGGGTGGACTTTCCGCAACCCGACGGCCCGATGAAGGAGGTCACCTGCCCCTTCGGAATCGAAAGAGTGATGTTCCGCAGGGTCTCCGTCTGCCCAAGGTCATAGCTGAAGCCGAGATCCTCGATCTCAATCAGGGACTTTGCCGCCTCCTTGCCCTCCGTGCCGCGGCTCTTGGCCGGGGACATCACCGGAATCTCCGCCGGAAGGGCTGGCTCGGGAGTCGCATCAAAGTTGATCTCATTCATGGAACGCTCGTTGAGTTGGGGAACAAAGGACATGGCTTTACGGGTGGATCACCACTTCAGATTCTTCCGGTAGCGGCCCCGGAGATAGATCGAGAGACCGGCGAAGATCATCACCAGAAGCATGAAGACAAATACCGAGCCACTCTGCATCGGTTCGGTGTATTCAGACTGCGGAATCCGCGCCGAAACGGTGTAAATGTGATACGGCAGGGCCTGCACCGACTGGGTCAAAAAGTCCGACAACCAGAAGAGCCCGCTGCCCTTGGCCTCCTGCCACGGCAGGGCCCCCTTGTGCGCCAGGGCCGCCGTGAACATGATCGGTGCGGTCTCCCCCGCCACCCGCGTCACCCCGAGGATGGAGGCCGTCATGATCCCCGGCTTCGCGTAGGGCAGCACCGCAGTGCGGATCGCCTGCCACTTCGTCGCCCCCAACGCCATGGCCGCTTCGCGGAAACCCATCGGCACCGCCTTGAGCGCCTCCTCGCAGGCCGTGATGATCACCGGCAGCACCATGATCGCCAGCGTGAAGCCCCCCGCCAGAATCGAGGTCCCCCAGCCCTGGAAACTCAGCCAGCCATCGGTGAAGGGAACCGCAAACACCAACACCGCCGACTCCGAGGGCTCATAGGTCAGCACCGGCAGCCAGGGCCAGAGACAGAACACCCCCAGTCCGAACAAGCCGAATACAATCGAGGGCACCCCGGCGAGGTTCATGATGGCCAGGCGCACCAGGTTCAGGAACCTGCCCTTCCGGGCATACTCATTCAGGAAGATCGCCGTCGCCACTCCGGTCGTCAATGCCACCAACATGCACACGATCACCAACAACGCCGTCCCCACCAAGGGCCCCATGATTCCCCCCGCCGAGTAGGAATGGGTGTGCTCATCCCGGATCACCGCGGCGGGATTGTCTTTGCGGAAGACCGAATACTCCGACATCGGCATCTGCACGATCTCGTCCGCCTCATCCTTGAACACCACCAGCGTCTCCGGACTCTTCGTCAGGAAATCGGTCCCCTTGTCCATCAGCACCGGCAAACCCTTCGCGGTGATGTCGAAGAAGATGTAGAACGCGCACAGAAGCACGAAGTAGGTGCAGAAGGCAAAGATCGCATAGCCCGTCAGATCACGCCACATCCCCCAGGACGAGGAGCGCCGGAACGGATTCCCGGATGCCGGGGATGTTGTTGCTTCAGGATTCATGTGGCGGTCAGGCAATGCGGAAGCGATGGATGATCCGTTGGGCCGTCCAGTTCAGGAACAGCGAGATGACAAAAAGGATGAGCCCCACCATGAACAGGGCCCGCCAGTGCAGCGAGCCCTTGTCCACCTCCCCCGTCTCCTGGGCGATGATCCCCGTCATGGTGTGCGCGGGCTGGGTGATGACCCCGATGCCTTCCGAGAAATCTGGAATGGCGATCTTGTTCCCCGCCACTAGGAGAACCACCATGGTCTCTCCGATCACCCGCCCGAAACCCAGCAGCACCGCCGCGAGGATCCCCGACGCCGCCGCCGGCGCGATCACCCGCCACACCGTCTGCAGCTTCGAGGCCCCCAACGCCAGGGAGGCCTCCCCGAAGGCCCGCGGCACGTTGTTCAGGGCGTCCTCGCACAGGGTGAAAATCGTCGGCACCGCCATCAAGCCCAGCAGCAGCCCCGCATTCAGGATGTTCAACCGCTCCGCCATCGGAAATCCCGGCACCCATGAAAGCGCCTCCACTTGGCTCAACTCCCGCAGGAAGGTCCCGAGCACCATGATCCCGAAAAATCCCAGCACCACTGAGGGAATGGCCTGCACGAACTCGATGGCCGGCTTGATGATGGTCTGCTCCCACCGCCGCGCCAGTTGGTTCACATAGATCGCTGCACTCACCGCAAAGGGCACCGCCACCATCAGGGCGATCACCGAGATCAGCAGGGACCCCGTGAACAACGGAAGGAGCCCGAAGAAATCGTGCCACGAGCTGTTGGTCACCCAATCCTTTCCGAAGAAGAACGCCGAGATCGAACGCCACCACCCATACGGCTTGTCGTGCCGCCACTCCTGCACCATCACCGAGTTCCGGGAGAAGTCCTGCAGCACGTCCGGCAATTCCGACCGGATCTGCGTGAGCCGCGCCTCCGCCTCCTTTGAACCGGGCGCCCTGGGCACCAATTCCATGGCCGCCTTCAGCGCGACCAAATACTCCGCCGCGAGACGGGCGTGCTCCGGCTTGCTCTCGTAGAAGACCTCGGTCCGCTCCGCGAAGGGAAACTTCTCCCGAATCACAATGGCCGCCGCTTCATCCAACCGTCGCTGCCTGTCCTCCGAATTCGTGGAAGCCGCCGCCCCCTCCACCAAGGCCTTCTTGCGCGCCACGGCCGTCAAATCCGCCTCCGCTTCCTCCTTCACCACCATTGCCTTCCCTCGCAACGTCTCTTTCAAGTCGTTCAACGGCCCCACCGCCGCCGCAAAGGCATTTCGGGCCGCCTCAAAGGTGCCCATCTTCGCCTTCAAATCCTTCTCAGCCTGTACCACAAAAGCCGGCGGCTCCTCTTCCACCGGATCCCACTCCGCCATCGAGGCCTTCAGCCGCTCCCATTCCCCCGCCTCCAAACGTCCAAAACGATCCGCCTCGGCACGATCAGCCTTGGCCAGGATCTCGCCCAACTTCTCCCCCCACGCCGCCCGGGCCTCGCTCTCGGCCCGCTTCACCTCGGCGTCCTCCTCCGCGTCCTCCAACTCCTCCCGCGCATCCGCCCACGCATCGATCTCGTCCTCCCCCTCATCCTCCGCCAAATCGACCAAATAGCCGAAGGCATCCACCACACCCCACTCCCGTCCCGCGATGTCCGCCTTCTCCGCGAAGTAGGCCTGCGCCATCAGACTGTTCAGGTCCGCATGATCCTCCACCTGCCGCTTCATGCCATCCACATACTCCTGCCCGCTCTTGCGGTAGAGCTGCAGGCCCTTGTGGTGATCGGGAAAGAAGAGAAACGCCTCCTTGCCCAGGAAGACACAGATCAACAGCAGAATGGCGATGGAGAGCAGCGCGTTGCCACCAAAGAAGCCCTTGATGGCACTCTGCACCCCGATTCCCAGGAACCGCCGATCACGCTTCTCGAATTGCTTGGCCATTGATGTCAGGCTCGAATGCTGCTCAGATAAGACAGCTTCGTTGAAACTGTCCGGACTTCTGGTGGTCACCTAAGCTCAGGATGGTAGGGGACGGTCGCTCCGCGCCGTCCGGCTGTTTGGCCTCCGCAAGGGGCATTTTCCCGCGATCAATCCTCTCCCCGATGTCATCTGTTTCGGATGCTCACGTTGCGCCACTCCACCGGACGGCGCGGCGCGACCGTCCTCTACCTTTCCTGAGACACCTCTTAACTGAGCAGTATTCATGTCTGTCTCGCTCGCCTTTGATGGGACTCTGCCTCTCACTCCGCGACCGGGATGAAGCCCACGCGGTCAATCACATCCGAGGCTTCCTTGGACGTCAGCGCCCACGTTAGAAACTTCTTCACCTCCCCGCTCGGTTCACCCACCGTGTAGTAGTAAAGCTTCCGGGAGAGGGGATACTCCGCCTTGTTGCGGGGCTTCGCGGAAACTCCAGCCACTTTCACGGCCTTCACCCCGTCTTTCCCGGCATAGGCCAGGCCGACATAGCCGATCCCGTTCGGATTGGTCGCCACTTCGCTGGCAATCTGCTCGTTCCCGGCCATCTTCTGCGTGTTCGCGCCGTAGTCCCGCTTGTTCATGGCCATCTCCTGGAAGGACTTGTAGGTCCCCGAGGAGGTGTTCCGGGTGTAAATGGAGACCGGACCAGCGGTTCCGCCCAGCTCACTCCAGTTGGACACTCCGCCGGTGAAGATCTCCTCGATCTGCTTCATGGTCAGATCCCGGACTCCGCTGTCCTTGTTCACGATCACCGCGAGCAAGTCCCAGGCCGCCACATGCTCGATCAGGTCCTTGCCGGCCGCCGTGAAGCTGTCCTTCTCGGAATCCTTCACGTCCCGGCTGGACATGCCGATCTCACAGGTGCCGGAGAGAAGACTGGTGAAGGCCGTGGAGGAACCCTCCGCAGCGATCTCAAAGTCCACCTTGTTGCCGGCCGCCTTGTAGGCCTCCGCCAGTTGAGGAACCATCTTGGCCCCCAATGTGTCGGATCCCTTCATGACGATCTTGGTTTGTGCCGAGGCGGTCACCGTCAGGACCGCGCCCAGGAAGAATGCTGTTGTATTGATTTTCATCGCGTTTGTTTGTTGGTGGGTTCGTTGCCGTTCCCGCCAGCAAACTGCACAGGGCCAACCATTTCCACAAAGTCGCCAAGGTGACAATTCCGTCACATTGCCCCCCGGAACTCGTTTCTCGACCGAAGAATTCCCCAGTAATCCCGCACCCGCAGGCCTGATCT
>JAQCFL010000227.1 GCA_027619375.1 Verrucomicrobiota bacterium | reverse complement strand
ACCGAACACCCTTAACCGGCCCCACTTCCCCGACCCCCACTTCCCCGACCCCTTAACCGCAACCCTTAACCGACCAACTTGAGCCTTCCCGGCAGGCCGGATGCCGCTCCGAACTATTCCGCCCCATCTCAGGTCGGAATCCCGCGCAACTCCTGTCTCGGACAGCCCATTCCATTTCGTCTGATCATCATTCCTTACCCACAACTTCTGCTGACAAGGCAAAAAAGGGAGGCTGAGCTACTCCGTTGACATGTTTGTCCTGCACCCGGAGCGCAGAAGGTCCGCCCACGCCGGCCTTCACTTCCCGGCCTCGATGGGCACCCCGGAGAACGCCAGCGCAGCGACACCATTCGTTCCATAGACCAGCTTGTCGGAAAGCCCGTCCCAGTTCCGGCCCGACACGTAGGCGATCGACTTCGCCTCGGATGGCGCGCCCAGCTGAAGCGTGAGGGCATTCCCCTCGGCCCGGCCTCCCGTGATCGGGGCCTCCACTCCGTCCAGCAGGAACCAGGCCGCGCACTCGACCTTCCAGCCCATGGGCTGGTCGAACTCGAGGGTGATCTCGGTCCGGCCGACGCTCGTGAAGAAGGCACGCCTGAGGTTCGGGGCGGTGAACACCTTGGCGGCATCGAGCCCGTAGTTGTCCTGTTCCACCACCGGACCCATCAATTTGGCGAGCTGCGCGTAGCCCTCCATGTCAAAGTGGCAGAGCCCCCGCCCGCTCGATCCGCTAACAACACCGAGGGTGGACATGATGCGCATGTTGGAAAACAGGAACGGCAGGCTCCGCTGCGCCTCCAGCAGCATGTCGCCGGCCTCGCCCCCACCCATGTTGCAGCCGCTGGGCCAGATCTGGAACACGTAGTAGTGCCGGATGTTCGGGAAGTCCTCCTTCCAGGCGGCCGATAGGTCGATCCATTACTGCTGCCAGGACTTCCAGTTGTAGTCGCCGGTGGGCGCGCCGCTGCCCTGGTCGTTTTCACCCTGGTGCCACAGCACCCCGCGGATACCGTGCGTCAGCCGGGCGGCGGTCACCCGCGTCAGCAGGCTCCCATAGATCTTGTAGGGGTTGCGGTAGAACTCGCCACTCGAGTCGAAGCGGTCGGCCGGATTCGGCTGGTGCTGGAAAATGGGCGTCCCGCCGTAGGAGCCGTTGATGATGCAGATCGGAATCCCGTGCTTCTCCACCAGGTCGTTGGCGAGCACCATGCCCCAGGCCCCGATCTGATGGTCCCCATAGTCGGGCTTTCCCCAGATATGCGTCCGGACGGCATTGCCCCAACCGCCCTTCGTGGTGCCCTGGTGCTGGTTGCCGTAACTGCGGATCCAGGTGCTGCGCGGGGTTTCGGGATCCTCCCCGGGCCCGTTGTTGGGCCCGGTGGCCTCGGCATTCGACTGCCCCTCGATGATGTAGGCGTCGCCGCAGACGAGATTGCCGACCGACCTCAACACCTTTTCGGTCGAGCCGGTCCTCGTTCCGAACTCGACCCTGTACTTGACCAGCCCAGGCTTGAGCTTCACCGCGAAGGCATACGACTTGTCGGCCGCCAGCTTGGCCTCTTCCGTCTTGTAAGGATTGTCGTCGGCATAAACCTTCAGAAACACCGCATCCGCGGCTTCCTCCAGCGTTCCATTGTAGAAGAGCGAGCCCTCGTTCCTGTCGTCACGCGCATAGAACTGGTTTTCCTCGGGCTGCTCGTCCTTCCCCGGCACCCGCTCCATCCAGTCGTCCGTGGCCGGCTCGGTCACCACGATGGTGGCCTCGGCATGCGTCTCCGCACCACCGTTCCCAACCGTGGCATGAACCGTGATCGGCCCGCTGTATTGCGAGCGCTTGAGGATGAGCCGGTCCGGGGCGGTCTCCCTGATGACCGCGCCGCCCGTGACGCTCCAGGACGTGTGCAGATCGCCCGCCCCTTTGGCCTTCATGGCGGCAAGGTTGCCGACCACCGGAACGACCTCGATCGTCTCGCGGCCGTTCCATCCGGCCGGGGCCTGCAACGTGACCACCGGCTCGGGAATCTCCTCCTTGATCGTGACGGGGATGTCCAACGTCCTGGTCTCCGTCGCGAACACCGCCTTGAGTTGGAGCGTCATCGAGGTGTCGGCGGTGACCCGTCCGGCCGGCAGGGTGTAGGTGAACCGGTCCACCGCCACGGTGGTCTCGGTGCCGGCCTTTTTCAAAATCCAATACAACTTCCGCGCCCCGCCCGCCTTCGCAACGATCGTGGTCTCCCCGCCCTCCCGAAGCGTGATCGACGTCTGGTTGACCTCGAATCCGCTGCCCTCCTGCACCAACGGTCCGACCAGGCTCTGCTGTGCCTTCTGATTCTCGTACTGCAGCCTCATCCACTCCTCGGATCGCGCCACGCGCGAGACCCGCACCTCGTCGATCTCACCGGCGAAACGGTAGTTGCCACCGCGCATCCCGCCGATGTCCATGCAGACGTCCTTCACCACCGACATCGCGGCAGGATGGGTGCGGGTGCCGTCGAGCTTGCCGTTCACAAACAGCCGGCTGATCCCGTTGTCATAGGTGGCCGCCACGTGGTACCACCGCCCCATCGCGGCCACCGTCTCCCCGGGCGTGCCGCCGGGACCGTCGGACGCCCAGCCCAGCCGCGGGGGCGAACCGATGCTGATGCCGACCTCATTGCCGTCCCCGGTCTTGCCGTTCAACCGGGTTGCATAGCGGCCATAGTAAAGCACGTAGGCGTTCGCCGCCTCCGCCCGGAACCAGGCCTCCGCAGTGAACGGCTCGTCCCCGGACTGATAGCTGGTGACGTGCTTCCCGCCGTCGATCCCCTGCCCGGCCTCAAAGTGCCGCGCCGAACCGATCATGCCGGGGGCCCCGGTCGTACCGGCGTCCACCGGGGTGACGGTGCCCAGTTCGTCCTTCAGGCCGGCGTCCATGTGGATCACGCTGGCGTATCCGTTCGAGACGTCAAAGACGGCGGCCCCGTTCGAGTCGCTCGTGGCACCGGCTTTCCCCCAGTGCACCTTGAGTTCCTGGACGGCGGCACCCTTGATCACGGGGACCCTGACCCAGATGCTGGCGACTCCCTTTCCGGCGTCCCACTCCTCCACCTGGTAGGGCAGGGCCTTTCCCTCCGAGGAGAAACGGATGTCCTCTCCCCCGGACATCGCTTGGCTGAAATCGAAGAAGTCCTTGTCGAACCGCACAAGCACCGGAAAGCCCTCCACCACCGCCCCTGCCGGCAGGTCCGCCCCCTCCGGCGTGGTCAACAGGAACATCGAACCGTGATGCCTCCATCCGGTTTGCTGGGCCGGTGCCGGCGACGCCGCGCATGTCAAGAGAACGGTGGCAAGAAGAATCGAGGGTCGGGTCGTGTGTTTCATGATGAAGGATCGTCCGCCGGACCGCGCATCCCCGCGCCCCCGCAAACCGGCCAGCTAAACGCGCCACCCTCCCCCTCTTCTTTCAAACGTCCTCCCCGCACCGAGGACCCTCCCCCATGGCGGTTCGACACGATCGCTTCGGCGCTCCCATCCAACTAACTAACTAACCAACCCAATCTTGATCATCAACCTTGCGAGTTGACCTCCTCCAATCCCCGCTCCGTTGCCCGACCGGATCTCGGACGACAAACAATTCTTTCCACCCCACACTTTCGACATTGACCGCCGCCAACATTGTTCTCAGAAAAGCGGATACGCGGATAGGCGAAATGGTGAGAGCCGGTCAGGGCGTTTGGCTTGAACTGCTGGAGAGCTTGATCTCAGGGGGATTGAAATAGCCCTAGACAAAAGACCACGAAAATGTTGCATTAGATTTGTGATGCATACTTCCGATTCCCCGTTCGGCGCGGACCATTCGGTTCGCGGGTCGCTTGAAATTCGTCTTGCACGAACCCCCGCGGATTGGGGGATCGCCCGCGCCATGCTCGACGACGAGCACTTTCTGGGCTCCGGGCGCGAGGCGGGCGACCGCCTCTGCCAGTTCGTCATCGAGCGGGGCGAGGTCGTCGCCGTGCTCATCTGGTGCGCCGCGGCGTGGCACATCCGGGAACGCGACCTGATGATCGGCTGGGACCCCGTCACCCGCTCGCAGCGCCTCAAACTCGTCGTCCAGCTCCGCCGATTCCTTGTCCCGGACAAGGCCCGCCGCCCGAATCTCGCCAGCCAATGCCTCGGTTTCGCCCTGCGCGAACTGCCCGCCCGGTGGCTTGAAGAACACGGCTACCGTCCGCTCATGGCCGAGAGTTTCAGCGATCCGGAAAGCCACGCCGGCACCGTTTACAAAGCCACCAACTGGATCTGCGCGGGCGAAACCAAAGGCTTCTCCCAGGACCACACCGACTACTACCTGCCCAACCAAAGGCCGAAGAAACTCTGGCTCAAGCCGCTCGATCCCAAGGCCGCCGTTCTCATGTGCGCCCCGCACCTGACCGAAGACTGCCGGGGCGCCCTCACCGCCGGCGGCGGCGCGCGCAGCCCGCTGCGGACCGGGCGGCTCAAGACCCTCCGCCAGGCCTTTGAACTGGTGCCCGATCCCCGCCGCCCGCAGAGCCGCCGCCATCCGCTCACCGCCATGCTCACCCTCATCGCGCTGGGACTGCTCATGGGCGGGCGCGACATGCTCAACATCTGGCGCAAGGTCGCCAAACTTGACCAGCGCCAGCGCGAGGCCATCGGCCTGAGAGTCCGTGAAAAGCAAAGCGGCCGGCTCCGCATGCCCGGCTACGACGCCCTCAACGACCTGATGAACGCCATCGACCCGCACGCCTACGCCGCCACCCTCACAGAGTGGCTGCAGGCCAACGCCGGCATCCTTCCCCGTAGCCTCGCGCTGGACGGCAAAAACATTGGCGATGGCAAATGCGGCATGATCATCACGCTCTGCCGCCACGAGGACGGCCGCCCCGTCGCCATGATTCCCGCCACCGGAAAAAAGGAGGACTGCGAAGTCAGCGAAGCCCGCGCCCTGCTTGCCGACCCGCTGGTCAATCTTGAGAACGCGCTGGTCACGGCCGACCCTCTCCACAACAAGGAACCCACCCTGCGGGTCATCGTTGAAAAAGGCGGCGATTACCTCGTCGGCACCAAGGACAACACCCCCAACCGCCTCAAGGCCGTCGAGACCACGCTCGGAGACGCCCCCTTTTTGACCTGAGCTGCGACGGGGACCACGGGCGTATCGACATCCGTCGCGCCGCAGTCCGTCCGCTCGGCCCTCTCGATGTCGGACTTCCCGGCGCCCGCAGCGCGGTGAGCGTGAAACGCGAATGGGTGGAGCGCCGGGATCCGGACAAAGAACACATCCACACCCGTCACTTCATCTCCAGCCGTCCACCGGAAGAATCCGTCCGTCTCGGCACGGCGGCGCGGGAGCACTGGAGTGTGGAAAACCGCAACCACCACAAGCGCGACGACAGCGTGTGGCAGGAAGACCGCCACCGGTTCCGCCGGGTCAATGTCGCGCAGAACCTCGCGTTGACCCGCAACGCCCTGCTGGCGGTCATCCCCTTCGACGACAAAAGAAACCTCCCCTCCCTGATCGCCGACTATCAGGACCGCAAACAGCTCGCCCTCGACCTCATCCTCAAAGCCCGCCCATTTCCATGACCCCTCCAGCCAAACGCCCTGCGGGAGAAGGCCACCGCGATCTACAACAAGCTCGTCGCCTCCAAAGAGGCCAAGGGCTACCGCGCCACCGACGAGGCTGGCACCACCTACCGGCAACACCCCGACGACGGCCGGGACACCGGCATCCGCCCCCAGCTCCTCAACCCGGTGGACGAGGACCAACTCGCCCGCCTCCTCACCGACCGGACGCACTGCCTCCAGGAAAAGCACGACGGCCGCCGCCTCATGGTCCGCAAGCAGGCCGGGGAAATCACCGGCATCAACCGCCGGGGATTGAGTGTCGCGATCCCTGACACGATCCGCCAAGCCGTCGGTCACATCCCATTCGACGTGCTCATCGACGCCGAGGCCGTGGGCGACACGCTGCACGCCTTCGACCTGTTGGAAGTGAAGGGCACCGACTTCCGCCAGCGCCGTTACATCGACCGCTTCGCCGCGCTGATCATGACCA
>JAQCFL010000226.1 GCA_027619375.1 Verrucomicrobiota bacterium | reverse complement strand
TCTCCCCGCCCTCCTCCTCTCCTCCTGCGCTCCCCCCGCCGATCCCGAACCCCTCGGACGCCCCATCGCCCAAACCCTCACCGCCCAACCCACCATCCTCCCCACCGCCTACGGAGTCCCCGCAAACTTCCAGGGCGACATCATCCTCCGCTACCCCCACTTCGAGCTCCGCTTCCTCGGCACCAGACTCGAATCCTCCGGCCCCCTCCCTGCCCACCTCCTCACCTTCCAAGTGCGCAATCACTCCCGCTCCCAGGCCAGTACCATCTCCTGGCACCCCGGCTCCGGAGACGGCGGCTCGTTCTCCCTCGACAACCGCAACTACCAATTTGCCGTCGAACCAGACGCGCTCCAAATCGTGGTCAGCCCCACCTTCTGACCGCGGCGATGCGGAAATACACCGTCAAGGGAGCCCTCGATGCGGTCTTCAATAGTTCCGCCAACATCTATCAATCCACTCCAGGGACAGGTCAGAAGTGACTCCTCCGGCATGGCCCAAAAGTCACCAGGAATTCCCTCCTCTCGCTCCTGAAGGAAACACGGCACAAAACGAAGGACTTCAGTCCTGATTCTTATACACAGTGCACCGATGATGATCTGAACGGAAAGCGCGTGGACTTCGATTCATCATCCCGGAGGGATCCAAGCCATTAGCGCGGGGTCGAGGAACGGCGTGACGACCACCCCGGGAAACAACACCCCGAATGAAGCCGGCACCCCGGCAGGGGTTCCAGCAGCCGACATTGCACCCATGGCCTCCGACACCCGCTGCCATCCCTCCGGGATCGATCAACTTCCATCGGTCACGCAGCGGCAACAATTCCGCTCGTAGCCAACACTCATCTACCCACAGAATCTGCGGAAAATTCATTTGTATTGCAGATCTGCGGAGGTCATTCAAAAGGGAGGGCAGACCAGTGAGCGACCCACTTCCAGCCCCCCGATGGACCGCAGTCCTGTCCATCCTCGCCCTCACCACCTTGGCACCCATCGCCTCCGCAAAGGCGACCGATCTCCTCACTCCGCAGATGACCGGGGACGCCCCCGCCGCAGGCAAACGCGTCAAGCAAACCGCACCCTGACCTCTGAATGCACCGCGACAGCCCCGCCCGCGATCAGGCTCGCGCCTGGCTGCAACACGTCTTCCGGACACCAACCAAATAGCCCGTCCATGAACACCCCGCCATCACCGACCCATCGAGCCGCGAAAGCCATCGCTTTCGCCTCCTGGATCGCGGCGTGCATGATTGCGGCGACCATCCTCAACGGCCAGCAGCCCCTCCCGGCGACGGAGAAGGACCAAAGGTCGTTCTCAAAATCAGCCGCCTCCATCGGACGCCACATCTTCACCGACACCGACCTCTCCCATCCGCACGGGCAGGGCTGCATCTCCTGTCACAATCCGCGCTCCGCCTTCGCCGACCCGCGCGCCGTCTCGCCGGGCACCGTACTCGGTCGCGAAGGCACCCGCAACGCCCCCACCCTCATGTATGCCGCCCTCATCTCTCCTCTGGCCTACGAGGAAGCCTTCAATGAGTTCGGTCAGGAAGTACACGCCTGGGAAGGCGGCCTCTTTCTCGACGGACGCGCCAGGGACCAGTTCGAGCAGGTCCGCGAACCGTTCTTCAACCCGGACGAAATGAACATCCCCAACTCCACCGTCCTCGCGAAGCGTCTCCGCAACTCAACCTACGCGGACGAGTTCCGCCGATGGATCGGCGAGGAGGCCTGGACGGACGATGAACAACTCAACTACTATGCCTACCGCGCTCTCGGCGAATTTCTCAAGGAGCCCTTCTTCCGCCCCTTCGACGCCCGGATCGATGACTTCCTCGGTGGCGATGAAAGCGCTTTGAATGAGGCCGAGAAACGCGGCCTCGAACTCTTCAAAACCACCGGCAAATGCGTGGACTGCCATCTCCTCACCACGAAAACCTGGCCGCAACCGCTCCTCAGCGACTTCGGCTACGACAACCTCGGCGCACCTTCCCGCGGCGCAAAGGATCCCGGCCTCGGCAAGGTCACCGAAACGCCATCCGAACTCGGCCAGTTCCGCGCCCCCACCCTCCGCAACATCACCCTCACCGCCCCCTATCTCCACAACGGATCAATCGCCACCCTCCAGGACCTCATGGAGTTCTACAACAAGCGCGACCTCGAACCCGAACGCTGGGGCCCCACCGACTTTCCGGAAACTGTGAACCACAAGGACCTCGGCAACCTCGGCCTCACCGACCAGCAGGTCGCCGACCTCGTCGCCCTCATGGAGGCCTTCACCGACCGCAGCCTCCTCACAAAAGAGGTGCAAAAAGACAACGCCTTTCCCGAAACACCCCCCGGCGTCCCCGGCACCGAGTCCATGAAACCCCACTTCCCCATGTGGACCCACCGCCTCCAGCCCACCTTCAAAAAAAATCCGGAATAGCCACTGCCGGATCCTCCTCCAGGAACAATATTCCGTTCCCCGGACTCCCCATCGATCTTGGTTGATTTGCCCCGCAAACCCCCGAGACTTCGCAGCAATGCACGCCGACGAGAAGATCCCACGCGAACGCGAGGCAGGCCCCTGCCCCTGTGGCAGCGGCGTGGCCTACGACTCCTGCTGCATGCCCTTCCACTACGGCCACGCCAAACCCAAAACCGCCGGGCAACTCATGCGCTCCCGCTACAGCGCCTACTTCTTCCGCCTCACCGACTACCTCGTCGACTCCACCCACCCCGACACCAAAACTCCGAAACTGAAGGCCGAATATGAGGCCAACATCCACCAACTCAACTGGCGCTATCTCAAAATTCTCAACACCTCCAAGGGTGGCCCGGACGACAAGGTCGGCAAGGTCGAGTTCACCGCCGGTTACTCCGACGGCACCAAACCCCAGGAACTCCACGAACGATCCCGCTTCAAACGCTTCAAAGGCGCTTGGAAATACCTCGACGCGAAGGGCTGAGCCCCCCCCGCGACCCCGCACTGCACCCTCAGACGGTCCATTTTCCCTCCGCTGGAAGCAACTCCGAGAATCTCGGTTGATCCTTCGCGGAAAACACACGAAGATTGGCTCGTCGACCACGTATCCTCTTGTCCCCATGCGCCTCCTCTCCTCCTTCGTTCTCCTCAGCCTGACCGTTTGCCTTTCCGCCGCGGAAAAAATCAGCTTCAACCGCGATATCCGACCCATCCTCTCCGACAAGTGCTTCGCTTGTCACGGACCCGACGCGAAAAAGCGCAAAGCCGACCTCCGCCTCGATTCCTTCCAAGGTGCCACCGAAGGCGGCGAGTTCGCCACACCCATCGTCCCCGGCAAACCGGAGGACAGCGAACTCATCGTCCGCATCCTCGAAACCGATCCCGACGAAATCATGCCCCCCCCCGAGTCCCACAAAAAACTCGATCAGCGCGAAATCGGCCTCATTCGCGAATGGATCAAGCAAGGTGCCCCCTACGAGGCCCACTGGTCCTACACCCCCCTCAAACGCCCCGTCGTCCCCACCCCCGAAAAATTCGCCGACCGCGTCGCCAATCCCATCGACGCCTTCATCCTCCACCGCCTCGAGGCAAAAAACCTCACCCCCTCACCCAAGGCCTCCAACGAAGCGCTCTTCCGCCGCCTCTCCCTCGACCTCACCGGCCTCCCCCCCTCCGCCTTCGATCAATCCACCTTCCCCGATCCGACTTCCGCAATCGACATGCTCATGGCCTCCCCCGCCTACGGCGAACGCATGGCCGTCCCCTGGCTCGACGTGGCCCGCTACGCCGACACGGTCGGCTACCACGGCGACCAGAACCAGCGCATCTTCCCCTACCGCGACTACGTCATCAACGCCTTCAACAACAACAAACCCTTCGACCAGTTCGTGCGCGAACAACTCGCCGGCGACCTCCTTCCCGACCCCACTGACGAACAACTCATTGCCACCGGATTCACCCGCCTCAACCTCATCACCCGCGAGGGCGGCTCGCAGGTGAAGGAATACCTCGCCAAGTACGCCGCCGACCGCGTCCGCTCCGTCGGCGCCGCCTTCCTCGGCCAGACCACCGGCTGCGCGGAATGCCACGACCACAAGTTCGACCCCATCTCCTCCCGCGACTTCTACTCCCTCGCCGCCTTCTTCGCCGACGTCCAGCAGTGGGGCATCTACGACAACTACGCCGGCCTCAACCCGCCTCTCGCCGGCTTCGACAACGACTCCCCCTTCCCTCCCGAATTCTTCTCCCCCTCCGCCTCCCGCCAGGCCCGCATCACCACCCTCCAACACGAAGCCATCCGCACCATCGCCTCCACTCCCGCCGACGATGCCTCCATCCAACAATGGACCTCCGCCATCAACACCTACGCCCAACAAAACCCCGACGGCTGGCGCGTCCTCCCCGTGCAGACCTCTGCCAGCCAAAAGGCCACCCCCCTCGAACCCAATCCCGACCACTCCGTCCTCATCAAGGGCCCCGCCACAAAAGGCGACCAACTTACCTTCCATCTCGGCCAACCTGATGGCTCCATCGGCAGCTTCCGCCTCGAAGCCCTCCCCGACGACGCCCACGACGGCCACATCGGTCGCTCCGATGACGGTCGCTTCTCGGTGAGCCCCAAATTCTTCCTCAACGACAAGGACAACAAACTCACCCCCATCAAGATCGCCTGGTCCCAGGCCGATCTCGACACCCCGCCCGGCTTCCGCAACGGCGACCGTCCCTCCGTCTCCTTTGGCGAAAAATGGACCTCCGCCCCAGGCAAACTCATCGTCCCCGCCGACCTCTCCAAACACCTCCACACCGCCGTCTTCTGCCTCGACGCACCCCTCACCATCCCCGCCGATTCAACACTCGTCGTCCAACTCACTTCCGACGACATCGGCCGCGTCCGCTTCGCCACCAGCCCCACCCTCAATCCCGTCCCCGGACAACCCGCCTTCAGCCCCGCCTTCCGGGAAGCCCTCGCCGACAACCCCGCCGGCCAACGCGCCGCCTTCCACCTCTGCAACACCCCGGTGGAAACCCTCCCCGCCGATTACCGCACCCTCCTCGACTCCATCCGCGACTGCCGCGCCGGCTGGGCCTACTCCATGGTCGCCCAGTCCGTCGATCCCCTTCCCATCCGCATCCTCAAACGCGGCGACTGGCAGGACGACTCCGGCGACCTCGTCGAACCCGCCGTCCTCCACTTCCTCCCCTCCGATTCGCTCCCAAAAGACCGCCGCCTCACCCGCCTCGACCTCGCCGACTGGATCGTCGCCGAGGAAAATCCCCTCCCCGCCCGGCACTTCATGAACCGCCTCTGGAAACAGTTCTTCGGCACCGGCCTCTCCAACGTCCTCGACGACCTCGGCGGCCAGGGCGAATGGCCCGCCCACCCCGAACTCCTCGACTGGCTCGCCTCCGAGTTCCGTGAATCCGGCTGGGACATCAAACACATGGTCCGCCTCATCGTCACCTCCAACACCTACCAACAGGAAGCCGCCAAACGCGCCGACCTCGCCGAAATCGATCCCTACAACCGCCTCTATGCCCAGCAGGGCGCCCGTCGCCTCGATGCCGAGTTCATCCGCGACAACGCCCTCGCCATCGCCGGCCTCCTCAACCACTCCTACACCGGCGGCCCCTCCATCGCCCCCTACCAACCGGCCGGATACTACACCCCCCTCAACTTCCCCCAGCGCGACTACCCCGTGCAAAATGATGACCGCCAATACCGTCGCGGCGTTTACATGCACTGGCAGCGCACCTTCCTCCACCCCATGCTGGCCAACTTCGACGCCCCCGGCCGCGAGGAATGCGCCGCCGACCGCCTCCAGGCCAACTCCCCCCAGCAGGCCCTCACCCTCCTCAACGATCCCAGCTTCGTGGAGGCCGCCCGGGTCTTCGCCGTCGATCTCCTCTCCGACCCCGCCCTCCAGAACAACAACCAACGCCTCGCCTACGCCTTCCACCGCACCCTCGGCCGCGAGGCCAAACCCGAGGAACTCAAAGGCCTCCAGGACTTCCACACCAAGCAAATCGACAACTTCACGTCCGGCCGCGACGACCCCGCCAAGTTCCTCTCCATCGGCCTCGCCAAAACCCCCGACTCCCTCGACCCCA
>JAQCFL010000225.1 GCA_027619375.1 Verrucomicrobiota bacterium | reverse complement strand
CCCCTTCTTCCCCCTTCTTCCCTGATAACTGATAACCGATAACTGATAACCGATAACCGATAACCTCAATCCTCCCCCTCAAACACCGCCTTCAACTCCTCCTGCACCCCGTCATTCCCCGATGACCGGTTGTTCTCAAAACGATTCAACGAAGCCTTTCGATCCACCATGATCCCCGCCTTCCCGTTCTTCGTCACGGTGTTGTTCGCGATCTCCACCCGCGTCTGCGCGTCCTTCACCACGATCCCGCCCAACAAATTCCCCAACACCTCGTTCCCCACCACTTCCCCCGCACTCTGATTCGCCACCAGCACCCCCAACTCCCGGTTTGTCTCACTGGTGCAACCCTCCACCCGCGACAGCACCCCCGACGACATCAGCACCACCCCCGTCAAACCATTGCTCGTGAAACGCGACTTCCGCACCGTCACCCCGCCCCCGTTCCACGCATCCACCCCGTGCTGCAAATTCTGATCAAAACGGCTCTCCATCACCGTCGCCCTGCTGCCTTCCCCATAAATCGCCAGCCCGTCCCAACCACACTTGCTCACCCGCACACTCTGCATCCCCGCCTTCCCGCCATTGATCACTGCGATCCCGTGCCCCGATCCATTCTCCACCCACACATCCTCAAAAATCGCCTCCCCTCCATCCAAGGTGATCACCGGAAACCGCTCCTCTTCGAGCGAAATCCCCGCCTGCCGCACCGTCAACGACGCCACCCTGATCTCCTTCGACTCCGCCCCCACCAACAGCGCACTGCCCTGCTCCGCCGGCGACTCGATGATCGTCTTGCCCGGCCCCGCCCCTTCCAGATCCACCCCCGCCGGGAGGATCAAACTCTCCACAAACACTCCCTCTCCCACCCGCACCTGATCCTGCGGCCGCACCTCCGCCAAGGCCGCCCCAATCGTCACATAATCCTCCGGCACCCGCAGGATCCGCGCATGGGAGGAAATCTTCTCGTAGAGCGCCTCATACTCCGGCTCCCGCGCCAAACGCAGCGCATCCCGCAACAGATCCAGCGCCTCCTCCGAATACTCGCCGTCATCCAATGCCAGCGCCTTCTGATACTGCTGCCGCGCCTGCACCTTCCGCTCCTCCATCAACCGCACCCCGTCCTCCGACAACTTCCGCAACTGCGGCAAGTCCACATGCCCCGGATCCAACGCCGCCAACTCCTCCGATCGTTTCGCCAACTCCCCCCACTGCTCCTCCCGGATCGCATCCTCCGCCGCCTCCCGGACCTTCAACACCCGATCCTTGAACCGCCCCTCCTTGATCCGCTCCCGAAACTCCGCAATCTTCTCGTGCTGCGGATCCAACTCCTCGATCTCCGCCAGGGTGTCCTCCGCCGATTTCCAACTCCGCGCCTCGATCGCCGCCTGCGCCGTCCCCGCCAGAAACCCCATCTGCTGACGACGTTCCTCCTCCTTGCCCTCCGCAATCGCCTTCTTCCCATCCTTTGCCAGGGTCGAGTCCGGATCGATCTGCAGCAACTCCGCGTAAACCTCCTCCGCTTCCGGCCAGCGCCGCTTCTCCACCGCAATGCTCCCCGTCGCCAACAAGCGCTGCACCCGTTGGTCCAGTTCCGCCTGCCGCTGCCCTGCGGCCCACTCGTTGACCTGCCAGCCGGCAAACACCAGCGCCCCGATCACCAGCAACGAAAACACCAGCAACACCGCCGACCAGGTCCGCCGTCCCGAGGGATGCCGCGACTTTTCCGTCTCCACCACCCGCAAAGCCTCATTCAGCAGCGCCAACTCCTGCCAATAGCTCACCCGCAACGCCTCACTCTCCGCCCCCTCGATCAACTCCGCCAACTTCCGCTCCGCCTGCCGGAACACCGGCAAATGCGGGGCAATGACGTCACCTTCGCGAAACCCGAGCACCTGAACGGCCTCGGGGTAGGTCATCTCGCGCTGAAGTCGTACCGTGCTCACCCGACGAAGTTCTGAACGATTGGGATGCGCCTTCCAATCCCAAAAGCTTTCGATGTGACCCGAAGTGCCGGCGCCGCCTGCTGCCGCTTCCACTCGTTCAGGTCCACCCGCCTCTGAATCCAGCGCACCGTTTGCTCCTCAAACCCATGATCCCTGATGATATCCTCCCCCGACAACTGCTTTTCCACGTAAAGCTCCAGGATCGCATCCAGCACCTCGTAGGGCGGCAAAGTGTCCTGATCCCGCTGATCCGGCCGCAACTCCGCGCTCGGCGGCTTGTCGATCGTCTCCCAGGGAATGATCTCCTCCCGCCGGTTGATCCACCGCGCCAGATCATAAACCCGCACCTTCGGCAGGTCGCTGATCACCGCCAGCCCCCCGCACATGTCCCCGTAAATCGTGCAGTAGCCCACCGCCAACTCACTCTTGTTGCCCGTCGTCAGGAGCAGGTAGTTGAACTTGTTCGACAGCGCCATCAGATAGATCGCCCGCACCCGCGCCTGCATGTTTTCCTCCGTCACATCCTCCGCCATCCCCTCGAAGAGCGGGGCCATCGCCCCCTTCACCGACTCATAGGTCTCCCGGATCGGCACGGTGTCACAGCGAATCCCCAGATTCGCCGCCAGCGCCACGGAATCACTCACGCTCCCCTCCGACGAATAGCGGCTCGGCATGGTCATCCCATGCACATTCTCCGCCCCCAAGGCCTCCGCCGCCAACACCGCCGTCAGCGCGGAATCAATCCCTCCGCTCAACCCCAGACACGCCTTCTGAAATCCACACTTGTGCGCGTAGTCCCGCAACCCCAGCACCAGCGCATCGTAAATCTGCTCCTCCTCGCACACATCCTCCACCGCCTTCTTCTTCGGCGCATCCAAATCCACCACCGCCACCCCCTCCACAAAACCGTTCATCTGCATCCACGCCTCCCCGTCCGGGCCCACCACCAGCGAATGCCCGTCAAAGATCAGCTGATCATTCCCCGCCACCGCGTTGCAATAAACCAACGGCACCCCGAACTCCTTCGCCACCGCCCCCAGCAACTCCCGCCGCATGGCCGGCTTGCCCACGTGGAAAGGCGAGGCGCTCAGATTGATCAACACGTCCATCCCCGCCTCCTTCAGCCGCTCCGCCGGATCCCGCTCATACAGCGGCCGCTCCAAAAAGTCCTCCGTCCAAAGATCCTCGCAGATCGTCACCCCCAGCCGCAGCCCGTTCCACTCCACCGGCACACAGTCCTCACTCGGCTCGAAATAACGGCGCTCATCAAAGACATCATAGGTCGGCAGCAGCGTCTTGAAGACCTTCGCCACCACCCTGCCGTCCTGCAGCACCGCCACCGCATTGCGAAACGGCTTCCCGGGCGCCATCGATTCGTTGTGATCGATATACCCCACCAGCAACGGCACCTCCCCCACCTCACTGGCGATGTAGTCGAGCGCCTGCAAGCACTTCGGGACAAACTGCGTCTTGAAGACCAGATCCCGCGGCGGATACCCCACCAACGACATCTCCGGCGTTACCACCAGATCCGCCCCCTTGTCCAACGCCCCGCGGTAGGCGTTCAGAATGCCTTTCGCGTTCTTCGGGAAGTCCCCCACCGTGGCGTTCAGCTGTGCGATTCCTATCTTCATTTTCTGCGTTCCCCCTACCAAAGTCCGTATTTTTCAAATGCCAGGGCATACCAGCCCATCAAAAAATTCCCCACCCCGTGCATCACCACACAGGCCAGCAGACTCTTCGTCCGCACCGCCACCAAATACATCAGCGTCCCCCACACCAATGCCCCCGCATAGTCCTCCGGCTGGTGAACCACCACCACCAGCGCCGTCACGATCAAGTAGCTCCGCCACGACGCCTCCCCGAACGGCACTTCCCAATAGTCCCCGTCCGGCTTCAGCACGAACCGCATCAAAAATCCCCGCCACAGCAACTCCTCCACCAGCGCCACCACCACCACGGCCCGCAAAAACCGGAACACCGTCGCCGTCCACCACCCCGCCGCACTCTCAAAGATCCCCGGATCAAACCCCTCCCGCCGCGGCATCACCCCCAACCGCTTCAGCCAACCCGTCGGCTCCCCCGTCAACCCCATCCACTCATAGGTCTGCGTCGGCAATATCCAAAGCCCGATCCCCACCACCCCCATCAGCGCCCCGAACAACACCTTCCCCGTCGACCACTGCAGATCATACTGCTTCCGCCAAAAAACCAACGCCGCCCCCGCCACCAGCGTCTGCAACGGATAAATCCAATGCTCCGGACTGCTCCGCCACCACGGCAAAAACTCATGCTTCCGGAAGACCGACTCCATCGACCCGGTCACCAGCAGCAACACCCCGCCCACCACCATGAACAACACCATCGGCACCACATGGGCCAGGGTCCGGTCATCGCGCAGCTTGCTTACATTCATCTCGCTCGCTTCGGTCTCCTCCCGCCGTTCCTAGCCCAAGGTCCCAATATACTTCTCGATCCGGTCCGCCGCCTCTTGCAGCTGATCAAACGCCGTCGCATAACAACACCGCAAAAAGCCCTGCCCGCTCGGCCCGAAGGCGTCACCCGGCACCGCCGCCACACTCTGCGCCTCCAACAGCCCCATCGCGAAGTCCTTGCTGCTCAACCCGAACTTCCGCACGTCCGGAAACACGTAAAACGCCCCACCCGGCAGGTGGCAGTCGATCCCCATCTCGTTCAGCCGCCGCACGAAGAAGTCCCGCCGCTCGTGGTAGCTCTCCTTCATCCTCTGCATCGGCTCCGCCCCGTTCTCCAGCGCCTCGATCGCCGCCGCCTGGCTCGTGATCGGCGCACAGAGCATCGCATACTGATGAATCTTCATCATCGCCTCGATCAACGGCGACGGCGCACAGGCATAGCCCAGCCGGAATCCGGTCATCGCAAAGGCCTTCGAAAATCCGTGCAGCAAAATCGTCCGCTCCCGCATCCCCGGCAGGCTGGCGATCGAGACATGCTTCACCCCGTCGTAGCGCAACTCGCTGTAGATCTCATCGGTGATGCAGATCAGGTCATGCTCGATGCAAAGCTTTGCGATTCCCGCCAGATCCTCGTTCGAGGCCACCGCCCCGGTCGGGTTGGTCGGAAAGTTCAACAGCAGCACCCGTGACTTCGGCGTGATGGCCTTCGCCAGCTCCTCCGGCTTCAATGAAAATCCATCCCGCTTGTGGGTCGCCACCGCCACCGCCACCCCGTGTGCCATCACCACACTCGGCATGTAGGAGACATAGCACGGCTCGTGATACAGCACCTCGTCCCCCGGATTGATCAGGGCCCGCAGCGCAATGTCCAGCGCCTCCGACACCCCCACCGTCACCAACACCTCGCTGGCCGGGTCATACTCCACATCAAAAAATCCGTGCACGTAGCCCCCGATCAACTTCCGCAGCGACAGCAGCCCCAGGTTCGAGGTGTAGCTCGTCTGCCCCTTCTCCAGCGAATGAATCGCCGCCTCCCGGATGTTCCACGGTGTCGCGAAATCCGGCTCCCCCACCCCCAGCGAGATCACGTCATCCCGTCCCAGCACCAGTTCGAAAAAATCACGAATCCCCGAACGCGGAATCGCGGCGACTTGGCGTGCTATGCGTTGTGAGTAGTCCATCACTTCATGGTCCGGGTTCGGGAGCGCCTCGTGGCCGGCGGATCCCCTCCGCCCCACCTGCGCTCCGCCTTCCATCACGCCGATACCGGAAGCCGCTCCGGATCATCCTCCCCGTTGAAATCAAACCCCGTTTCCTTGTAGGTCTTCAGCCGGAAATGCGTCGCCGTGGAGATCACCCCATCCATCGAGCTCAGCTTCTCGGAGACAAAGCGCGCCACCTCCATCAGCCCCTCGCCCTCCACCACCAGCAGCAGGTCGTAGCCCCCGCTCAGCAGATAACAACTCGCCACCTGATCAAACTTCGCGATCCGCCGCGCCATGCGGTCAAAGCCGCCACCCTTCTCCGGCGTCACCCGCACCTCGATGAAGGCCGACACCTTCTGATCCCCCGCCGGCTCCGGATTCACCACCGCCTGATAGCCCAGGATCGTCCCATCCGCCTCCCATGTTGCGATCCGCCCCTCCACCTCGTCTTCAGCCAGGGAAAGGCGCTCCGCCAGCTGAGCCACGGTGAGGCGGCCATTGCTGCGAAGCAGCTGCAAAAGTGGGTCTATCGACATGAGGCCGCGTTCCTACACCCTCCCG
>JAQCFL010000011.1 GCA_027619375.1 Verrucomicrobiota bacterium | reverse complement strand
CACCAAAATCGTCGCCCCCTCCCGCGCAAGCCCCTGCAAGGCCAGCCGCATCTCCCGCCGCGAGAGCGGATCCAGCCCACTCGCCGGCTCATCCAAAATCAACACCCGCGGCCGATGCAGCAGCGTCTTCGCCAACACCAAGCGCTGCATCTGCCCCCGCGACAACGACTTGCACCACGCCCCGCTCTTCTCGGACAGCTTCACGATCTCCAAACACTCGTTCACCCGCACCCGCCGCTCCCGACTGTTCCCCAGTCGATGCGTGTCGGCATGAATATCCAGAAACTCCCACAGCTTCAAATCCGATGGCACCGGCGCCAGATCCGGCATGTAGCCCATCACCTCCCGCGCCTGCCCCGTCTCCTCCAGCACATCCATCCCCGCCAAGCGCACCTCCCCGTAGGTCTGCTCCATCAGCGTCGCCAGAACCTTGAAGGTGCTCGTCTTCCCCGCCCCGTTCGGCCCCACCAAACCAAAGACCTCCCCATACGGCACGCTCATGCTGACGTCGTTCACCGCCACAAAATCTCCGTAGTCGACCCGCAAATCGCGGATCTCGATCGCCGCCTCGCTCATTAAAAAGTGTCCCCCTCCAACAGATCCCAATCATCCGGCAGCCTCAGCCCCATGCGCCGCAAATCCTTCTCCGCGTCCACCCGCCGCTCCGCCTGATGCGCATCAAACTGCTGCACCTGATCCGGCCGCAAGCTACTGCGGATCGCCGCGTCCCGTGCCCGTCGATCCAGCACCGAGTTGTCCCCGCCCCGCCCGTCGAAGTCCATCCCCTCCTGATAGTCATCCGACCCCCGCGCCAAAATCCCGAACACCTCGTCCTGCTGCCTCTCATCCAACTCCACGATGTCGTTCAGTCGCGACAAATTCCGGTTCGCCACCCCCTGCACGCTCTCCACCCGCTCCTGCAATCGCTCCCCGCGAAACTGCGCCAACTCCTCCCCCTTCAAAAACCCCTCCATCACCGAGTCCACCCCCTCCGCATCCCGCCAGTCATACTCCGTCACCTTGATGAAATCCACGAAGCCACTGTCGTCACTGCCAATGACCCGCTCCAACTCCTCCCCCCGCTCCCGACTCCGCTCCTGAAACCACGCCTTCAGCCGCTGCTGCTCCGACGCGCTCAAATCATACTTCCGCCCCCACTCCCCCGTCATCTGATCCGCCCAGTCCTCCTCATTGATCTCCCGCATCCGCGCAAAGAGCGGCGACATCTGCTGCAACCACGGCTGCATCGTCTTGTAGATGTCATCGATGCTCACCTCCCGCCCCTCCTTGATGTCCTGCACGATGTCCCGCACCCCGTCCCCCACCGTCCGGTTCCCCCGGCGCAGCCCCAGTTGAGCCTCGTACTCCGTGATCGTCCGCTGCGCCTTCCGCAACTCATGCTGCGCGATCTCCAACCGCTCCTCCGGTGTCCCCTCCTCCGGCGCGACGCTCCCCGAAAACAGAATCGCCCCCACCGCCCCCACCAACAGCCCGATCACCAATCCCAACGCCTGCTTCATATCGCTACTTTCCAAGTTCCCGCTCCAAAGACAAGCCCCGTCACCGCTCGCGCCCCTGCATCACAACCCTCATCCCAGCCCCGTAGGGGCGACGCAACAGAGGCTCGTCATCACCAATCCATGCGCCCTGAAGGGGCGAGACATCATAGCCCAGGGTCAGCGAGTCCCGAGCGCAGCCCTGGGTGACCTACCCCCGACGCCAGGCGCCCTGAAGGGGCGCGAGAAACCTCCCGATCCGCCCTCCACCCCCGCCCCCTGATCAACCATCCAACCACCCTCACCCCTCCACCCGCCAAGCCGCCGGCAAATCCTTCTTCGTCTCCCGCAAAATCCCCTTCCTCTCCTCCGCCTCCAAATACTCAAACCCCTCCGGCCCCTCCTCCGCACTCAAAATCTCCAACAAACGCCCATAGACCGCCTCCTTCAACATCGCCGGCAACCGCTCAAAGGTCGGCGAGTAAATCATGTAACTGCACCGCCGCTCGAAAATCCGCCCCTCCAACCGAAAGTCCCGCAACGACGTCCCGTCCCGCGCCGCCTTCCGTCCCTGCGCAAACACCTTCTCAAACTCCCCCGATCCCTGCACCCCCTTCGCCAACGGCACCTCCCCGCGGAACAACAAATAATCCACCACCATCTCCAACCCCTCCTCGAACTCCTTCCGGCTGCTCTTCGCCGTCAACTTCTCCCGATCCACCTCATCCGCCTCCAACCCGTTGTCATGCAACGCCTGCCGGGTCCGGTACCCCGCCTCCACCAATCGTTGATGCATCGTGATCTGATGATCAAACACCAGCAGTGCCACCACATCACTCCCCGGCGCCGCATACTCCGCCACCGGAAAGAACCGCTCCAAACTCTTCGGATCCTCCACCGGGGCCGCCTTGAATTGCACTCCCGCCGCCCCCTGCTCCGCCACCCGGTTCCCCACATGCTTCAAGGCCCCACTCTCCCCCGTCACATACCACCCGCCCCAACGCTGCGCAAACGGCACCCCGTGTCCGGTCATCCGCTCGTCCATCACCGAGTCCATCGTCCGCCCCCGCTCATCCGGATACACCGACCGCGACAAACTCCCCGGCAGAAAATTCGTCGCATTCCCCGCATGACACCCCAGGCAGGAACGCGTCTGCACAAAGGGCTTCCCCTCCTCGTCCTGCAACGGCCGCTGGAAATAAAACACCGGCCCCAACTCCGGATCAAAACTCGCCAACTCGATCCGCCCTCCCGGCATCCAACCCAGATACACCTCCTCATTGAAATACAGCGCCCGTGGATTCCCCGGCGAGATCTCCGACTTCTGCAGACTCGTCTTGCTGAACACCAACACCTGCGACGCCGCATCCAGCTTCAACGCCTCCAGCAAATCCTTCACCAACGGCAACCCCACCTCCTCCGGCAACGTCCGCGTCCCATTCTCCACCTCCGCCAAAAACCGCGTCATCGGATCCCCCAACGCCGCCCTCCCATAATGATGCGGCGGTGACTCGAAATCATTGAAATACTGCCCCACCGCCACCAAGGACGAACCCACCCACAAGCCCAGAATCGCAACACAGCGGCCAATCATCAACCAACCTTCCCCAACCAAAACCCCCAGGTCGATGCTTAACTTCCCCCTCCCCCAAGGCCCGAACAGAGCATCGTAAACACTCCAAGCCACCTTCAACACAGAGTCAGGCGATCAACTCAGTAGGGCAGGGATGGCCCTCCGGGCCGTCCGGCGGCTTCGCCTCTGCATCACCAGAGGCCCATCGATCCTCCCTCCTCCTCATTCCCGGGAACTTCCACGAAACGAAGAAAAGCCCCCCTAAAAGGGCCTGCCCAACACCGCATGGATTCGCCCCCACCCCCACAAACCTACCTTCGACCTTCCGCGCCCTTCTTGATCGTCGAAATCCCCTGCCACATCGCCTGCGTCCTCCATGCCGGCGCCTTCAGCTGCGCATCCCAAATCGCCAGACCTACCGAGGGATCATCGATGATCCATTGCCCTCCAGATCAAGATCGATGCCATCCAGCTTCAAGCGCAGGGTTTCACTGACCAACGTTTCCACGAAGTCCGCCCGGTGCTCATCGAAGGCCGACGTCGCCAACTCCCAATCCCAACCCGAGGCGGTCCCATTGTAAACGCAGAGCATGATCCGCACCCCATGCGCGTCCCCCCACTTCCGAAACTCTGCAATCGTCGCTTCATCGATCCGTTTAAATCGATCCACCAACTCAATGCCACCCTTGGCGGTTGGCTTCCAAAACTGGAGGCCGAGGTGAGTGAGCCCATCCTTCATGCCGATCCCCTCGAACGATTCATTCAATCGTTCCTTGCAGGCGCCCACTGCATAAGGCGGCACCCACGCCATCACCCGACGGCCCTCCCGCGCTTCCTGGCCATGAAGCACCCCGATCAAATGAAAGGCAACAGCGCAGAGGTAGAGGGAGGTTCGGAGATTCATTTTTGACGCGCGTCAGAGTCATCCTACGCCTGACCGAGGGTGGGCTCCGACTTCTGGGTTGATGGTTGCAGGGTCATGGCAGGTTGAACTCGCGGCGAGGCTGGCGATAGGATCGACCCCTTGTTCGGCGGCCGGATTCTGCATGTTCGGATGGGCGCGCCTACATGATTCACGCCCCTCCATTACCTGCGAAAATCCGCTGGAGACCTACCAGTATGCAGAGCTTTGGTAGGTCAGCCCGGTGGTCGGATCGTGATAGTAGGGATGACCGCCGCCGTTACTCGCCGCGTAGTGATACACGACGGTATCCTCCGTCACGACCCATCCAAGCGGACCGATTGCATGTCCAATACGTTCGGGGTTCGCGCGCACTCTCTCGCTGAAAGAATCGAGCGCCTTTCCACCGCCAGCGAATCGTTTGTCCAGGAAAGCGTTGAGGTCCTTCTACAGGACGGTGTAGGTGGGAATGGCACGAACTTAAGAGGAGCCACCGGCATTATTTCTGTTAGAAAAAGTCTGTTAGAAAACCCGGCCAGGACAGTAACTTGATGTGTGAAAATAAAGACACCATTCCTGACCGGGTTTTCTACGAAGTTGTGTGGCTCAGTGAAGCGCGGTTTGCAAGCATCCATCCGTCGCAGGCGTGAAAAACTTTTAAAAAACTGCCTCGGTTCTTTTGCTCGCCAGTTCTCCGAACTGGTCCCCCCCGAGCTTCTGGAGAGCTTGTCGAAGACGAAGCGCAGGCGCGTGTTTTCCAATCCCGTTCTTTTCTGGGCGTGGCTCAGTCAGATCCTGGAGCAGAACGATTGTTGTAGTGCCGCAGTGAGCCGGGTGCAGGCTTGGTGCCTGGAGCACGGATTACCCGTTCCTTCCAGCGAAACAACTGCATACTGCAAGGCGCGGCTCCGGCTGAGCCCGGAGTTCATCGCTGCGGTCCATCAACATGTCATACGCGAGATGCAGCGCAGCGTCGCGCCCGAGGACCTCTACCGGGGACTGACAGTCAAGTCGGTGGACGGCAGTTCGGTCCAATTGATGGATACGGAATGCAACCAGGAAAGCTATCCGCAGCCCAGCGTGCAGAAGGAAGGCTGCGGGTTCCCGGTGATGAAATTTGTCGGCGTGCTCAACCATGCCCATGGTGGGTGGGAGACGTGCCTGACTTCCCCACTCTCAGAGAAGGACTTTATCACGATGCGCAGACTTATCAGCCACTTTGGCCCCGAAACTCTCCTCTTGGCGGACCGTGGATTTTGCAGTTTCGAGATCATCAGTCGATTGCTAGCCAACGGTTGACACAGTCTCATGCGGTTGCATCAAATGAGGGAGAAAGGCTTCACGCTTCGCAAGGGAAAGCGCATTGGGAAAAACGAACGCCTGGTCACTTGGATCAAACCCGCCCACAAGCCCAAAAGCACTGAACTCAGCGACGATGAATGGGATCAGTTGCCCGCCACTATGGAGATGCGCATGATCTCCTTCTGGCATGAGGACCGGGACGGAGCGAAGAAGAAAATGGTCTTGGCGACCACCCTGCTGGACAACGATACCTTTGACTGGATCGAGTTGGGAGAGCTTTACGCGACCAGATGGGACATCGAGTTGCGCCTGCGGGATGTGAAGACCACTCTTGGCATGGAGGCCTTGAACGTGAAGACTCCGGACATGGCTGGAAAGAGCCTCGCGATGGCCCTGCTTGGTTTCAACCTCGTCAAAGCGATCTGCGGACGTAGCGTTGGCCATCACCCGGAGAAGTGGAAGTTGATTAGCTTCAAAGGAGCTCTCGATGCCATCAAAGGCGTCCAGTCACTTTTTAGCATGACGGCCACGAAAACCAAAAAAAGCCGGGCGGTTTCCCGCCCGGCTGTTCCAGTTTGGTCTCTGGTTTCTTGAGTCGTTCGTCTCACGCGCAAAGCGCGTCTTACATCATGCCGCCCATGCCGCCGTGGTCGTGACCGTGGTCACCGCCCGCGGCTTCCGGCTCGGGGATGTCGGTGATGAGGGCCTCGGTGGTGAGGAGGAGACCGGCGATGGACGCGGCGTTCTGAAGAGCGCTGCGAGTCACTTTGGTCGGATCCACCACACCAGCCTGGATCATGTCCACATACTCGCCCGTGGCCACATTGTAGCCGATGTTGCCCTTTTCATGGGCAACCTTCTCGACGATGAGCGCACCTTCCAGACCCGCGTTTGCGGCGAGCTGACGGAGGGGTGCTTCGACCGCCTTGGCGACGATGCCCATGCCGGTCTTCTCGTCGAGGCTGATGGCCTTGTCGAGATACTTGGCGGCCACGGCGCCGGCCAACGCACGGATGAGTGCGGTGCCACCACCGGGAACGATGCCTTCTTCCACCGCGGCGCGGGTGGCGTGCAGGGCGTCTTCCACGCGGGCTTTCTTCTCCTTCATCTCGGTCTCCGTTGCGGCGCCGACACTGATGACGGCCACGCCACCGGCGAGCTTGGCAAGACGCTCCTGGAGCTTCTCACGGTCGTAGTCGGAGGAGGTGTCCTCGATCTGCTTGCGGATCTGGTTGACCCGGCCGCTGATCGCTTCGCTGCCACCGGCACCTTCCACGATGGTGGTGTTCTCCTTGGTGATGGTGATGCGCTTGGCTTCGCCGAGGTCGGCGAGTTCCACGTTCTCGAGCTTGATGCCGAGGTCCTCGGTGATGACTTTGGCACCGGTGAGGACGGCAAGGTCCTCCAGCATGGCCTTGCGGCGGTCGCCGAAACCGGGGGCCTTCACCGCAGCGATGTTGAGGGTGCCGCGCAGCTTGTTGACCACGAGGGTCGCAAGCGCTTCACCTTCCACGTCTTCCGCGATGATGAGGAGCGGACGGCCGCTCTTGGCCACTTTCTCGAGGAGGGGAAGCATGTCCTTGAGGGACGAGATCTTCTTCTCGTGAATGAGGAGGTAGGCGTTGTCGAGGGAGACTTCCATGGTCTCCGCATCGGTCACGAAATAGGGGGACAGGTAGCCCTTGTCGAACTGCATGCCTTCCACCACTTCGAGCGTGGTCTCAATGCCCTTGGCTTCTTCCACCGTGATGGTGCCGTCCTTGCCGACCTTGTCCATGGCTTCGGCGATGATCCCGCCGATTTCCTCGTCCCAGTTGGCGGAAACAGTCGCCACCTGGGCGATTTCCTTGGTGTCGGAGACCTCCTTGGAGATCTTGTGCAACTCGGCCACGATCGCCTCGGTGGCTTTCATGATGCCGCGCTGCAGGCTGATCGGATTGGCTCCGGCCGTCACGTTGCGAAGGCCTTCCTTGTAGATGGCCTCGGCAAGCACGGTGGCCGTGGTGGTGCCGTCACCGGCGATGTCGGATGTCCGGCTGGACACCTCGCGGATGAGCTGGGCGCCCATGTTTTCGTAGGGATCGTCGAGTTCGATTTCCTTGGCGACCGAAACACCGTCCTTGGTGATGGTCGGGGAACCGAACTTCTTGTCGATGATCACGTTGCGTCCGGCCGGTCCAAGCGTCGCTTTCACGGCGCGGGCCAGTTTCTCCACTCCGCGCAGGAGGGCCTGGCGTGCGGCTTCGTCAAACTTCAATTGTTTAGCTGCCATTGTCGTAGTTTTTTTCTGTGTTGTGTGGTGTGGTTTATGCCACGAGGACGCCGAGGATGTCGGACTCGGAGATGATCAGGAGATCCTCCCCGTTGACCTTCACGTCGGTGCCGCCGTATTTCGAGATGAGAACCTTGTCGCCCGCTTTCACGGAGAACACGATGTCGTTGCCATTGTCGTCCTTGCCGCCTGTGCCGAGGGAAACGACTTCCGCTTCCTGAGGCTTTTCCTGAGCGGTGTCGGGAAGCACGATGCCTCCTGCGCTCATGGTTTCCGCGTCGAGACGCTTCACGAGGACCCGTTGACCGAGTGGTTTGATGGTAGCCATTTGTTGTGTGTGTTTTGTTGGTTTTGGTTTTGTTGAGAATGCCGCCCCGCCGGCCGCAATCGACCGACGGGGCGGAAATTTGTTCGCTTACTTTTCGGCGTCGACCACTTCGGCGTCGACGACCTTGCCTTTGGCCTGGCGGGGCTCTTCGGAGTCGCTCTCCTCGTCGCCCCCACCGCCCTGACCCATGTCGGGCATCTCCGCCCCTGCCGCGCTGGCGGCCTGCTGGGCGGCGTTGTAGAGTTCGGTCATGGCCCTCTCGAGGTCCGCGGTGGCCGTCTTGATCTCCTCGAGGTCGCCCTTGGTCAGAGCTTCACGCACCACCTTGACCTTCCCCTCGAGTCCTTCCTTCAGTTCCGCAGGAGCCTTGTCGCCCAGTTCCTTGAGCTGCTTCTCGACATCGTAGGCCATGTGCTCGGCCTTGTTCTTGATGTCCACCGCCTCGGCCCGCTTCTTGTCTTCCTCGGCGTGCTCCTCGGCGTCGCGCTTGGCCTTTTCGATCTCCTCCTCGTTGAGTCCGCTGGACCCCTCGATGGAAATCTTCTGCTCCTTGTTGGTCTTCTTGTCGGTCGCGGTGACATGGAGAATACCGTTCACGTCGATGTCGAAGGTCACCTCAATCTGCGGCAAGCCGCGCGGCGCGGGCTCGATGCCGTCGAGACGGAAATTTCCAAGCAGCTTGTTGTCCGCAAAGAGGGGACGCTCGCCCTGGCAGATCCGGATGTCCACCGCCAGCTGGCTCTCCACCGCGGTCGAGAAGACCTGCGAACGCTTCACCGGAATGGTCGTGTTGCGCTCGATCATCGCCGTGGCGCGGCTGCCTTCCGTTTCGATGGAAAGCGAAAGCGGGGTCACGTCGAGCAGGACCACGTCCTTCACGTCGCCCATCAGCACGCCGCCCTGGATGCCGGCCCCGATGGCCACCACCTCGTCGGGGTTCACGCCCTTGTGCGGGGCCTTGCCGGCCAATTCCGCGGCGATGGCCTGCACGGCGGGCATGCGGGTCATGCCACCCACCAGAACAAGCTCATTGATCTCGCTGGCGCTCACTCCCGCTTCCTTCAGGCAGTCGAGGACCGGCTGCTTGGTGCGCTGGAGGAGGTCTCCGGTGAGTTGCTCGAGCTTCACGCGGCTCAGGCTGGTCTGAATGTGTTTCGGTCCGGTCTGGTCGGCCGTGACGAAGGGCAGGTTGATGTCGTAGTTGGTCGAGGAACTCAGCGCGATCTTGGCCTTCTCGGCCTCTTCCTTGATCCGCTGCAGCGCATCGGGCTGACCACTCAGGTCGATGCCTTCCTTCGTTTTGAAATCGCCCACGATCCAATCGATGATCGCCGAGTCCCAGTCGTCACCACCGAGCTGCGTGTCGCCGTCCGTGGAGAGCACCTCGAAGACACCGTCCCCGATCTCGAGGACCGAGATGTCGAAGGTTCCGCCACCGAGGTCATACACCGCGATCTTCTCGTCCTTGGCCTTGTCCAGGCCGTAGGCGAGGGAGGCTGCGGTCGGCTCGTTGATGATACGCCGCACCTTCAGTCCGGCAATCTCACCGGCCGCCTTGGTGGCAGCTCGCTGCGAGTCGTTGAAGTAGGCGGGCACCGTGATGACCGCTTCGGTGATCGACTCGCCCAACTTCGCTTCGGCGTCCGCCTTGAGCTTGCCGAGAATCATCGCCGAGATTTCCTGCGGCGAGTAGCTCTTCTGCACGCCGTCCACCTCCACTTCGATGTGGGCGTCGCCATTGGCGGCCTTCACGATGTTATAGGGCAGCTTCTTGTCCGCCGCGCTCAGTTCGTCGAACTTCCGTCCGATGAGGCGCTTGGCGGAGAAAATGGTGTTGGTGGGGTTGGTAACGGCCTGGCGTTTGGCGGCCTGCCCAACGAGGCGTTCTCCGCCTTTGGCGAATGCCACCACCGATGGCGTGGTCCGGGCTCCTTCCGAGTTCTCCAAAACCACCGGTTCGCCGCCCTCAATGACAGCCATGCAGGAGTTGGTCGTCCCGAGGTCAATTCCGAGTATCTTCGACATAGTATGTGGTCCTTTCTAAGTAGTTTGTGTGTTCGTGAGGCCTCGCAGCCCCGGTTCTTGTTCTGAAATCCATCGGCCAAGGCGTACCTCGACCGGCCTTCTCTTTTGCAGACCCCGTGCCACAAGAGGCGATTGACCACGCAAAGGGCAGACCTTCAGTCAGTTAGCGATTTTTACGCAATTTTCTTACTCGCCATAATCCGTCAATTAGCGACAAAATGGCTCGATTCCGCCCGCCCAACCGCGACATCTTGTGCCACCTGCCGCCGTTTGGGCAGCGACTGCGCACAGATGCGTCAGGCTCAACTCCGGGGTCCCGGAGGAGACCGCCCATGATAGCCTGGGTGCTTCACCCCTGATCTTTTTGCACATCCCGGAGGGATGATGAGATCCAAGCCCTCACCCCTGCCCAAAGAACGCCCGGATGCGGTGGGCGAGCCCCGACTGCGGCGCGGGGTCGGCCACTTCGCTTTCCGCCTTGGACCCGGCCTCCCGATTCAGGGCCTCCTCCCAGGCCTTCTTGCGCCGTTCGAGCAAATCGCCCAGCCGCTCCGCCAATTCCGGATTGGCCTCGATCAGCGGCGAAAGGTCGGCTTTGCGGATCTCCAGCACCAGGGTGTCGGACTCCGCCCGCACCGTGGCGTTGCGCGGCTCGCCGGTGAACAAGGACTGCTCCCCGAAACATTCGCCGGGGCCCAATCGCGCCAGGACCAGCCGCGGACCTTCCGCGCTCTTTCCAAAGACCTCCACCGCACCCTCCAAAATCACGAACATCGACGACCCCTCCTCGCCCCGCGTGACGAGGGCCTCGCGCGGTCCGTAGAGCGCCAACTTCCCCTTCCCCACCAGCCCCGCGATCTCCTCGGGCGTGAGACAATCCAAGGCACTCCCCGACCCCACCAACTCCGCAGCCCGGCCCCGGGCGGTGGACAAGGCCTCCGGCACATTCGGGGTGCGCAGGTCGATGCTGCGGATCGGAAAGGGGATGCGGATCCCGCGGCGATTCAGCTCATACCAAAGCGCGGTGCGAATGTCGTCACAGGCCGCGTTGTAGAGCCGCGCGTGGCGCATCCAGACCCGCAGTTCGTAGATCACTGCGGACTCCCCGAAATCCCGCAGGAGGACGACCGGCCCGGGCGATTCCATGACCCCCTGGGCATGGGCGGCCGCCGCGAGAATAGCCTCTTTCGCCAAAGCCGGCGGCACATCATAGTCCAGCCCGACCTGCAGACGAATGGCATGCTCGGCGGTCGGGTAGTTCAGGTTGACAATGCGGTTCTTGACGATGTCACTGTTCGGCAACTCAAAGGACACCTGGTCGTTGTTGACGAAGCGCGTCGAACGCCAGTTGATTTCGGTGACCTCGGCCCGATCACCCTTTTCCCCCAGCAGCAACCAGTCCCCCACCCGATAGGCCCGCGTCATGTGGATGCTGAAGCCGGCGATGACGTTGGAGAGGAGGTCCTGCATCGCAAAGCCGAGGATGATCGCCGCGATGCCCGAAGTCGCCAGCAGCCCGGTCAACTCCAGCTGGTAACCCCACTTCATGATCGCCGCCACGGCCATGAGGACCACCACCACCGCACCCAGTTGGCGCAGGATGGTCGGCACCGGCACCTGTCGTCGGTTGATCAACCAGCCCACACAGATGAAGCGATCGATCAGCACCCAGAGGAACAGCGCGGCACTGAACACGGCCGCCGCCCCGGCATGACCGACCCAGACAGCCTGCGGAAAGAGGAAGCGCCCCGCCGACCAAGCCGCCAGAGAGAGGGCGAACAGGTGCAGGGAGACCCGCGGGGGCTTCGCGATCCTGCGGAAATACAACCAGAAGAGGCACCACAATACCGCGTACAACGCGACGGCCAGTCCGCCTGCCTCCAGACTGTGGAATGGAATCTCTGCGGGAATATCCACTACCGCTAGCAGCCCTCCCCCTGATTGTCACGCAGGCAACCAGCCCTCCACGCGGCATTTTCTTGCAAGGCCCCACCGCTGATCTACCCTCCCCCCCACATGAAATCTCTGGCCACCCTCTTCGCCTTCACTCTGCTTTCCATCAGCGCCCCTGCGGCGATCACCTTAGAAGTCGATGATCCGATCCTGGCCGAGGCGACCCCGGAAAGCCCGGTGACCGGCACTCCCGACAGCCCGGCCAAAGCCGCCATCGAGGCCTTCAACCGGGGCCGCCACATCGAAGGGGTGCGTCTGGCCACCCCGCTCGCTGCGGCGGGCAATGCCGACGCCCTTCTCATCCTGGCCCTTGCCTACGAGACCGGCAGTGGCGTGGAAGCCTCCCGCGACCTGGCCATCGAACACTACCGCAAGGCCCACAAGGCCGGCAGCACCGAAGCCACCACCCGCCTGGCCCGCCTCCTCACCTCCGCCGGCGAAAAAGCCGAGCAGGAAGAGGCATGGGAGCTGCTGAAACAACTTTCCGAGAAGGACACCGGCACCGCCGCCCTCCTCCTCGGGGACGGCCTCCTTCGCGGCAGCTTCGGCGACGAACCCGACTTCGAGAAGGCCCGCTTCTGGTGGTCGCGGGCCGCCGAGCAGGGTGATGTCTCCGCCCTGCTCGCCCTCGGCCGTCTCCTCGATGGCGACTTCGGATTCCCCGAGCAGCGCGACCCTGCCGCGGCCCTCAGCCAGTTCCTCAAGGCCGCCGAGCTGGGCGATGCCTCCGCCATGCTCGCCGCAGGTTCACGCCTCCTCAGCGGCGAGGAGAAACTCCGCGACGAAGCCCTCGGCCGCGAATGGCTCGCCAAGGCCATCGCCAAGGATGAACTCAACGCCTACATCGCCCTCGGGAATTTCGAGGAGGCCATCAAAAAGGACGACTCCGCCGCCCTGGCCGAATTCAAAAAGGGAGCCGAGGCGGGGCAGTCCGACTGCATGCTCAAGGTGGCCGCCTTTCACCTGGAGGGTCGGGGCGGACTGCCGAAGAGTCCCGAGGAGGCACTCGTCTGGTATAAAAAGGCAGGCGAGGCCGGCAACGCCATCGGCCATGTGCAGGCCGCCGCGGCCCTCTTGAAAGGCGAAGGCCTGCAAATCGTGGAGGGCTATGCCCACCTCCTCGCCGCCGCCGAGAGCGGACCGGCCGATGTGCAAAACGAACTCGGCCTCTTCTACCTCTCCGGGCGGCTCGGACACTGGTTAAGCTTGGCCGCCGCCGCCTGGTTCAGCCGCTCCGCCAGCGCTGGCTATCCCCAGTCCGCCTACAATCTGGGGGCCCTCTACGAACAAGGGGTCGGCGTCCCAAAGAGTTTTGCGCAGGCGGGAAAACTCTACGTGCAGGCCGCCAATGCCGGCCATCCCCAGGCCACCACCGCCCTCGGCCGACTCAACGCCGCAGGGGCGGGCACCAAACAGAACCTCCCGCAGGCCTGGGCCCTCTTCTCCCTCGCCATGGAACGCGGCGACAAGGACGCCGCCGCTCCGCTCGGCGAACTCACCTCCCAAATCAGCCCGGAACAAGTCGAGGAAGGCCGCAGCATCCTCGCCGGTTTCAAGGAGGACAAAAAATCTCTTCCCGAGGAAACCCCGGCGACCACCACCCCCCCCAAGGCGAAGTAGTCGTTCCTGCTCGAGGAAAGAGTCGGATGTTGCGCCGGAGTGGGTCCGGCTCCAAGCGCCCGGGTCCCGGGCTGGCCGCCGCCGCGCCTCCGCCCACCAAGCGCCAAGCCCGATGCCCGGCCCCTTGGAGGGAGGACCCTGCCGGGAAAATCCCCCCCTCAACCCCGCCGAGCCCTCTTTCGGGAAATCGGAAAAAAAAGGCCCCATCCCCACAAATCCAATGGTAAGGTCTTCTTCCTCCCCGGCGTAACTATCCTGATCGGGTTCTCCCGCGCTCGGCCAACCCTCGTGCACCCCTGTTTTTCCATCCCACTCCCCGCCCTCGCCCTTCTGGTGATGGCCCTTTCCGCCCCTGCCGCAACGCCCGATTTCCAGCAGGACATCCAGCCCATCCTCGAGCGCAACTGCGTCCGCTGCCACAATGCCGACAAAACCAAAGGCGGCCTCCGGATGGATACCCACGATCTCCTCCTCGAGGGCGGCGAGACCGAACTGGCCCTCGTCCCCGGCGACCCCGCCAAGAGCGAACTCCTCGTCCGCATCCACCTCCGCCCCATCGACGAGGGCGTCATGCCCGACGAAGGCCAGGCACTTGCCCCGGAGGAGGTCGCCCTGCTCGATTCCTGGGTCAGCGCCGGGGCCCCCTGGCCAAAGGGCATCACCCTGACCGAACGCAAACCCGCGCCGATCAAGCGCGTCGCCATGCCGGACAAGGCCCCCGCCTCCCCCGCCGAGGCCGCCGCCATGCTCGACGACCTCCTCCGCCGGGAAAATAGCGGCGCGAAAATCATCACCACCGACCCCATCGAGGACGCCGCCTTCCTCCGCCGCGCCACCATCGACCTCATCGGCCGCATCCCCACCATGGCCGAGGTCCGCGCGTTCGAAGGCTGGGGCAACGACCGCCGCGCCAAGCTCATCGCCAAACTCCTCACCCACCCCCGCTTCGCCGACCGCTGGACCATCTTCATGGCCGACATGCTCCGCATCCGTTCCGACGTCCCCGGGGGCAACCAACTCCTCGCCTACATCCACGGCTCCCTCAACCAGGGCAAACCTTACGACGAACTGGTGCGCGAACTCATCGGCGCCTCCGGACGCGCCAACTCCAACCCCGCCGTCGGCTTCATCCTCGGCGACAACGCCATGCCCATGGAACTCGCCGCCGCCACCTCGCAGATCTTCCTCGGCGTCCGCATCGGCTGCGCCATGTGCCACGACCATCCCTTCGACGATTGGGAACAGCGTGACTTCTACGACCTCGCCGCCTTCTTCGGCAAAACCAAGAAGGTCGAAAGCCGCCAACGGGGCATGGTGTACACCACCGAAGGCGACGAGATGACGGTCCTCTGGCCCCCCGAGGACAAGGCCGAACCAGAAAAGCGCAAGGCCGTCCCGCCGAAATTTCCCTTCCTCCTCACCGAATTCGACTCGCCCCCCGACCACCTCCGACGTCTTGAGGAACTCCGCAGCCACAAGGACGAGGAGAAATCCTCCGGCGAGGAAACCGCCTCTCTCGACGCCCTCCTCGATGCCGTGGAACCCAAGGTCGGCCGCCCCCGCGATCCCGTCCTCGAGGAGGCCCAAAAGGAAAGCCGCCAACTCAACGTGCATGGCGACATCTACCGCTCCAGCGAGTTGCGGGCCCAACTCGCAGCCCTCATCACCGACCCCCGCAACAACTACTTCGCCCGGGCCTTCGTCAACCGCGTCTGGGCCGAACTCATCGGCCATGGCTTCGTCGAACCGCTCGACAACTTCTCCGACTACAGCGACCTCCACCACATTTCGACCCTCGATTTCCTCTCCCAGGAATTCATCGCCAGCGGCTACGACCTGCGCAGCCTCGTCCGCATCATCACCCTCTCCGATGCCTACCGCCGCGCCCACCTCTCCGCGGAGGTGAAGATCGCCATTCGCGAGGAGAGCGAGCAGAACTTCTCCGCCGCCCCCCTCCGGCGCATGCTTGGCGAAGTGCTCTACGATAGCATCGTGGTGGCCGGACACCTGGAGGATTTCAAATGGCCCGCCGGCGCGAACAAGAAGGAAATCAGCCGCGAAATCCAGGTCCCCACCGGCGAATACACCATGCTCGATGGCCCCGCCGGGGACCAAGCCATGATGCAGAAAGCCCCGCCCATGCGCGCCGACGGCTACGACCTCGAGTCCTCCCTCACCCTCGACTTCAACGCCATCACCAAGGCTAGGGAACGTGCCGAACTCGAAACGATGCGGGAGAAGTCCGACGAACAAATCGAGGCAGAAAAAATGGCGGCCATGGCCAAGGATCAGCAACGCCGCGTCATGAAGTTTGAGACAGAGACGGTCACCGAAACAATCGACGACAACCCCCGCTTCGACAGCGCCATGCGCATGGCCACCCCCGCCCCCCCCGCCCACTTCCTCCGCGTCTTCGGCCAACCGCCCCGCACCGGCCTCGGCGAGTTTCGCGACAAAGCCTCCTCCCTGCGCCAACAGCTCATGATGCTCAACGGCCGCATGACCCTGGAAGCCTCCCGCGTCGGCCCCCTCGAACCCCTCCACCGCATCCTCGAGAGCAACCCAGATCAAGCCATCGACTGGGCCTACCAGGAAATCCTCACCCGCCTCCCCAGCCCCGGAGAAAAAGCCGACGCCCGGGTCATCATCGCCTCCGGCGCGGATGGCATGGCCGACCTCCGCTGGGCCCTCCTCAACTCCAACGAATTTAGATTTCTTCCGTGAGCAACCAACCGCCAACCCGTCTCAAGGCGTCGCCCCGATCACCGCGTCCCGGCGGGACACCTCATTCCCTGCGTCCAGGCGAGACACCTCATGTTAGCCGTGCGCTTCAGCCCACGGTCAACCACGAACAAAAGCCCGCGTCGCGTAGTGACGCTTCAACCGGGATCGACCGCCGCTCCACAGTAGCGTCACTACGCGACGCGATCAAACTTCCTACCATTCCGTGGGCTAAAGCCCACGGCTAACATCAATGGTCCCTCCGGGACCGAAACCCACCTCCCTACTTCTAACTCCCTACTTCTAACTCCTAACTCCTAATTCCTAACTTTCAACTCCTTTGGAAATGAACACCTGCACAGACTACCAGATCACCCGCCGCCGCATGCTGAAGTTGTTCAGCGCGAGCATCCTCGGCATGCCGATCAGCCAGCTCCTCGCCCGGACCCTCCCCGGTCAGGCCTCCGCCGAACACGTCATCCTCTTCTGGAACAGCGGCGGCATGAGCCACCTCGACACCTGGGATCCCAAACCCGGCCGCAAGACACAGGGCGAGTTCAAACCCATCAAGACCTCCGTGGAGGGCATGGAAATCTCCGAGATTTTCCCGCAGCTCGCCAAGCAGATGCACAACGCCGCGCTGATCCGCTCCATCGCCGGCACCAACGGCGATCACGGCCGCGCCCAGTATGAGTTGCAGACCGGCTTCAACCAATCACCCAACATTCTCCACCCCGGCTTCGGCTCCCTCGTCGTCCACGAACGCGAACCGCTCGGCGACCTCCCCGCCCTCGTCAGCATCAGCGGCCAGTCAGCCCGCGCCGGCTACCTCGGCCAGCAATGCGAAGCCTACTACGTCGGTCGCCCCGGCGAAAAGGATCCCTACCTCGCCTTCCCCGAAGGCATCAGCCACGCCCGGGGCATGCAGCGCCTGCAGATCCTCGAAAGGATGAACCGCCGCTCCTCCGAGACCCTCGGAGCCAGCGAGTTGAAGGCCTCCGAAACGGCCCTCAAGGATGCCGTGGCCCTCATGGAAAGCCCCGCTCTCAAAGCCTTCGATCTCGAGGAGGAGAAGACGCAGACCATCGAGCGCTACGGCGACACCGAGTTCGGCCGCGGCGCCCTCCTCGCCCGACGTCTCGTCGAAAAAGGGGTGCGCTTCGTACAGGTCAACCGCGGCGGCTTCGACAACCACGGCAACATTTTCGAAGCGATGCGCGACCACGGCAACGTCATGGACCCCGCCATCGCCTCCCTCCTTTCCGATCTCAAGGCCAACGGCATGCTCAGCAAAACCCTCGTCGTCGTCCTCAGCGAATTCGGCCGCACTCCGCGCATCAACGACGGCGGCGGCCGCGACCACTGGGCCCGGTGCTTCAGCGCCATGATGGCCGGCGGCGGCATCAAGGGCGGCACCATCGGAGCCTCCGATGAGGACGGCATGGAACCCGCCGATCGCCCCGTGCAGGTTCCCGATCTCCACGCCTCCCTCTGCCACGCCCTCGGCATCAGCCTCAGCAAGGAACTCTACACCCCGCAGGGCCGCCCCATGCGCCTAGTCCGCAAGGAAGCCAACCCCATCCGCGAATTGTTCGTCTGATAAACGTGCGCACATTCATCACCCTCCTCGCCCTCCTCCTCGCGCTGCCCGCCCTCGCCCAATCGCCGGAGACGGCCGAACGCGGTTCGATCATCGAGGACCGCGCGGCCCGCAAACTCCTCCAGGCCGGCGACGCCCGTCTGGAAGTCGGCGAAAACGAAAAGGCCCTCGAGATCTGGGAATCGGTCGTGGAACGCTACCCGCGCAGCCCCGTCCGCTTCGAGGCCCACCTCCGCCTCGCCGATCATCTCCTCAAGGAAATCAGGGAATACGACAAGGCCCGCCTCCACTACGAGGCCGCCGCCGTGGAGAGCAACGAGAACGACGAGCAACGCGCCTACGCCTTCCTCAACACCGGCACCTGCTTCTACGAGGCCGGCAACTACGGGAAATGCTTCACCATCATGCGCGACGTCATCGCGCTCTTCCCGACCTCCCCGGAAGTCAACGAGGCCTACTACTACATCGGCCTCGGCCACTTCAAACTCGGCCACTACAGCCGCGCCATCGAGGCCCTCGAAAAGGTCGGCACCTCCCTTTCTTCCCAGGACGCCCTCGTCGAAAAGGTCGAGGCGGGAAAGCGCCTCTACATCAAGATCGACGACAAGGACTTCGCCATCCTCACCCAGGGCGAGCAGGTCGAGGTCCGCTGCCGCACAAAGAGCGGCGACGAGGAAACCCTCCGCTGCGACCCGGTCGGCCGCAATGCCCGCATCGCCCTCGGCCGCATCATGACCACCCTCGCCCCCGCCACCCCCGACAACGGCACCCTCGAAGTCCGCGGCGGCGACGTGGTCACCGTTTCCTACATCGACGCCCACACCGCCGAGAAGGGCGTCAACGAGAAGCGCTTGAAGGAGGTCCTCGTGGTGGGCAACGGCCTCGCCCGCATCACCGATGGTTCCTACCAACGCAATTTGCAGGCCGCCGTGCTCGGCAAACCCATCCACCTCCAGGTTTCCGATGCCGACCACGACACCACCGCCGGCGCCGACCAACTGGAGGCCGCCGTGCAGATTTTCCGCCGCAAGACGCCCGACGAAATCGACGATGAACTCGCCAAGCGCGTCGCCAGCGGCGAACTGGTCGAAGGCCCCGAAGGGGAGGACCTCAAGTCGCAGATCGATCCCCTCCTCCTCGTCCGCTCCGAGCCGGTCGTCCTCCGCGAAAGCGAACAAAGCGGCGTCTTCCGCCTTTCCCTGCCCCTCCAACTCGGCACCGCCCCCGGCACCCTCACCGCCGAGGCCGGACAGACCATCCGCCTTGTTTACGCCGACGAACGCCACCTCGGCGAAAACACCCTCGTCCGCACCGCCGAGGCCCGCGTCATCGAGGGCAACCTCGGCGAAGTCCGCGTCACCCGCACCGAGATTTCCGATGAGGAACTCCGCCTCAAAACCCAACTCCGCACCGCCTCCGCCCTCACCGAGGTCGGCAACCACTACAAGGAATTCGGCCTCAACACAAAGGCCGACCTGAAATACGCGGAGGCTCTCGATGTCTGCGAGGACATCCTCGAGCAGGCCCGCAAGGTCGGCGGCTCCCTCCTCGAGGAAACCTACGTGCAACTCTGGCGCATCTACTTCGCCATGGACCAACTCGACCTCGCCCTCGGCATGAGCCGCCGCCTCCTCGCCGAGTTCCCCTCCAGCGCCTTCATCGATGAGGCCATGCTCCAGCAGGCCCACGTCGAACGAAAGCGCGAAAACTTTCCCCGCGCCATCAGCCTCTACGCCAGCCTCTCCAAACTCCCCAACAGCCCCCTCCGTGGCGAGGGCCAGTTTTACGTCGGCGAATGCTACGAGGCCATGGCCCTCAAGGCCGACTCCGCTCAGTCCGCACAACTCTTCGAGAAGGCCTTCCTCGCCTATCAGGCGGTCTATGAGCAATTCCCCGACTCCGGAAGGGTCGGCGATGCGGTGGCGAAAATGGCCGCCTTCTATTACCAGAAGGAGGACTACTCCCGCGCCGTCGATGTCTTCGAAAATGTCCTCACCGACCACCCCGACGCCAACTTCCTCGACGTCATCCTCTTCAACTACGGCCGCTGCCTCTACAAGCTGAACCGCAAACCAGAGGCTCGCCGCCGCTTCGAACAACTCATCAACGATTACCCCGAAAGCGAGATCGCCTCGGAAGCCAACAAGATCGTCGAAGCGCTCAAAAAAGCAGGATTTTGAATGAACTCTCAACAGGTAGGGGATGGTCGCTCCGCGCCGTCCGGTGGCGCCGCACCGTTTCCCCAAGGACTGCGGGTCGTTCTCAAGCGCCCCGACCGGCCAAAGCCCCAAAAAAAAACGCTCAATAATTAACAACCCGTCTCCCCGCCTTCCCCGGCACAACCACCGGACCGCGCGGAGCGCCGTCCCCTACCTTTCCCAAAATTCTGCAAAATTCTGTTAATTCTGTCCCTCTCCATGCGCTCTCTCAAGTCCATCATCCTCATTCTTGCCCTCGCCATTCCCCTCACCGCCGCTCCGGCGGATGAAGCGGTCGCCTTGGAAGCCAAACTCAAGGAAACCGCCGAGTCCTCCCCCGGCGGCGCGGCACTGATGCTGCAACTCATCGATCTCTACTGGGCCGACGAGCAGGTCTTCGGCCTCATCCGCACCGCCTCGAAATTTTCCCGCGCCCAACCCGAGCATCCCCGCCGCGCCGAGATCATGCTCAAGCTCATGGATGGCTACGCAGTCACCTCCCGCCACGAGGATGTCATCACCACCGGCCGCCAGTTTCTGGAACTCTTCCCCGGCAATCCTCTCACCAATCCGGCCCGCCACCGCCTCGCCACCGCCATCGAACGCACCGGCCGCGGCAGTCAGGCCGCCACCCAACGCGGCGAGATCTGGCGCAACGGCGGCGCCACCGCAGACGGCCTCCGCTCCCTCCAACTCTCCATGCTGGCCAACAACGGCGGCGCCTTCAAAGAGGCCACCACTCTCGCCACCGAGATGGTCGAGAAACTTCCCGTTGATGTCACCCTCACTGCCGTCGGTTTTCAGGGCATGGAAGCCGCCGAGCGCACCGAGCAATGGACCGAAGGCCTCCAACTCGCCAAGGCCCTCCTCCGCCGCCAAGCACCGTTCAACGAACTCCGCCAAAGGGACCTCTGGTATCGTAGCGGCCGCTTCGAATCCCACCTCGGCCAGCACGAAAATGCCGTGGAGTCCTTCCGCAAGGCCCTCACTCCCGGACGCGATGACATCCATCGCGCCCTCATCCAAGCCATGAGCAGCGCCGCCAAGCCCCCCGCCGATATCGAGGCCGAGGCCCGCCGCTACCTCGCCGCCTTTCCCCAACGCGACGATCGCTATGACCAACTCGCCCAGGCCGCCGGGGCCGCCGCGCAGGCCAAGGACACTGCCCGGGGCCTCGCCATCGCCGAGGAGGTCATGCGCGCCAACCCCAACCTCGGCGACCTTGCCCGTTCCTATGTCCAATGGTGCGGCGACGATCACAAACGGGCCGAGCAGGGACTCCTCAAACTCATCGGCGGGAACCCGCCCGGCGTCGCCACGCTCCGCGCCGTCCTCGCCCTCGATGTCTATCGCGACCGCCTCAAGGACGATGGCAAGGCCCGCGCCATCGCCCAGAAATTCCTCGCCGATTCCCCCACTGAAAATGGCTGGGTCGACGAGATCACCGCCTACCTCTACGACTCCGCCTCCAACGAAACGGCCTTTGCCAAAGACCTCGCCGCCGTCACCGCCAGCGCCAAGGCCTTCCCCCACCTCGCCGGCTTCCAGGACCGCGTTTGGAACCGCGGACCTCAGGACAAGACCCGCCAACGCACCTGGCAGGAGGCCAGGAGAAATCACCTCAACGACGGCACCACGAAACTCTGGAAACAGACCCTCGAAGACGGCGGCAGGTCCGGACAAGCCTGCCAGCAACTCCTCCAGCAAACGCTCAACACCGAACAACGCCATCAAGTCCTCGCCCGCCTCGCCTACGTCTATCGCCATCACCTCGGCGGAAAGTCCAAGGAGGTCTCCGGCACCCACTACGAAACCCTCTGCAAGGCCTTCCCCCAGGATCTCGACGCCGCCAGCCGCTGGCTCGACGCCGCCGCCTACGGCCCGCCGGAGATGAAACTCGCCGCCGCAAACCACCTCCTCACCATCCCCCCCGGCCCTGCCCACTACGACACCTGGTGGCGGTTGATCGAACCCAAGGACGAGGCCCTCGTCCGCAAGGCCATCCCCTGGATCACCGCCTCCGCCAAACAAAGCAGCGAATCCCTCGCCCATGCCACCCGCATCGGCGATGTCATGAATGAGCTCGGCATGAAGGCCGAAGCACTCGCCTGGTGGAAGGCACACATGGATTTGGACCCCAACAATCACGAGTGCGCCTCCTGCGCCAGACGCGTCGCCTCGACCATGGAACCCGCCGCCGCCCGGGCCTTCCTCCTCTCCCGCTTCGAGGCCGACACCGACCACCAGGGGACCTACGCCGGCGAAATCGCCGCCCTCGATTTTGCCGCCGGAAATTTCGAGGCCATGGAAACGATCCTCAAGCAATCCCGGGCCCGCGCCGATCAGGATCCCTTCCGGCCCTGGAAACTCGGCGAGTGGCCGGTCCGCACCTGGATCGAGACGGCCCGCGGCGAGAAGGAATGGCCCGACGAGAAGAAGGCCCGCGTCTTCCAAATCGTGCGCGACCTCCGCCTCGGCCGCGTCAGTGCGGAGGCCGGCATGGAGCTGCTCGGCACCACGAAAAGATCCCTCGACCGCCTTCTCCAAGCGCAGGACTTCCTCCTCATGGCCGAGTCCCATTACGAATCCTGGAACCGCCTCTTCCCCTACGCCCAGGGAGCCCTCGCCCGGGAGGACCTCAGCCTCGCCACCACCATCCTCAACGGCCTCCTCAACACCATCCGCTCGGTCGGGAACAACGAGATGACCGAGGCCCGCTCCCTCCTCCGCAACGCCTATGGCAAGATGGGCAGCCTCAGCGCCGACATCCCCGCCGACAGCCCCATCGCCCCGCTCCTGGAAATCATCCTCCACCTCCGCCTCGGTGAAAACACCCTCGCCGAAGAGGCCTACTACACCAACAAGGCCCTCTTCGACGCCCACCGCGAGGACCTGCCCGTGGAACTCATCCTCTTCGGGGCACAAACCCACATCGACCAGGGCACGCCGCAGGATCACGAGCGGGCCGAGGACATCCTCCGCGGATGGATGCTCAAGTTCAGCGAGTCCGACAAGGTCGACATCCGCGAAAAGGCCCGCGTCCAGCTTCTCCTCGCGCGAAACTACCAACGGGCCCGGCAGTTCGATATCGCCCGCGCCGAATTCACGACGGTCCTCAATATCTACAAGGATCAACCCGAGTCGGTCGATGCCCGCTTCGGCATCGGCGAAACCTACATGGCCCAGAAAGTTTACGACCAGGCCGCGGACATTTTCGCGGACCTCGCCGAGAGCACCGATCCCTCCATCTCCATCCGTGCCGATTTCCTCAGCGGCGTTCTCGCCATCCGCCAGGACAACAACCAGGAGGCCCGCGCCATCTTCCTCTCCGTCCTCGAACACGCCCCCGACGCCGAGCTCGCCAACGAAACGCTCTACAACCTCGCCGAGGTTTACGGCATCGAGCAGCGCTACCTCACCCAACTCGAGACACTCCGCACCGTCGGCCGCCTCGGGCAGGAATCCAAGGTCTGGCATACCCCCGGCAACGCCCTCTCGGTCGTCGTGCTGGACCCCGACCTCGGCATCAGCCGCGGCGACACCCGCATCCCGGTCGTTGTGCGCACCGAACCAGGCGGCGATCTGGAGCAGGGCTTCCTCACCAGCGGCGGCGCGGGCAAGGGGATCTTCCTCACCGAGTTTCCGACCACCCTCGGCGGCGCCAAACCCGGCGACGGTATCCTGCAGGTCACCGGCGGCGACACCATCACGGTGGACTACCCCGAGGACTTCAAAAAGCAGTTCCAGTTCGAGTTCCTCAGCAACACCCGCATCCGTATCGCCTCCGACGGCGATCTCCAGGTGGCCAGCAGCGAAATCATCAACGAGGACGACGCCACCTTCACCGAAACACTCAAACAGGAAGTCGCCGAGACCGAAGAGGAACAACCCCGCGCCGCCACCCGGCCGCAAAACCAGATCAAGCCCGGCAACCTCATCTACATCCAGGTCAAGGACGGCGACCGCGACCTCACCGGCGAGGCGGACCCCGTCGGCATCAAGCTCACCGCCTCCAGTGGCGACGAGGTGCAAATGCAGATCGAGGAAGCCAGCCAACACGGAGGACTTTTCCTCGGCATGGCCCGCACCGGCGAACTCCCCGCCGGCGCCAGCGCCTCCGACTCCGCCCTCGACCACAGCCCGCTGATGGCCATCGACCATTCCCTCGACACCGCCTGGCGCAGCGAACCCGACGGCGCCGCGCCGAAGTCGCTCTCCGTGGACATGAAGGAACTGCGCCCCACCGAAATGATCACCCTGACCTCGCCGCAGGCAGAGCAGGAGGCCCCCGTCCGCCTGCAGGTCTGCGGCAGCCACGACGGCCGCTTCTGGTTCAACCTCGCCGCCTTCCCCACCCCCGAACCACCCGCCAAACTCGCACTCCCCGGCGAGGGCATGCAGCTCCGCGTTTACAAAACCGAAGCCAAGAACCTCCGCGAAACTTACACCTGGCAGGAGATCGCCGAACTCACCGCCAAGGTCGAGGCGACCGAAACCAGCACGGTCGAGACCCTCTCCTGGCAGGCTCCCGAGGAGGGCGAGGACGCTTACTTCCTGGTCTGGTCGGGTCCCTTCGTCCAGGAACGCAACGGCGCGGTGCGCTTCGATGTCGCGGGAAGGTCCACCGCCGTCCTCTTCGACGGCCGCCTCGAACTTCCCGTCGGCGAAAGCGGCCGTCAGGTCGATGTCTTCGCCACGCGCGGCATTCACGACCTCACCATCTTCTCCATCGCCACCCCCCAGGTGAAACTCGCCCAGGCCCTCCGCGCCCGGGAAAACCGCCAGTCCTCCGCCATCTCCCTCCATCCCTTCGCCGCCGCCGATTTCGACCCGACCACCGCGCCCGACCTCGCCAAGGTCGTCCCCGCCCCCCTCGGCGAAATCAAGCAGGAGACCAATCAATGGACCCTCACCATGCCCTCCCGCGAACTGCGCTACATCGATTTCGACATCCTCGAATACCGCGGCGAGGCCGTCGCCATCAATAACGTCGAGATCTCCGGCGGCGGTGCCAAACACATCCCGCCCGCCGAGAATGTCCTCGAACTCGCCAGCAACGACATCCTCGAACTGGCCCCCGGCGACACGGTGCTGGTCTCCTACCTCGACGAACTCACCGCCGGCGGAGAGCAAAGCAACCGCCTCCTCACCAAGTCGCTGACCGCCACCTACTACAACGGCGGGATCACCCCCATCGGCTACGATTTCGCCCGCAGCGGCAGTGGCTCGGTCGATGGCACCCGCAAGGAACTCCTCCGCATCGAACCCGGCGATCGCATCGTCGCCGAGGTGGTTGATTTCGATCTCGATGTCGGCCTCGAGAAGGACAGCGTGGAGGTCGAGGTGCAGATCAACGCCGACCCGCCCTTCACCCTCCCCGCCACCGAGACCGGTTCCTCCACCGGCGTCTTCCTCGCCGAAATCGAGACCAGCGCCACCCCCGTCGACGGCAAGGTTGTCGTGAAACAGGGCGACAAGGTTTACCTCCGCTACAAGGACACTCAGAACACCTTCCCCGGTCACGCCTTCCACCGCGAAACGGTCGTCTTCCTCAACGAACCCACCGCGGCCCGCATCCAGATCGTGGACAGCGAAACCCCCGTCGATGCCCCGCCGCATTTCCTCCCGGGTGCCTTCGCCAAAGACCACACCAGCAAGGTCGAATACCGCCTCCCCCTCACCGTGGAGGTTATCGATCCCGACCAGGCCCGCGACTCGCGCAGCACCATCACCGTGGAAATCGCCACCAGCCAAGGCACCAATGTGCAGGTGCAGTGCGTCCTCTCCCGCGCCCTCGCCACTCCCGATGAAACCCTCGAGGAGTTCCGCAATCCCGCCCTCCTCGAAGGCCGCTTTGTCGGCCAGGTCCCCCTCCTCCTCGGCGACCCCCAAAGCGCCACCGCGGTCCCCGCCGACGGGACCTTTGCCAGAGCAAGCATCGGCAAGGTCCTCCCGCCCGTCATCGTCGATCCCGCCGCCCTCCTCGACGATGGATCCCCGAAAACCGCGGCCGGCGTTTTCGTCCTCAACACCCTCGGTAACGACACCTTCACGGCCAGCTACGAGGATCAGTCCCGCCCCGACGGCACCGCCGCGCCCCTCGAAGCCACCGCCGCCCTCGCCTCCGCCGCCAGCCTCGAAATCACCGACGAGGAATACCTCGAACCCGCCGAAATCGCCCACGTCGGCAAAAAGCTCTTCCTCGTCCTCGCCGATCCCGACCGCGACATCTCCAGCGGCCGCGACAAGGCCCTCGTCCGCCTCGTCACCGCCTCGGGCGAGGATGAAACCATCGAACTGGAGGAAACCCTCACCCACAGCGGCGTCTTCAGCGCCTCCTTCCCGCTCGTCGCCTCGCAGTCGCCCACCAGCGGCAACTTCGCCGGCAACATCGAGTGCTTCTTCGGCGATGAGATCACGGTCGGCTACCTCGACAACGTCCCGCAAACTCCGGACGGCGAACCGATCATCGAGCGCCTCATCCCCGTCGCCATCGGCACCAACGGCGAGATGTCCGCCTTCAGCAAGGTTTACAAGGACGAGGACCTCGCCATCCAGACCCAGTTCCACATCGCCGAGAGCTACTTCGAACTCTTCAAGAGCCACCGCGCCCTCGAACACCTCGAAGAAGCCGAGGCCGATCTCCAATCCGGCCGTCGTGTGCTGCGCGAACTGCGGGAGGACTACCCGAATCCAAAATACGCCCCCCGCGTTTCCTATCTCCTCGGCCAGTTTGCCCAGGAAATGAAGGCCTGGGATGAAGCCATCGCCGCCTACGGATCCATCGTCCGCAACCACCCCGACCACAACCTCGCCCCCGATGCCCAATACAAACTCGGCCAATGCCACGAGGAGGCCGGCGAACTCGACGAGGCGCTGGAAGCCTACGTCACCCTCGCCGGCACCTACCCGAAGAGCCCCCTCATCGCCAACGTCATGCTCCGCATCAACGAGCACTTCTACACGAAGGAGGACTACGCCACCGCCGCCTCGGTCGGCGCGAAATTCCTCGAGAAATTCCCCAACCATGAATGGACCCCGAAGATGGCCTTCCGCATCGGCCAGTGCCACTACAAGCTGGAGGAGTTCCAGAAGGGCGGCGAGGCCTTCGACGCCTTCGTGAAGCGCTTCCCCGAGCAGGAACTCACCGCCCAGGCCCTCTTCTGGGCCGGCGAAAGCTACCGCATGGGCAACGACATCCCCAACGCCTTCCGCCGCTACAACCGCTGCCGCTGGGACTTCCCGGAAAGCGACGCCGCCAAATACTCCCGCGGCCGTCTTGCCCTCCCCGAACTGCTGGCTCAGTTTGAACGCGAAGCGAATCTCGACGAATAAACGATGCACCTCAACTACTCCGGCAACACCCTCGCGGCAGGCTTTTTCGACAGCGGCGCCCTCAAGATCCTCCTCGAAGGCGGCCTCTTCATGTGGCCCCTCCTCGCCCTCCTCATCCTCGCCATCGCCGTCATCATCGAACGCTATCGCAGCCTCAAACTCCTCGAAACCGCCGCCGGCGCCCTCCGCGAACAGGTCGTCGCCCTCCTCTCCGAGGACAGGGTCGAGGAATCGCTCGAACTCTGCGACGCGGCCCGCGGCCCGGTCCCCGCCGTCCTTTCCAACGGACTCCGCAAATACCTCGTCCTCCGCCGCCTCGATTACGATCCCGCGCAAATGGAGCAACAGGTCATCAAGAGCATGGAAACCTACGGCGTGAACATCGTCGCCGCCCTCGAGAAACACCTCCCCATCCTCGCCACCATCGCCTCCGTCGCCCCCATGCTCGGCTTCCTCGGCACGGTGCAGGGCATGATCGTGGCCTTCGGCGACATCGAGGCCAACATCGGCACGCAGAACATCGTGCAGGCCGCCGCCGCCGGCATTCGCGTGGCCCTCCTCACCACCGCCTTCGGCCTCATCGTCGGCATCCCCGCCTACATGGCCTTCAACTACTTCACCGGCATCATCAACGACTTCGTCCTCCAGGTGGAATCCTCCGCCGCCGAAATGATCGAGGTCGTCACCCTCCGCCTCACCCTCGACAAGGGCTCTTCATAACCCTCTGACTTCTGAATACTGAACACTTCCCACTGAAAACTTCCCCAAAATGAAACTCAACCGCGGCAAGATGCTCATCGATCCGCCGGCCAGTGCCAGTTCGGACATCGCCTTCATCCTGATCATCTTCTTCCTGGTCTGCGCCGCCGTGCAGCCCGAAACCGGCCTCGCCCAGGTCCTCCCCAAAACCGAGGAGCAGGAGGAGAAAACCAAGCAAAGCCAGAACCTCGAGGTCTCCATCACCCCCACCAGCATCGTCCTCAACGGCAGCCCTCTCCAACTCCCCGAGTTCGCGCAACGCCTCACCGCCGCCCTCCAACAAAAGACCAAGGAAGCCGACCGCATCGTCGTCGTGAAAAGCTCTCCCGACACCCCCTACCCCACCTGGATCCGCGTCTCCCAAATCATCGAACAAGCCGGCGGCATCCTCACCCTCGAACTCGAATCCAACCGCACCATCCAGGTCGACTAATCTCCTCTCTCTGCCTTCTGAACACTGAATACTGCCTTCTGATTACTGAATACTTCCCAAAAATGAAACTCCCCCGCAAAAAGCTGACCGCTTCCGTCCCCTCCTTCGCGATGGGTGACATCGGCTTTCTGCTGCTCATCTTCTTCGTCATCCTGGCCCGCGCTCAGGACGACAGCCACATCCAATGGGAACCCGCCAAACTCGCCGACGTCGAAATGGCCGCCGCCCCCCTCGCCAGCGTCGCCATCGACTCCGGCTACAAGGCCTACCTCGACGGCAAGGAGATCGCCCCCGAGGAAATCGCCGCACGCCTCAGCACCATCCTCGGCGACACCCCCGCCGGACAACGCAACGTCTTCCTCAAAATCCACCGCGAAGCCACCGCCAAAAATTTCGAACCCGTCATCGCCGCGATCAGTGAAGCCGGCGGCGACCTCGTCCACATCCTCGAACCCGAGGAAAATCCCACCGCCCCATGAAGAGCAAAGCAGACTCCCCCTCCCGCAGCACCCTCGCCAGCACCAAGGCCGACCTCCGCGAGTTGAAAGGCAACTCCCGCGCCACCGTCCAGGAACTGCAGGCCTTCCTCCGCGAACTGAAAGGCAAAAGCCCCCAGGAAATGCTCGGGGTGGTCGCCTCCAGCCAACTCATCCGCGCCCTCCTCCTCTCCACCGGCCTCGTCTTCGGCGGCATCCTCCTCTTCACCGCCATCCCCTTCTTCTTCGGCAAAGACCCCGCCAATATGGAGAGCGGGTTTGCAACCCGCCCCAATGCCCCGGCTCCCACTGCCCCGGTTCCCGAAACCCCTCCCCAACCACCAACCCCAGCTCCCGTCCCCACCCCAGATCCCCTCTCCAACCTCGGCGTCGGAGAAGAACTCCCCGCCCCCCCAACCGAAAACCCCCTCGAAAACAAGGGCGACGACTTCCTCAAGGATTTGGAGTAACGGAGCATCGACATTCCTGTCGATCAGCAAGCCCGCCATTCAATCCAACGCATTTCACCAACCTTCACTCCACCAAACCAGCGGCAGGAATGCCGCCTCTCCGGGTTCCGACCCACCTGATGTTTTCCAGAGGCCAGATCCGAACCGCCCGCGCCTGGCTCCGCCGCCACGCCCGCCGTCCCGTCGTACGCACCGCCGCCTACGCCGTCCTCTGGTGCCTCCTCTGGATCGATGCCCACGCCTGGTTCCTCCTCCGCCCCGGGACCCAGGCCATCGGCTTCCTCACCGCCCTCCCCGTCTGTTACTACTGGATCCATCGTTGGCGACACGGCTCCCTCCTCATCCGCCGCGCCATCCTCAGCATCTCCTACCTCCCCCTCTGGCAACTCCTCAGCCACCTCCCCCTCCTCTTCTCTGCCTACGCCCTCGCCGCCACCATCACCATGCTCGGCACCCTCGGTGCCTTCTTCCTCGGTCTCGGCTGGGCGGTCTGGTGGATCGATCGTGAAACAAAACGCGCCACCCCCGCCGACACGAGAAAGCGCATCTGGGATCCCCGCCAACTCGTCGCCTGGTACTTCGGCCGCAAGAGCCGCAAGCTCCACCAATCCCTCTTCACCGTCCTCACCTACACCTGCCTCTTCGGCACCATGGCCCTCATCCTCACCCGCCTCTCGGGCTGCAGCATCTACGAAGCCCCCGTCGGCGGCGGCGAGGAGAAGCAACTCAAGCAGATCGTCAAGATCCAGACGGTCATCAACAAGAAGTACGTCATCAATCCCTACAGCAGCATCCTCTTCAATCCGCCCCCCATCGACGACGTCAAACTCGAGGTCCTCGAGGTCACCGAACACCTCTACAAGATCGGCCAGGGCAAGGGTGAAGGCGCCGGCTTCTCCGCCGGAACCACCCGCGGCAAGGTCCGCTTCATCCGCCTCAAATACGACGGCGGCGATTGGTTTCAGGACATGGACCGCGGCGCGGATCTCAACCTCCTCACCGAATACGGCGTCCGCCTCGGCCACCCCGTCAACGATCGCCCCGAACCGATGGAGATCTCCCGCCTCAAGGCCTTCCCGGCCCGCAAAAGCCCGCCCATGGTCTATATGACCGGCCAGCAGAACATCAACGTCGGCGAGGGCGACATCAAGATCCTCCGCGAATACCTCCTCGAGAAACACGGCATGCTCTTCGGCGACAACGGCGGCAGCTCCGGCTGGGAGGGCCAGTTCGTCTCCATGATGCAGCGCGTCCTCCCCAAGATCGAACCCATCTCCGTCTACCTCGACCACCCCATCCACCGCATCCCCTACCCCCTCCCCAAACTCCCCATCGTCGCCCCCCACGGCCGCTCCTCCGCCCTCGGTTGGGTGGTGGACGGACGACTCGTCGCCTACTATCATCCCGGCGACATCGGCGACGCCTGGGCCGACGGCCACTCCGGCGTCCCCCACGACGTCTGGGAATCCAGCTACCAACTCGGAGTCAACATCATCTACTACGCCCACGCCGAATACAACAAGTGGCTCGAAGCCACCAAAAAGTGACCGTGGCGGCGGTTTCCAACCGCCCAGCCGATCACCACCAACAAGCCACTCCACTCCCCCTCCCAAACAGTCAAACTACCAATTACACCGATGTTTGTTTTACATTCAAGAATCAGGACTCTCACAATCGTTCTATTGGGTGTAATTCTCCCTCCGTTCGCATTTGCCGAATCAGGAGTTATTGGCATTAGCGTGACGCTCGACAAGGACAAGGCGCCACGGGTCACGATAGTATCCACCTCGAAGCGGAACAATGTGAAGAACGTGACCGTGCCTGAAGCTGTGAAAAAAATAGCGGCGGCCCGGGGCAACCATAGTCAGGATTTTGTCGGGATTGTGGCTACTGATGTCCCACTCAGTGCTTACCTTCCCTTGTTGGATGCTGTCGCCAAGAACTCCTGGTTAGATCTCTACTTCGTGGACGGAACCACCTCCGATGGGATCTCCAACAACATCCGTAAATTCATCGAAGAAGCGGTCAATGCAGAAGTCGAGTAAACCACGTAATCCTCCTCTCCCCAATCAGAGCAATCAGTGTAATCAGTGTAATCAGCGGTTGAATTTCCCATGCTCCGTCCTCTCTTCATCCGCCTAGCCAACTTCCCCATTCGCGTCAATTCGCGTTCATTCGCGGTTCAAATTCCTTCTTCAAATCGACCCATGCGTCTCCTCCTCCTCACCTCCCTCTTCCTCTCCCTCCTTCCGGCCGCCTTCGCCGCCCTCTCGCCCTTGGAACAAATCCAGGTCGCCACCTTCGAGCAAATGCGCGACGTGGAGCGCTACCAGATCAAGATCGCCGAAAAGCACTACCTCGCCGGCGACTACAAAATCGCCCTCGCCGAGTACGCAAAATTCCTCACCCTCTACGAGAAAAGCCCCGGCGCGCCCTACGCCCAACTGATGTGGAGCCACACCATGATGCATCTCAAGAAGCCCAAGACCGCCATGCGCGAGGGCTTCCAATCAGTCATCGACTACTGGCCCGAGTCCCACGAAGCCACCGTGGCCGCCTACTGCATCGCCGATTCCTACAAAACCATGGGCGAGGTCGCCAACGCCCAGAAGGCCTTCCGCTTTCTCATCAAGGAATACCCCAAGCACGACATCGCCGTCCGCTCCCGCGTCGAACTCCTCCACTACGCCAAGCTCCACCAGGACGAGGACGAGCGCCTCGCCATTCTCAACGATCTCACCTACCAGGTCGAGCGCAGCGACTCCGCCAAGGAGACCTGCATCAACGCCACCCACGAACTCGCCGAACTGCACTTCTTCGCCCAACGCCTTGAGGAGGGCAAACGCGCCCTCGCTACCACCTACACCGGCCCGAAACTCTTCGACATCGTCGTCAGCCTTTCCGCCAAGACTGTCGATCACCTCCTCAAGGAACCCGCCGCCAAATCCGCCGCCCTCAAACTTGGCGACCAACTCCTCGCCACCCTCCGCGCCGAAACCCTCGTCCGCCCCGAACTCACCAAGGACCTCCTCTACCGCGCCGCCGACCTCCACGCCACCCTCGGTCGCCCCAGCGACACCTGGCGCCTCTACGAGGAAATCGCCGAACGCTTCGGCCCCGACGACGGCCTCCGCGGCCGCATGGCCCAGTGGTGCAAGCAACGTAAAAAGCGCGATCAGGCCCGGACCATCTACGGCGAGTTCGAAGACGTCGTCGCCGGCCAGAAGCAGATCGCGACGATGTATCTCGAAGAGGGAAAAATTGAAGAAGCCATCGCCGTCTATCGCCACCTCCTCGAAATCGACGGCGACAATTCCGGCGACCACTTCTGGGCCATCGCCGGCTGTTACGAGAAACTTTCCGACTGGAAGAAGGCCATCGCCAGCTACCGGCAGGTCGATCGCTTTCCTGCAAACTACTTCGCCATCGCCAACTGCCACCGCCGCCTCGGCGAGCAGACCGAAGCCATCGTCCTCTACAACCAATGCAAAACCGTCGAGAGCGCCGCCCCCGAGGCGACCATCCAGATCGGCTTCACCTACGAGGAGGCCAAGGACAAGGAAAAGGCCATCCGCACCTTCCAACTCACCTGCAAGCGCTACCCCAAGTCCGGCCAAGCCAGCCGCGCCCACTCCCATCTGCAGAACAAATACAACATCAACGTCACCCTCGGCGGCACCGAGGAGGAGTAGCTTCAACCTCCCTCACCCCCCCGCAAACACCGGCTTGAACCCCGCTTCGATGAGGATCCGTTGCACCTCCTCGCGCTTGTCTCCCTGGATCACGATGCACCCATCCTTCACCGTTCCTCCGACTCCGCAGGATTTCTGCATCCTCTTCGCGAGTTCCTGTTTCTCCGGCAACCCGATCCCCGTGAAATTCTTCACCAGCGTGACTGCCTTGCCGCCACGGTGGGCCGTCTGACGGACAATGTCCACCCGCCCCCGGTTCATATTTTTCTGCCCGCGCCGGGAACTCTTCCCGGACGCCCCTTGAGTGGGCTCATCAACATCCTCGGGCCCAGCAGGTCCCGCCGGCAAATCGCCCAACCCCTCCAGCGCCCCAAAAGGCTGCTGGGTCAGCCCTTCAGCTTCACCCGTGTCCACGCGTCCTTTCTTTCGGCTCATCAGAGCCATTCAAGCACCCCCATCGCAGAATTCACGATTTTCCGATACCTCCTGTGGAGCAATCCAAGCATTTTTTTTATAGGGACAGCCACTCTCTTTAGATACCCGTGGGTTTCTCGACCCTGACATTGACTTGGTCGTTTTGCTCCGTAGCTTCACGCAGCTCGGAAGCGAGGACGACCTCGCCGCTCCAAATACAATTCAGGGACGACCCTGGCAACCCGCCAGCTACGTCATGCCTTGGATCGTTCTCCTCATCGCCAGCCTCTTCGAGGTCACCTGGGCCTTTGGTCTCAAGTTTACCGATGGCTTTACCCGCTTATGGCCCACAATCGGCACGGTGGCCGCACTATTGGTCAGCGTAGCCCCTTCTCGGATTTGCCGCCAAGTCCCTTCTCATCGGCACTGCCTACGCCGTGTGGACCGGCATTGGAGCCGCAGGCACCGTCATTTGTGGGATTACATTCCTGGGCGAGCCGGCAACGGCCATGCGTCTTTGCAGTGTTGGACTCATTCTCGCCGGAGTCATCGGCCTTAAAGTTTCCTAACAAGGGGTAAAAACAGTGGCTCTTCAGCAGAATCTGTGGGTGAATTCCGGCTCTGGCAAGTCCCCGAGTTGGTGAAACAAGGCG
>JAQCFL010000224.1 GCA_027619375.1 Verrucomicrobiota bacterium | reverse complement strand
GGCTGGCGCCCGGGACGGTCACGCCACGGTGTGGGGGAGTCGGCTGGGCGGTTGGAAACCGCCGCCACGGGTGGGGAAACCGCTGCGGCGGGGGGGATTGCCGTTGCAAATTTGGGGGGGGTGTTGTTTTCAGGGGGGCGCATGGCGGACGATAAAGAACGGAAGACCCTGGAAGAGCGGCATCAGATGTCGGATTTGGACCGGTTGCGGCACTCGTGTGCGCACGTTCTGGCCACGGCAATCAGCCGGATCTGGCCGGAGGCGCAGTTTGCGGCGGGGCCGCCGGTGGAGGGCGGGTTCTACTATGACTTTGAGTTGGAGCACCGGATCACGCCGGACGATTTCGAGAAGATCGAGGCGGAGATGAAGAAGGTGGTGAAGGAGAACCAGACCTTTGAGAAGGTGGTGGTGAGCCGGGATGAGGCGATGGAGTTGGCGCTGAGCGGTCGGCTGGCCTCGGTGGTGGAGCGGGCGGTGCCTTCGAAGTTCAAGGTGGATCTGCTGAGCGACATTCCGGCGGGGGAGGAGATCTCGCTCTTCAAGAATGGCGACTTCTGGGATCTTTGTGCGGGACCGCACGTGGGGCGCACGGGGAACTGCAAGGCGTTCAAGGTGATGAGCGTGGCGAGTGCCTTCTACAAGGGGGACAAGAACAACGAGCAATTGCAGCGGCTCTACGGAACGTGTTTTCCGAACCGGACGTCGCTGGACGAGCATTTGGAGCGGCTGGAGGAGGCGAAGAAGCGGGATCACCGCAAGCTGGGCCGCGAGCTGGGGCTGTTCCACATCGATGAGATGGTGGGGCAGGGGTTGTTGCTGTGGAAGCCGAAGGGCTCGATCATCCGGCGCGAGTTGCAGCGGTTCATTTCCGGGGAGTTGGACAAGCAGGGCTACAGCGAGGTCTTCACGCCGCACATCGGGAAGTTGGATTTGTATCGGATGAGCGGCCACTTTCCCTACTACGAAGCGAGTCAGTATCCGCCGATCGCGGAGCGGGATGTGTTGGAGAAGCTGTCGAAGGATGGGACGACCTGTGCGGAGTTGATGAACATGCTGCGCAGCGGAGAGGTGGAAGGCTACATGCTGAAGCCGATGAACTGCCCGCACCACATTCGGATCTATGCGAGCGACCATCACAGCTATCGGGATCTGCCGGTGCGTCTGGCGGAGTTCGGGACGGTGTATCGGTGGGAGCAGAGCGGGGAGTTGGGGGGGATGACGCGGGTGCGATCCTTTACCCAGGACGACGCGCATTTGTTCTGCACGCCGGAGCAGGTGGCGGAGGAGGTGCAGGGTTGCCTGGGGCTGGTGAAGACCGTGCTGGGGCAGTTGGGGATGGATGACTACTCGGTGCGTTTGTCGCTGCGGGATCCGGACTCGGACAAGTATGTGGGGTCGCCGGAGAACTGGGACAAGGCGGAGGCGGCGCTGCGCGAGGCGGTGCAGACGCTGGGGGTGGACTACACCGAGGAGGAGGGGGAGGCGGCCTTTTATGGACCAAAAATCGACTTTGTGGTGAAGGACGTCATTGGCCGGGACTGGCAGCTGGGGACGGTGCAGGTGGACTACAATCTGCCGGAGCGTTTTGACCTGAGCTATGTGGGAGCGGACAACAAGTCGCACCGGCCGGTGATGATCCACCGGGCGCCGTTTGGCTCGATGGAGCGCTTCACGGGGCTGTTGATCGAGCATTTCGAGGGCAAGTTCCCGACCTGGCTGGCCCCGGAGCAGGTGCGGATCCTGCCAATTTCCGAGAAACACAACGAATATGCGGACCGGGTGGTGGCGGCATTGAGTGCCCGGGGGGTGCGGGTGACGGCCGATCGGTCGGGTGACAAGATTGGCGCTAAAATTCGCCTTGCGAGGATGGAGCGCATCCCCTATATGGGTGTCCTTGGAGCACGCGAGGAAGACGCCCAGTGTGTCAGCGTGCGCCACCGGGATCGAGAAGATCTCGGTTCCCAGCCCTTGAATGATTTCGTTGATCAAATCTGCACTGAGATTCAGACCCGGTCGTTGTGAGCCGGGCGTCGACTATTTGTCTGAGTATGTGGAAGCTCGATAGTCGCCCGTTCGCCCGGTGTGTGGCGGACCATTTGATCAAGATTACTTTACCCTAACCCAAGAGGACTACAGCCATCGCTAAGCCAAAAAGAAAACCGTATCGTGCCCGGCGGGACATGACCCGCATCAACGACCGCATTCGTGCGCCGAAGGTAAGGGTGGTCAGTGCCGGAGGAGAGCAACTCGGAGTGATGAACACCCGGGATGCGATCGAGAAAGCAAAAATACTGGGCTTGGACCTGGTGGAGATCACGTCGAGTACGGATCCGCCGGTGTGCAAGGTCGTGGACTACGGCAAGTACAAGTACGAGCAGTCCAAGCTGAAGAAGGGGAAGAGCAAGGCGGCGACCAAGATGAAGGAGGTGAAGTTTCGCCCCCGGACCGAGGAGCATGACTACAACGTGAAGTTGGGCCGGGCGGAGACCTTTCTGGAAGGCGGGCACAAGCTGCGGGTGGCGCTGCAGTTCCGTGGACGCGAGAACGCGCACCGCGAGGTTGGTTTCGAGGTGATGGAACGGATCAAGAAGGATCTGAAGGCCATGGCCAACGTGGATCAGGACGCGCGATTGGCGGGCCGGAACATTCTGATGATTCTCTCGCCGTTGCCGAAGGCGCAGCAGAAGCGGCACTTCGTCCTGGATCACGGTGAGTTGATCGAGGAAGACGACTTTGACGAGATCGACGACGACGTGAAGTATGACGAGGAGATCGACGGTCCCGACGTCGCGGAAACCGGCGACGAGAAATCAGAGTAAGGTCTGCGAGGGGGGATGATGAACGGTCGTCTGGTGCTCTTCGACATTGACGGGACGCTGGTGGACACCGGCGGAGCGGGGATGGCGGCGTTGAAGCAGGCGGCGGAGGAGTTGTTTGGGGCGGAGGGACCGGAGCTGGACCTGGCCGGCTCGACAGACTCCGGGATCGTGATGGGGCTGCTGGCGCATTTCGGGGAGAAGGCCACGCCGGAGCGGATGCGGTCGTTCTATGGATGTTACCTGTCGTTTCTCGCGGAGAACCTGGCGGAAGGCGGGCACGAGGGGCGGGTCCTGCCGGGGGTGGTGGCGTTGCTGGAGGCGTTGCGGACAGGGGGTGCGGTGCTGGGATTGCTGACGGGGAACGTGGAGCTGGGCGCGGAGATCAAGGTGCGGCACTATGGGCTGCATGAGTACTTTGGGTTCGGGGCGTTTGGGGATGATCATCATGATCGCAACAAGCTGGGGCCGATCGCGCTTTTGCGTGCGGCGGAGGAGTTGGGTCGGGAGTTTTCAGGCGGGGAGAGTCTGGTGATCGGGGATACCCCGAAGGACATTGCCTGCGGCCGGGCGATGGGGGCGATGACGGTGTGTGTGGCGACGGGGATGTTCAGTGCTTTGGATTTGCGAACCAATGGAGCCGACCATGTGTTTGAGAATTTTGAGGATTGTGATGCGGTGATTTCCGGGATTTTCGGAGGTCGTCGGGGGGGGTAGAGAATGCGCGATTGAAATTTTTGGGGGATAGGGTAACCAGTCGGCTCTCCCCCGCATGTCCCAGCTTCTTTATCCTGTTTATCCGAATTCGTGGCCATTTGTCATGGAGGGCCGGACGGTGGAAGCGATGACGCCTGGCGAGGCGGACAAGTACTGGGCGGAAGGTTGGAGGCATTTTGGTTCGGACCTGTTTCGGTCCAGTTTGATGGTGGAGGAGATGTGCATCAAGCGGCAGGTGTCGTTGCGATTGGATGTGGGGACGTTCACGCCAAGCAAGAGCCAGCGACGGACGTTGCGGAAGAATGGGGATTTGGAGTTTGAATTTGGACCGGCGCGTCCAGGGGAGGATGAGTTGGCGTTGTTCGGAGTGCACAAGGAGCGCTTCGAGCGGAACGTGCCGCATTCGTTGGCCGAGTTTTTGGGTGATCGTCCGGATGGGAAGCCTTGCGCCTGCCTGCAGTTGAGTGTGCGGCGGGAGGGGCGGTTGATTGCGGCGAGCTTTCTGGCGCTGGGGGGGAACTCCTGTTCGAGTGTCTATGCGGTGTTTGATCCGGCGGAGTCGAAGCGTCGATTGGGGATATACACCATGCTTTTGGAGATCGAGCATGCCCGGAGCCTGGGGATGGAGAGCTATTACAGCGGGTACGCGACGGTGGAGACGAGTTGCTACGACTATAAGAAGCAGTTCGAGGGGCTGTCCTACTTTGATTGGGCGGGGGAATGGCGTCCGATGGAGGAGATGGCGCTCTGATAGGGCGTGGTGAACGGTCCGAAATTCCTCATCGCAGGATAAGAAAATCGAGCTAGGGTATCCGGAGTCGGCCAGGTGGCCCGGCAAGGCGAACAGGGGGGAACAACGATGCGAAGAAGAACATTTTTGGGGAACAGCGTGTTGACGGGGGCGGGGATGCTGGTGCCGGGGGGGCTGTATGGTCAGACGACAGTGCGGGACACCGCGACGATCTCGATTTTGCACACCACGGATTTGCATGGACATGTGCTGCCGACGAGCAACTACCAGGGGGAGGGGGATCTGGGAGGGTTGGCGCGTTGTGCGGCACAGATCCGGAAGTGGCGGAAGGAGAATCCGGCGAACCTGCTGGTGGATGTGGGCGATGTGTATCAGGGCACGCCGGTGGGGTGGCAGACGCGTGGGCGGCTGATGATCGATCTGTTCAACAAGCTGCAGTATGACGCGTGGGTTTTAGGCAATCACGAGTTCGATTGGGGGCCGGAGGTGGTGTTGGATGCGTTGAGTCGTTTGAAGATGCCGGTGCTGACGGGCAACATGAATCTGGAAGGGAAGCGGGCGGGGAGCTGGGAGGATGCGGAGCATCCGTTTGCGCGGATTCTGCCACATCTCGTGAAGGAGGTGGGCGGTTTCAAGGTGGGATTGATCGGCATGGTGACGCCGGGGTTGCCGTATTGGTTGCGACCGGAGTTGCTGAAGGGCTTCGAGGTGCTGGATCCGGCGGAAATTTTGAAGGAGAGCGTCCGGTTTCTCCGCGAGGAGGCGAAGGTGGATGCGGTGGTGGTGTGTGGGCACATGGGGCTGCAGGAAGAGGATGACTTTGCGAATCCGACCCGCAGGTTGATCGCGGGGGATTGTGGAGTGGATGTGTTTCTGGGGGGGCACACGCACCGGAATCAGGAAAGTCGGGAGGAAGGCGGGGTGTTGTACACGCAGGCGGACTACTTTGGGATTCATTGTGGACGGGTGGACCTGACCTTTGATCGCGAGACGCGGGCCCTGGTGGGCAAGCGGGCCTTGACGGCGTTGATGGATGCGCGGATCGAGGCGGATCCCGTGGTGTTGGAGGCCTCAGCGAAGGATTTGGAGGAGGCGAAGACCTACATGGAGGTTGAGGTGGGCGAGGTGTTGGGCACCATTTCGCACAACAGTGGCGGACAGGGGAAATCGAGTCTCCTGCAGCATTTGATCTCTGCGGCGTTGGAGCATGCCGCGAAGAAGGACAAGTTGGTGCCGGACGGAGTGTTTCACGGAACCTTTGGGAGCGGGACGATCGAGCCCGGGAAGAAGACGATGGCCGATATGTGGAAGGTCCTGCCTTATGAGAACCGGGTAGTGGCGCTTTATTTGACGCGGGAGGAGATTGTGGCGGTGGTGAACGAATCGCTGCAGGTTTCCTCGGACCGGGCGCTCTACGGATTTGAGTTGGAGTTGGAGCGGGCCGAGGCGAGCAAGGGCGAGCAGAAGACGGAAGTGTTTGTGCGGTCGTTGCGTTCGGTGCGGACGCCGGATGCGCCGGTGGGACACCGCTACTGCGTGCTGTGCAATGCGTATGATGCGCAGTCGGGCGGGAAACGGTTGATGCGTCTGCGGGCTTTGGCGCAGAGCCCGGAGTGCAAGGCGACGCTGTTGACGATGTCGAGTCGGGAGGCGTTGATCGATTATTTCGGGGACCTGGGGACGGTGCGGGCCTCCGGGTTGAAGGCGGTGGCGGGGTAGGGGGGGCTGTGTTGGGCAGGATCAAGGAGCTTGCGACTTGGCTCATGCAGATGGATGTGCTTCTACGAAATCAGTTACCCGGAGTGATATGGCAATCGGGCAAAGTGCTCGATTTCAAGGACTGACCCCTGACGTGACCCCTGACGTGAGTAACAGTTTAGCTGATTTCAGGGTGGGTTTGTTCGGTTTCTCGGCGGTATTTCGCTTTTCACGATA
>JAQCFL010000223.1 GCA_027619375.1 Verrucomicrobiota bacterium | reverse complement strand
TGATCATAACCGTAGCGAGAATTTTATGGATGCTCATCATCTAGATGCCTGGACTGTTATGAATTAAGACTGCGTACACCTAAGGCATGCCATCAAAACCCTCAAGGGTATTATGGACGCGAGGGGCCGCTTAGGGTCATTAGAAGATTTTTTACGATTGCCCTTTAAATGCCGGCTTTCGGAGCGCCGCCTCCGCCGCAGCCATACTCGCCAGCTCGTCGGCGCGCTCGTTTTCGGGGTGGCCGGCGTGGCCCTTGACCCAGCGCCAGGAGATGTCGTGGGTGGTGGTGGCGGCGTCGAGGCGTTGCCAGAGGTCGGCGTTTTTGAGGTGTTGATTGTTGGCGCGGGACCAGCGGCGGGCCTTCCATCCGCGGAGCCAGCCTTTGTTCATGGCATCGACGAGGTAGCGGGAGTCGGAGTGGAGGGTGACCTTACAGGGGGAGGTGAGGGCCTCGAGGCCGGTGATGGCGGCGAGGAGTTCCATGCGGTTGTTGGTGGTGCGGGAGAAGCCGCCGGAGAGTTCGCGGGTCTTGCCGTTGTGGACGAGGAGGGTGCCGTAGCCGCCGGGGCCGGGGTTTCCTTTGGCGGCGCCGTCGGTGTAGATGGTGACTTGTTTCAAAATCGGCAAGCGTATGAGGAACCGCGAATGAACACCAATTGACGCGAATTGGGAATGGAAAAGAAAAGATGTCGGAACCCGGAGAGGTGAGCTTGACCGCTGATTTCGCTGATTGCTCTGATTTTGAGCAGGAAGGGATACGGGCACGACCGGGACGGGTCGTGCTACTGAAGGGCGGCCTTGATGGCGCGGACGACTTGTTCGGCGAGTAGTTGGGAGCCTGGATCGGAGTAGTGGACGTTGGCTTTGTTTTGGGTGGCGAGGACCTTGTTGGTGCTGGCGAAGGCGTGGAGGTCGTTGATGGCGACCTTGTGTTTCTTCATGACTTCGAGGGCGGCCTTGTTGAAGGTGACTTCATCGCCGGGAAGGCGGCCGCGGGATCCGTCGGGGACGGGGGTGGTGGTGCAAAAGATGAGGGTGGCGCCGGTTTTCTGGAGACGCTGGACGATTTTATCGAGGTTGGCGGCGTAGTCCTCGACGGTGGAGAGGAGGTGGGCTTTGGGGTTCTTTTTGAGGGCCTCGCCGACTTGGGGGACGCTGGCGGCGTTGGGGAGGGGCTGGCCGATGTATTTGATGTCGTGGAGGCCGAAGTTGAAGTGGATGACATCCCATTTGGTGTTGCCAAGCCAGGCGTCGAGGCGGGTGAGTCCGTAGGCGGCATACTGACAGTTCTCGGGGCCCTTGCCGTTCTGGGCCATGGGGCGGGAGACTTTGGCTTCGTCGGCGAGGGCCTTTTGGACGAAGGGGGTGTAGCCGATGGAGATGGAGTCGCCGAGGAGGAGGACGTTGGGTTTCTCGGCTTTTGAGGTGAAGGTGACGGCGAGGAACAGGAGCGAGAAGATGAGGCGGGTCATGAGGGTGCTTACGCCATTTGAGGGGGGATTTGTCAAATGGGTTTGCCGGGGGGGATGGGGCGCGACTCGATGATCGGACCTCGCGGCGGGACGCCACGGTTACGGCCTACGGCGGGACGCCGAAGCCACGGGTGGCATTGATGCGGGTTGCAAACCCGAGCTCCTTATTCAGGCGAGGACGGGCTTCACGACGTGGCCGTGGATGTCGGTGAGGCGGTAGTGGCGGCCCTGGAATTTGAAGGTGAGTTTCTCGTGGTTGAGGCCGACGAGGTGGAGGAGGGTGGCCTGGAGGTCGTGGACGTGGACGGGGTTGTTAGCGACGTTGAAGCCGATGTCGTCGCTTTCGCCGTAGGAGAGGCCGGGCTTGACTCCGCCGCCGGCCATCCAGATCGAGTAGGCGTAGGGGTGGTGGTCGCGTCCCCACCTGGGGCGGTTGTCGAGGTTGCCCTGGATGAAGGGGGTGCGGCCGAATTCGCCCATCCAGATGACGAGGGTGTCGTCGAGGAGGCCGCGGTTCTTGAGGTCGGTGACGAGGGCGGCGGAGGATTGATCGGTGTCCTCGCACTGCTTGTAGAATTCGGTGGTCAGGGAGTTGTGCTGGTCCCAGCCGGCGTGCATGAGTTGGACGAAGCGGGTGCCGCGTTCGATGAGGCGGCGGGCGAGGAGGCAGTTTCGGGTGTAGCTGCCGGGATCGTTGACCTTGTCTCCGTAGAGGTCGAGGGTGGCTTTGGATTCGCCGGAGATGTCGGCGAGTTCGGGGACGCTGGTCTGCATCCGGTAGGCCATTTCGTATTGGGCGATGCGGGTGGAGATTTCGGGGTCTCCGACTTCGGCGAGTTTGGCCTGGTTGAGGTTGGAGATGCCGTCGAGCATGCTGCGGCGGAGTTTGGAGGAGACGCCGTCGGGGTTGTTGAGGTAGAGGACGGGGCTTTCGCCGGGGCGGAGTTTGACGCCCCGGTAGCGGCTGGGGAGGAAGCCGGAGCTCCAGTAGGAATCGTGGAAGATCTGGCCGCAGGAGGTGCCCTTGCTGACGGAGGTCATCACCACGAAGGTGGGGAGGTTGTCGTTCATGCTGCCCAGGCCGTAGCTGAGCCATGATCCGAAGGTGGGGCGGCCGGCGAGTTGGAATCCGCTGAGGAAGAAGTTGATGGCGGGGGCATGGTTGACCTGTTCGGTGTGCATGCTCTTGATGAAGCAGAGGTCGTCGGCGATGGCGGCGGTGTGTGGGATGATGTCGCTGACCCAGGCACCGCTTTGTCCGCGTTGTTTGAAGGGTTCGATGGCACTGAGGAGTTTGCGTTGGTCGGCGGCGGCGGACATCGTGCTGAAGCGTTTGCCGGCCATGTAGCTCGGTGGGACCGGTTGTCCGTGCATCTTGGTGAGCTGCGGCTTGTGGTCGAAGAGGTCGAGGTGGCTGGGTGCGCCGTTCTGGAAGAGGACGATGACGCGTTTGGCCTTGGGGGCGAAGTGGGAGAGGGCGGCGGGAATTTCGTCGGAACTGGCCCGGGCGTCCTCGCCGAGGAGGCTGGCGAGGGCGGCGACGCCGATACCGGTGGCGCTCTTTCCGAAGAATTCGCGGCGGTTGACGAGGTATTGGGACTCTAGTCTGGGATCCATGGGGGAGAAGTGTGCAGTGTTCAGTGTGCAGTGTTCAGTGTTCAGTGTTCAGTATTCAGTATTCAGTATTCAGTGTGCAGTGGACAGTGGCAGAGGTCAGTGTTCAGAAGTCAGAAGTCAGAAGTCAGAAGTCAGAGTGCGGAATCGGAGAGGTAGGGGAGGGGGTCTTCGGAGAGGTAGGATCCTCCGCTGCCGGAGAATTTCTCGGTTTGGCGGATCATCGAGCCGAGCATTTTGCCAATTTCGAGGCACAGTGCATCGAGTTCATCGTGGATCTCCGCGCTGATGTAGTTGCAGTCGTAGGCAATTCCCAACCAGTGTTGGGTCTCTAGTTGTTCGCCGTCGGCATCTGTCAGTTTGCTTGCGAAGTGCTTCGGGTAGCGTCGCTTGGCCCAAGCTTCGGCGATTTGAGCTCCAACGGATCGCGATGAACGCCGGATTTGGTCGGTGAGGGAGAACTGCTCCTCTTTTGGGAAGTTCCTGGTGTTTTTGAAGATCGAACCAGCGAGGTCGAGGGTCTTCTGGTAAACGAGCAGTTCTGAATAATTGTTGGCGTAGGGAAGGTCACTCATGGCTGGCTGGATCTGGTCTCTGAATACTTTCTACTGAATACCTTCCACTGAATACTATTCTTTAGTGAGGGCTTCGTCGGTGTTGAGGAGGGAAAGGCAGACGACGGCGAGGGCGGCGTGGGAGATGGTATCGAGGTCGGGATGGCGAGGGGTTTCGCCGATGGAGAGGAAGGCCTCGGCGTCGGCGGGGGAGGCCGCGAAGAGGGCCTTTGCGTCTTCGAAGTTGGCGAGGAGGATGGCGCGTTCGGCTTGGCCCGGGGTCCGGGCGAGGAGGATGTTGAAGGCGCGGGAGAGGGCGGTGGCGGGGTCGGGGGAGGACTCCGTGACGGCGCGGGCGGCGAGGGCGCGGGCGGCTTCGGCGTAGAGGGGATCGTTGAGGGTGGCGAGGGCGTGGAGGGGGCTGTTGGTGCGGTTGGAGCCGACTTCGCACCTTTCGCGTTTGGCGGAATCGAAGAACATGGGGGGTGCGCTGATGCGGCGCCAGAAGGTGTAGAGGCTGCGGCGGCGGATCTTGTCGCCGGTGTCGGGAGTATAGCGTTTATAGCCGAAGGTGGCCTCGGCCCAGAGTCCGGGAGGCTGCCAGGGCTTGACCGGTTCGCCACCCTGTTGGGCGATGAGGCGGCCGCTGACGGCGAGGGCCTGGTCGCGGATCATCCAGAAGGGTAGGCGGAAGCGCGGGCCGCGGGCAAGCAGGCGGTTGGCGGGGTCGCGTTCGAGGAGGGTGGAGGAGACCTCGGCGGACTGTCGGTAAGTGTTGCTGGTGACGATGGTGCGGATGAGGTGCTTGAAATCCCAGTCATGTTCCATGAAGTCGGCGGCGAGCCAGTCGAGGAGGGCGGGGTGGACGGGGATTTCCGATTGCACGCCGAAGTCTTCGGGACTTTTGACGAGGCCGATGCCGAAGAGTTCCTGCCAGAGGCGGTTGACGGTGACGCGGGAGGTGAGGGGGTGTTCGGGGGAGACGAGCCAGCGGGCGAGGTCGAGGCGGTTGGCCGGCTGGTCGGGGCGGTCCCGCTGGAGAGGCGGCAGGAAGGCGGGGGTGAGGGCGGAGACTTCCTGGCCGGGGGCTTCGTAGGAACCGATGGCAAGGATGTGGGTTTGGCGGCGTTCCTGGCGGTCGGCCATGATCATGACCTTGGGGGCGTTTTTTCGGAGGTCGCCGAGTTGTTTTTCGATCGCGGTGGCGCGGGTGGGGTTGTCGGGGACCGTTGCGCGGATCGCCTGCAGTTCCTCGGTCAGGGTTTCTTCGGTTGCGCGTTGCGTGGCGGAGAGAGCGGCGAGGACGGGTGGAGTTTGGGCGTTGCCGCCCGAGCCATCGACGGGGGTCTGGTTGAAGAAGTCGGTGAGGCCGTAGTATTCCTTTTGGGTGAGGGGATCGTATTTGTGGTCGTGGCAGCGGCAGCAGTTGAAGGTGAGGCCCATCCAGACCGTGCCGACCGTCTCGGCCATGTCCATGACGTAGTTGACGCGGTTTTCCTCGGGGATGCTGCCGCCTTCGCCGTTGATGGAGTGGTTGCGGAGGAAGCCGGTGGCGAGCTGTTGTTCGTAGGTGGGGTCGGGGAGGAGGTCGCCGGCGATTTGCCAGGTGGTGAAGTCGTCGTAGGGGAGGTTTTTGTTGAAGGCCTCGATGACCCAGTCGCGCCAGGGCCACATGGTGCGGTCCCTGTCGCCCTCGAAGCCGTTGGTGTCGGCGTAGCGGGCTGCTTCGAGCCACGGCCAGGCCATGCGTTCGCCGAAGGCGGGGTCGGCGAGGTAGAGATCGACAAGTTTGTTCCAGGCCTCGGGAGAGGAGTCGTTGAGAAAGTTTTCGAGTTCCCGCGGGGTGGGGGGGAGTCCGCGGAGGTCGAAGGAGAGGCGGCGGGCGAGGGTGTGTTTGTCGGCTTGCTTGGAGAGGGTGAGGCCTTCCTTGTTGAGGCGCCTGGTGACGAGTTGATCGACGGGATGGCCCTGGGCGGGATCCACTTCGGGTTTCTCGACCGGGACGAAGGTCCAGTGTGGTTCGTAGTTGGCGCCTTCCTCGATCCAGCGTTTGATGAGTTTTTTTTCCTCGGTGGAGAGTTGGCGGAGGAAATCGGGGGGGGGCATGACATCGTCCGGGTCGGAGGCGATGACGCGTTGCCAGAGGGGGGAGGCGTTGGGTTTGCCGGGGACGATGGCGGGGTCGCCTTTTTCCCGTTTGCCGAAGGCACCCTCGGGAGTGTCGAGGCGGAGGTCGGCTTCCCGGGCGTTGGCATCGAAGCCGTGGCAGGTGAAACAGCGGTCGGAGAGAAGGGGGCGGATGTGGTCGTTGAAGTCGACGGGCTCTTCGGCGAGGAGGCCGGGAGTGCAGAGGAGCGCCGCGGCGAGGGCGGTGGGGAGGGAGCGAAGGAGGGAGAAGGGCATCTGGGAGTAGCCAAGGATACTGGCGCTGGGCCGGAAACTTGTCGGAGAATGGGGGATTGGGGGGTCAAGGTCCCGGCGAGACGGTTTGATCGAGGAGGAGCGTGGAGAGTTGGGTCCAGAGGACGGCATCGGGACTGTTGTCGGGATTCACCTTCAATTCGCGGAGGAGGGCGGCGCTTTCGGCGAGTT